>JBKPOG010000022.1:0-18342 GCA_046732975.1 Pseudomonadota bacterium
GCGCAATCCGGACTACTACCACAAAGGCCTGCCGTATCTTGATGCGTTCGTCGGCATCTTCAGCGAGAAGCAGGTCGTGCGGGTGGAGGCTATCCACTCCGGCCGTGCGGCGATGGAGTTCCGCGGTCTCCCGCCATCCGCGATCAGCGACTTGCGGCGGGAACTCGGCGACAAGATCAAGGTGCAAACCCACGACTGGAACTGCGGCAACCTGATCACGCCCAACGCACGGCGCAAACCGTTCGACGACGTGCGCGTGCGCCGTGCGCTGCTTCTGGCCATCGACCAGTGGAACAGCGCACCGGCGCTGTCGAAGATCGCCAACGTGCACACCGTGGGCGGCATTGTATTCCCTGGCTCGCCGCTTGCGGCGACCAAGGAAGAGCTGCAGAAACTGGCAGGGTTCTGGCCCGATATTGAGAAGTCGCGTATCGAGGCCCGCCGCCTACTGAAGGAAGCCGGTGCAGAGGGTTTGCGCCTGGAGCTGCTCAACCGAAATGTCGATCAGCCATACAAATACGTCGGCACCTGGCTGGTCGATCAGTGGAGCAAGATCGGCGTGACCGCAACGCAGCGCGTCCAGCCGACCGGCCCATGGCTGCAGGCGATGCGCAGCGGAGACTTCGACGTCGTGGTCGAGGCAAACTGCAACAGCGTGGTAAACCCGGTGCTGGATACCCAGAAATACCTGCCGCGCGAGAAGTTCGCAGCCAACTATGGCGGCTACGCCGATCCGGAGGAGGTCGATATCTACGAGAGGATGCTGCGAGAGACCGACTCCGGCAAACAGCGGGCCCTTATGCGGCAATATGAGGCGCGGATCATCGATAGCCAAGCGCATGAGTTCCCGATGCTGTGGTGGTATCGTGAGATACCTGAGCGATCCTACGTTCGTGGCTGGAAGATCGGGCCTAGCCACTTCATCAATCAGGATCTGTCCAACATCTGGCTTGACGAGGCGCCAGCCGGTTAGGGCGCTGGAGATCGCCCGGCGGATTTCGCGGCGGGCAGCGACGTGCGATCACTGCCAACAATAAGAGGACGAGGCCAGGGGCAGACAACAAGGGAGGCAGCAACAATGCGATCAGTCTTGTTTGCGGCTTGGCTTGGAGCGGTCATCGTGGCCGGCCCAGCCACAGCGGCCAATACCGAAGAAGCAACACCCAAGCGCGGCGGCACGCTTACCTACATGATCCCGGCGGACGCGCCGCCGAGCCTGGACCTTCACCGCGAGGCGACATTCGCGCTGGTGCACGCGATCGCCCCGTTCTACAGCGTGCTGATGCGGGTCAATCCGGAGAACCCCTCCGACACCACGCAATTCGTCTGTGACCTGTGCACCTCGATTCCCAAGCCGACCGATGACGGCAAGACCTATACGTTCAAGATCCGCACGGACGTGAAGTTCCACGATGGCTCGTCGCTCACCGCAGCGGATGTCGCTGCGAGCTGGCACGAGATCGTCTTCCCGCGGCAAGGCGTGCTGAGCGCGCGCGCCAACTGGTACTCGGTGGTTGATTCGGTCGACGCCCCAGACGCCACGACGGTGGTGTTCAAGCTAAAATTTGCCACGACCAGTTTCCTGCCGTCACTCGCGGATCCTTATGCGGCCATCTACCCCAAGGCCATCCTCGATAAGGACCCGCACTGGTTCGAACAGCACGTGATGGGCTCAGGCCCATTCAAGTTTGTTGCCTATGACATCGGCCAGGACATCAAAGGCGAACGCAATCCCGACTACTATCACAAGGGAATGCCCTACCTTGATGGCTTTGTTGGCATCTTCGCAGCCAAGCAGGTGGTACGCGTGGAGGCGATCCACTCCGGCCGCGCGGCGATGGAATTCCGGGGACTGCCCCCCTCGGCAATCAATGACCTGAAGCGGGAACTCGGCGACAAGGTGAAGGTGCAGACCAGCGACTGGAACTGCGGCAGCCTGGTCACGCCCAACGAGCGACGCAAGCCATTCGATGACGTTCGTGTGCGCAAGGCGCTGCTGCTTGCGGTGGATCAGTGGAACGGCGCGCCTGCGCTGTCGAAGATCGCCAACGTGCACACTGTCGGCGGCATCGTATTCCCCGGCTCGCCACTGGCGGCCACCAAAGAGGAATTGCAGAAGCTAGCAGGCTTCTGGCCCGACATCGAGAAGTCACGCGCCGAGGCGCGGCGTCTGCTCAAGGAGGCCGGCCAGGAGAACCTGCACTTTGACTTGCTGAACCGCAATGTCGATCAGCCATACAAGTACGTGGGCACCTGGCTGGTCGATCAGTGGAGCAAAATCGGCGTGACCGCGACACAGAAGGTGGAACCGACCGGCCCGTGGTTCCAGTCGATGCGAAGCGGCGACTTCGATGTCGTGGTCGAGGCCAACTGCAATAGCGTCGTTAACCCCGTGTTGGATACCCAGAAATACCTGCCGCACGATGTGTTCGTGGAGAACTACGGCGGCTATAGCGATCCTGAAGAGGTGGATATCTACAACAAGATGCTGCGCGAGACCGACTTCACCAAGCAGCGCGCGTTGATGCGACAGTACGAGACCCGCATCATCGATACCGAGGCACGGGAGTTCCCAATGATCTGGTGGTACCGCGAGATCCCCGAGCGTTCCTATGTGCACGGCTGGAAGATCGGTCCGAGTCACTATATCAACCAGGACCTGTCGAATATCTGGTTGGACGAAGCACCGAACGGCTGAGCACGTGTATCAGTATATAACCAAGCGAGTGCTGCTGGTAATCCCGACACTGATCGGCGCCGCGGCACTCGTGTTCATCCTGATGCGGCTGATCCCCGGCGACATCTGCGTGGTGCGCTTGGGGTCGGGCGGCAGTACCTTCGACCCGCGAGCGGTGACGCAGTGTCATCTGGAGCTCGGTCTCGACCGACCGCTGATCGTGCAGTTCCTCGACTTCCTGTGGGGAATTTTCACGTTCAACTACGGAATATCGATGTGGTCGGGCAAACCCGTGTCGCTGGAGATCTTGACCCGGTTGCCGATCTCGCTGGAGATCGCATTGCTGGCCACCGTGATCGCCATCCTGATCGCCGTGCCACTCGGCACCATCTCGGCGTTGAAGCAGAACACCTGGCTCGACGTAGTGGTCCGCACTCTTGCGATTGGCGGGATAGCCACGCCGTCTTTCTGGCTCGGCATCATCTCGATCCTGTTCGTGCTTGACCTGACCAACGCGATCACCGGCAGGCCGTGGATGCCGCCGATCGACTACGTACCGATCTGGCAGGACCCGATCCGCAACCTGTCGATGGCTTTCCTGCCGGCGATCACGGTCGGCTATCGCTATGCGGCTGTCAGCATGCGGATGACGCGGTCGGCGATGCTGGAGGTGCTGCGGGAGGATTATATCCGCACCGCCCGCGCCAAGGGCCTGATCGAGAAGCTGGTGATCAACCGGCACGCATTGAAGAACGCGCTGCTGCCGGTGGTCACCGTGATCGGCATCGAGTTCGCCTTCCTGATCGGCGGCCTGGTTGTCACCGAGCAGGTGTTCAACCTGAACGGCATCGGACGCCTGTTCGTCCAGGCGGTGCAGAACCAGGACTACACGCTGACGCAGGCGCTGGTGATGCTGACCGTCGTCATCTTCGTGTTCAGCAACCTGATCGTCGACCTGTGCTATGCGTGGCTCGATCCGCGCATTCGCTTCGCCTGATCACGGGCACGGGTATAGGGAGACCGCGCATGTCCATTACTGTGCAAGGCCAGCCGGTCGCCGGTTCCGGCATTACCGCGGACGAAATTGAACTCCGGCGCTCGTTCTGGCATGCCACGCTGCACTTCTGCCGCCGCGAGCCATTGGGCGCATTCGGCATGCTGATCGTGATCATCATGGCGGCGACCGGCGCGTTCGCCGAGCTGCTGGCACCGTACAGTCCCACCGCAAACGACTTCATGGCGATGACCGAGGCGCCGAGTTGGACGCACTGGTTGGGCACCGATCAGTTCGGCCGCGACCTGCTGTCGCGCATCATCTATGGCGCACGCACCGCGTTGATCGTTGGCCTCACGTCGGCCATCGTCGGCGGGTTCGCCGGCCTAGTGCTTGGGGTCGCCAGCGCGTATTTTGGCGGAGCGCTGGACCTTGTCTTTCAGCGCATCTTCGACATTGTCATGGCGTTTCCGCTCATCATCATGGCGTTGGCGATGGTGGCGATCTTCGGCACCGGCGTGCACAACGTTATTATCGCCATCACTATTCCGCTGATCCCGCGCTGCGCGCGCGTCGTTCGTTCCAGCGCGCTGGCGATCCGCGAAATCCCCTATGTTGATGCCGCGCGCGCCTGTGGTTTCAGCCATTCGCGCATCATCCTGCGCCACATGGTGCCCAATGTGATGGCGCCTTTCCTGATCATGCTAACGGCATTCGTTGGCCAGGCGATATTGGCCGAAGCGTCGTTGTCCTACCTGGGGCTGGGCGTGCAGGAACCGACGCCGGCCTGGGGCCTTATGCTGCAGGGCGGCGCCGAGGAATATGCCTCAACGGCGCCGTGGATCGCGGTTTTCCCAGGGCTGGCGATCGCTTTGACGGTGTTCGGCGTCAGCCTGTTCGGAGACGCCCTGCGCGACGTGCTGGATCCCAAGCTTAGGGAGAGGTGAAGAGGGCCAAGGCCTCCGACGTAGGTGCCGGAGTGCCCTATGATCACTCCCGGTCGGCGCCCCCCGTGTTCTTGCGCACGATTGCCAGGACGATCAGCAGGTAGCCGGGCACCCGAAGAAGATAGACCCAGACCCGTCTCTCATCCTGCGGCGGCAACATGGCCAGCAGGGTGCTGTCCGCGGCCATGAGCCAAAAGGCGACAGCAAATGCGAGAAAAAGAAGGTCGCGACTGCGCCACCAAAACTTGGCGAAGAACAGTCCGCAGGCCAGGTAACCCATCGTGATCAGGCCGGACAGGTAGATTGCGAAATCCCACCCGATCACGGAGTTTCCCAAATGAAGCCGTAGAGAAGCACAGTAACGGCGAGCAGCGCCGTGACAGCGCGCGGGATCGTCAGATCAACTTCGGGGAGCAGCAGAACGTCGATTGCCAGGACCAGGTTGTTCAGTGCCATCATCGCGAAGCAGATCGCGCTCCAAATCAGCAATCTGGTCCGTCCACGCGTATAGGCGCGCCCCAACAGATAGGCGCACAGCAGGCTGGTGACGACGCACAGCAGGCAGATGATCGTTTCCAGCGGGGAGCCGATGAAGCTGATCGTCAGCATGGCCGATCCTCGTCAGGCGGCGCTCAGCGCCTTTTTTCGCGCCGCCGCAGTCGGAACGCGTCGCCCAAGACCTTCTCGACAGGCTCGCGCAGGCTCACGACCTCGGGCCGCACGCTGTCCGACAACCCGACATAAGTCTTCAATCTGGCAACGTCGTGCAGCGTCACGCGCGAGCCATGCGTTTCGACGCCATACGCACGCAGCGCCATGAATGCCCGCGAGAGATTCTCGGCCCGACAACCGAGCCAGGGGGCGAGCAGCCCTTTGGTCACCGGGAGGCGGAAATCTGCGCTTGTCGCGGTGGGTTCCTTGACCTGGCTCAGCAGGAACGTTCCCAGCCGGTGCGCCGCCACCCGAACCTTCAGGTCCACAATCTGCCGCGTCATGTTGCCGAGTTCGGCTGACATCGCGCGCATCATTGCGATAGCGGCGGCAGGCTGCGCCGTGACGATGTCTCTCATCGGCTGCGCTGCAATGCGGACGACCGACGCCTCCGATACTGCCTCTGCGCCCATCAGGTAGGGTTCGCCGGCGAGCACATTGGCCAGGACGAAGCTGCTCGCTGGCCCGAGGATGTCGATCACGGTGCTGGACGCATCAGCTGCCGTCCCGGTCAGGCTGACGGTCCCATCGAGCAGAACGTACAGCGACTCGGGCAAGGCGCCCTCGCGGAACAGTACATCGCCGGCGTCGACCTCCGCCACGTCGCCCGCGGCCGAGACGTGGTCCAGCGCGGCCTCGTCAAGTTCGGCGAACCCCGGCACGGCACGAAGCATCGTTGCGATTGGCTGCATGTCCCTCACGGGAGTTGTTGCACCTGACCGCTCTGTTATAGGGGCCCGTTGCCGCGGGCAAATATCAATACTCGAACTGATAGGTGAGCCCAATGCTCGAGCCGCCGCTGTCGCTCGAACCCTGGGTGTTCCCGCCCCCCATGCCGGCGGTGGTCTCGAGCTTCAGGCCCCTGGTGATGTCGTACTGCAGCGCCGCCTGGGTGCCGCCCGAGGCGCTCTGCTTGGCACCCAGGTAAAGCCCAGGGGCGACGTACTTGCCGGCCTGCACCGTGGCCGCTCCCGCGTTGTTTGTGCCGACTGAGAGCCGATCGAGACCCAGCGATTTGCTCAAATTGGCCAGCGGATCGTTGGAGATCGCGCCGGAGAACGAGGCCAGCGCTGCCGCAATCTGTGCGATCTCGATTGGGCTGAGCTGGGATGTGCTGCGATGGAACATGATCTGCGCCAGGATTTCGTCCTGCGGCAGTTCGGGCACGCTGCTGAGCGTAATCTTTGGATGGCGCGCCGTACCTTCGACCGTGAGCGTGGCGACGATGCTGTTGGAGGTGGTGTTGGCGACGAAGTGAAGCGCAGGGTCGGAGATGCCCGCGCCGATGAAGTCGACGCTGCCTTCACTGAACCGCAGGCTCTGGCCGACCGCGTCGAAGGTGCCGCGTTGCAGCTTCAGGCCGCCGCTGGGCTGCGGATTGGCCGCCGTGCCATGGACCTGGATGGCACCAGCCAACTCGGCGTCCAGTCCGTGGCCCGCGACGAGCATCTGGTCCACGTTGATCGTCAGGTTCAGGCCGATCTCCGGAGCCGGCGCTGTCTTTGCCGGAGCCTGCTGCGGCGCGTTGGGATTGCGCACCGGAAGCACGGCAACGCTCTGCGGCAGCCGGTCCGGGATCTGCAGGTCGGCCCGGCGCACCCGCACCGTGCCCCGCACCGTCAGATTCTCCTCGGCCTCGCCGGCGATGGTGAGGTTCGCATCAAGCCGCGCGGTCAGCATGTCATTGGCGACCGGCGTGGCGTTCTGGGCGGTGAAGGTGAGATCGACCGGCATCGGTGCCGCGAGACCAATTGTACCGGACCCGCTGACTGTCCCGGACCCTGCCTGGGCGGAGAACCGGGCGAGCCGGACGTGCTCGCCGTCGGCCTGTACGGTGGCGGCAATGGCTCGCAGGTTGAAGCCCGCGCTATAGTCCTGCACCTCGCCGCCGGCGAGTTGCGCGATACCCGCAACGCGCGGCGCGGCCTGCGTGCCGGTTATGCGGGCGTCGAGATTCATCTTGCCCGCCACGCGGCGCCCACTGGCCGCCAGCAGTGGTTCGATCATCGCGAGGTCGGCCACGCCCGTAGTGCGCAGATCCAGCGCGCCGCCGCCTGTGACTGGCGCAGTTCCAGCCAGCGTCAGGTTGGAGCTTCCCGCCGTCAGCCGCGCATCGATCCGGGCCACGCCGCCATTCAGCACCGCCTCTGCCGTGAGGTTGGCCGGCGGCATCGCCCGTCCCGGCCCACTCTTCAACTGTACGCCGCGCGCATTGAGCCGCACGTTGCCATTGGGCCGCGCTGATGTCCCGGTGAGGCGCGCATCGCCAGAGATCGACCCGTTCGCGGCAAATTGCGGCGAGACGACCGAGGCGAGGTCCGCAGGGAGATCGTGCAGGCTGGCAGTAAGGTCCAGCGTATCGCCTACCTTGCCACTCACCGCCAATACCGCCTGTTGCAGGCCGAGACGCAGATTGTCCACCGCCACTCCGTTTGCCGCATCAATATGCGCTGGGGCGAGCAAACGAAGGTTGAGATGTTTCCAGTCGGCCTGCAGCGAGGCCAAGGTCAGGCCGCGCTGCGGCACATTTACCGTGGCTGCTGTGTTCAGCCGCGCTGCCGCCCCGGACAGATCGGGCACAGTTGCTGCCAGCCTGACCGCCAATGCGTCAAGCGGACCCCGCGCCTGCACGTTGGCGGAGGCTCCAAGCTTCCCAGCCGAAAGACCGTCCAGCGACAACGCGCCATCCACCACCGGATGGTTTGCCGGGTCGGTCACCGCCACGTTCAGCGTGGCGCGGGTGATTGAGGCGGTGCCAGGCATCCCCGCGTCGCGCACGTTGACGGCGAGCTTTGCCTCCGCCGGCGTGGAGTCCAGGGTCGCCTCAATGCTTCCGGCGATCCGTTTGCCAACCAGGCTCTCGAGGTCCGCAAGCCGGGTCATCGCGAAGGTCAGACGGCCTTCGGGGACGATGTTGGGTGGCGTCAGGGTGACCGCACCCTCTGCGTGGGCACTCTTCCAATCGGCGCGGCTAATCGTGAGATGTGTCACCCCGTCTGGCTGGCGCTGTGCGGCCATAGCCAGCCCGATCGGTGACCCAAGCAGAGCGCCCTGAGCGGTGAGTTGCCCGGTGGGCGCGGATGGCAGACCCTGCGCCTGCAGGTGAACGCTGAGCGCACCGCTGCTGATGTCCTGCGTCGCCACCTCGCCGTTCATGTCTGCCGTCAGGGAAAGGTCCTGTGAACTGCCGCCGACGTGCCCCTGCGCGGCCAACTTCCCGCGCAGCGACGGTTGTACGGCGGCCAGATTCGACAGCGCCATGGACCACGCGAGGTCGACGCTGCCTGGGCTGGCGTGGCCGGTCACCGAGGCAGTGGCCTCGCTGCCGTTGAGCGCGAAGCGGGTGATTGTCAGGTCCTGGCCGCGCACGCTGGCAAGCAGGTCGATACGGGCGTCACTACCGAGCAGGGCAGGCGCAGGCGGTGTGCCGGAATCCAGTCCGATCATGCCGGTCACCGCAAGCTGCGTGGTGCCATCCTGCATCCCGCCGCTCAGATCGAGCGTCGTATGACCCTCCAGCGTCGCCCCGGCGACGGCCGCAAACGGCGCCAATTGCGGAATGACCAGGTGGACTTTGGCCTGAATCGCGCCCGCTGCCTGTGCCGAGCCATCCGCGCTCAGCAGCGGATGGTGCAGGGCGAATTCAACCGGCCGGTCCGGCGCCTCAAGGTGCGCGGTGGCATCCAGAGTGAACGGAGCCGCGGCAAACAGGTCGGGGGGCGAACCCGGAACCCGCACCCCATCCGCCGTCGCGTGTAGCCGCACCAGCCCCTGGTCGCCGGCGACATCGGCCACGAGGCGCTGCAGGCCGGCGTCGCCGCTCTTGGCCTGGTCGATTTGCAGCCTGCCGTTGAGGTTGGGCCGGTCGAATGGGCCCTGCACGTGGGCGTCGAG
Organism: Pseudomonadota bacterium; assembly: GCA_046732975.1. GTDB lineage: Bacteria > Pseudomonadota > Alphaproteobacteria > Acetobacterales > Acetobacteraceae > JAMXLO01. The sequence goes on from JBKPOG010000022.1 coordinate 9,224, forward strand.
TGCAATTGCTTGCCACGAGACGTCCGGTCGCGGAGTCATAGCCGGCGCATGGGCGGAAATCGTCAAGTCGGCGCCATTGTGCACGAGGTCCAGAGTGCCCTGGCTGCTCGCCTCGAGCTGGCCCGCCCTGATTGCGAGGTGGGTCGCAACGACGTCTCGCGGTCCGTCCAAGATGCCGTTGATAGAGATGGCGCCCAGGTCCGGCAGTTGCGCGGCCGCAGCGATCAGACCGTGCGGCGGCTCGTTGGCTTGCACCAGCAGGTGCACGCGCGTGTTATTAACATTGGCGTCCAGTTTGTAGCTGCCCGGCGAGTCGAGACGGGTGACGGAAAGCTGGCCGGCTCCCGCCGTATAGGAATCCAGCCTGCCACTGCCTTCGAGGCTCAAGGCCAACGGCACGCCGATCAGGCCTGACGCGATTTCCAGGCGGCCGAGCTGGACGTGCTGCACGACCAACGTGACCGGGAGTCCGGAACTACTGCTGCTGCTGGAACTAGGCTCCGGCTGGCGGGCCAGTACGCCACTGGCTGCGGTCAGCTGATCGATCTCGAGTACGCGGCTCGCCAGTCGCAGCGGGGACCAATCCAGGGCGACGTCGTGCAATGTGAGGTAGGCGCCTTTGGAATCCCGCAGCTCGACTGTGGCAACCTTGAGGGCATCGGGAAATCGCCCACCGAGACCAGCGAGTGCAACCTGTCCCCCGGTGACGCCGGGGGTCAGCCTGACCAGCAGGTTACGCCCGGGCTCGGTGTTGGCTCCGAGGAGCACGACAATTACCAGGAGCACCGGTACGCCAATCAAAATCGCCAGGGTCCAGGCAAACCACTTTGCGAGGCGGCGCATCAGAAAGCCTGGCCGAGGCCTAGGTACAGCTCGAACCTGTCGCCGTTTGGCTGCTTGTTCAGCGGCACGGCGATGTCCGCTCGGATCGGGCCGATCGAGGTGTAGTAGCGGAACCCGACGCCTGCACCGACGCGCCAGCTACTGGTGAATGGTGCGCCATTCGCGGTGACCTGACCCGCATCGATGAACCCCACCACGCCATAGGTGTCGAAGATACGCTGGCGAAACTCAATGGTTCCGGCGGAGATCGCGGTACCGCCGGTCGGATTGCCATCGGGAAACTGCGGTCCGATCGACTGATAGCGGTAGCCCCGCACGGTGGCGCTGCCACCGGCATAGAATCGTTGATCGGGTGGCAGGCTGAATACGTCAGCTCCGGCTATCTTTCCGACCAGTCCGCGCAGCGCCACAACGCTCCGCCCACCACCGCTTACATCGATATAGGTCGAGCCAGAGGCCTGCATGACGAAGAAAGTGGCGCCGCGGCCACCGAATGATTCAGTTGGGGTAAGTCCGATACTGGCGCGTACGCCCTCGGTCGGGTCGAACTGGCTGTTTGTACTGTCGTAGCGTGCCACAATCGGCACCCCCAGCAGGTTGTAGTGGGTTGTCGTACCCTCCTGGGTAACCTCTTCCTGCTCGCCCAGCAGCCCCACGCTGCCGCTCCAATGTGGCGAAAACTTGCGGTTGAGCAGCGCCTGTTCGATGAAACCGGTCTGGTCGTAGGCCTTCAGGTTCTGCTTCAACGCGGTTAGATCCAGCTCCAGCTGCTGATCTCGGGCCAGGAAATCCGGCTTAATGAATTGTGCGTTGAACCGGTAACCGAGGCCATTCACAGCGGTGCCGCCGAGATCCACGGCGCCGGTCAGGTTCAACTGCTCGGCGTTGCCGAACAGATTACGGTCGTGCCAGCCGGCGTTGAGGTTGATGCCGAGGTCGGTCGAGTAGGCGACGCCAACGTCGACCGAGTGCAGCTTACGTTCGGTGACGGCGATGGTGATCGGCAGGTTGCCCTGCGCGTCCAACTGTCCGGCCGGCTCCATCCGCACCTGCGAGAATACGCCCAGCGACATCAGGTCCTGCCGTGCCGCGTCGATCGCCGAGGGGCTGAACTGTTCGCCTTGATGGAGCAGCAGGCGGCGGCGGACAAAGTCCTCGTGCATCGCCTCGAGGCCATTGATCTGGATCGGTCCTATATCTGCGCGCGGGCCGGTCGCCGCGTCGAACACGACATCCACGGCGTTGTCAGACGGATGCAGGGTCACCGGCTGCAGGTCGACACGGGCCATAGGGTAGCCGTCCTCGCGTACTGCGTTCAGCAGGCGATCACGCGCCGCCAGGACGTCGGCCGCCACGGCTGGAGTGCCCGAGGCGAGGCCGAGCTTATCGCGCGCGTCGGTTGGGACCGCGCCCTGGATGCTGACATTGCCCAGATGAAATTGCGTGCCTGGTGCGAAGCTGGCCGTGATCTCGGCCTTTGGTTCGGCCGGCAATTGGCTGATGATATCGGGCAGGGCCGGATCCGCGATCGGGTGGCCGGCGATCGTGAGATCGGCCTTCGCTGCATAGTAACCGTAGCTTCGCAGCACTGTTTGGAAACGCTCGGCATCCTGGCGGGCGCGCTCGACGAGCGCGAAACCGCCGACCGGCGCCTTGTCTTGCAGCGAGATCAACGAGGACGCATCGTGCAAGGCGCTGTCCATCGCCTTGTTCCCGGTCGGCTTTAGGGTCACGGAATAGGGCTGTGGATCGGCTCCTAGTGTGGGGACGGAACGGGACAGAGTGGCGGCGAGGATCAGCAGGAGGGGAACACGGCGCATTGAGTGTAACGCTACCCCAGTCGTCTTCCGGTAAGGGTCACGGATGCGCCATCATGAAGAAACAATGAGCGAGCTACACGCCAAGGACATGGACAGATCCCCTCCGCGTCGTTTGGCGGCGCGCCGACCGCTGTTGACTGAGCATGACATCTCACCCCCCGGCACTCTGCTGCCATTGGCGCTTGATCACCGAGGGCGATTGCTCGGTTCTCTGCATGTCGCGCGGCGCGCCGTCGCGGTGTTGCTGTGGACGCTGCCCTGCATGGCGATCCAATCCGTCTGTCTCCTGCTTCCTGGGCATGCAAAGGTGGCGCATGCTCGGTTCTATTGGGCGGTCGTCTGTCGGCTGTTAGGGGTCGGGGTACGGGTGATTGGGACCCCCGCCTACCACAAGACTCGGCGTCCCGTTATATTTGTCTCAAATCATTCGTCGTGGCTCGATGTCCCCGTGCTTGGTGGCCACCTGAATGCATGCTTCGTATCGAAGGACGAGGTGGGAGGTTGGCCGTTCGTCGGCACCGTCGCGCGATTGGGTCGCACCGTCTTCATCTCTCGCCAGCGCCACGCGACAGGCCGGGAGCGTGATGCCATGCGCGAGCGGTTGGCCCTGGGCGACAACTTGATGCTGTTTCCGGAGGGCACTACCTCGGATGGATCGCGCGTGCTGCCGTTCCGCAGTTCATTCTTTGCCATCGCGGAAGCCGCTGATCCGCCGCTGGTTCAGCCTGTCTCGGTGGTCTATGACCGGCTGGATGGCCTGCCAACAGGCCGCGCGAGCCGCCCGGTCTTCGCCTGGTACGGTGACATGGATCTCGCCACACATTTCTGGCGCTTCGCCCAGCACCGGGGCCTGCGCGCCACGATCCTGCTGCACGCGCCTTTGGATCCTGCGCGCTTCGCTGGCCGCAAGGCGTTGTCACATGCGGTGTGGGAGGCGGTGGCCGATGGCGCGGGCAGGTTGCGTCAAAATCGGCCTGTCGAGGCCAGTGACGTGGCGGCCAACGCCGCGGGTGGGCCAGTTTATGCGTAGATTAAGCGATTGACACGATGACCGCATTTGCTGGCAGATTGCTGCACAGGATCGGAGACGAACCCGAGCTGCAACGCTTGACCGGACCGGCACGTCTGCCAACTCATCTGCCTCGATGAGCAGGCCGGAGGCTGGTCTGCGGCGCCTGCACGTGATCACCTGGGGCTGCCAGATGAACGTGTACGACAGCGGGCGGATGGCCGATGTTCTTGCCCCGCTGGGCTACGCGCCGTCGCCGGTGCCGGAAGGCGCCGACATGGTGATCCTCAACACTTGCCATATTCGGGACAAGGCAGCCGAGAAGGTGTTTTCCGAACTCGGCCGGCTGCGCCGGCTGAAAGAGCGGCGAGCGGCAAATGGCGAGCGCATGATCCTGGCCGTAGCCGGCTGCGTTGCCCAGGCGGAGGGCGCCGAGATCCTGGCGCGCGCCCCGTATGTCGATATTGTGCTGGGCCCGCAGACCTATCACCGGCTCCCGGAGATGGTGGCGCGGGCGGCTCGTGCGGGCAGCGCGGTGATCGAGACCGATTTCCCACCCGAGGACAAGTTCGACTTCCTCCCCCACGCTGCTGCGCCGCAGGGGATTACGGCCTTTCTTACGATCCAGGAGGGCTGCGATCGGTTCTGCAGCTTCTGCGTGGTGCCTTACACCCGCGGCGCCGAGACCAGCCGCCCCGCGATAGCAGTGATCGCCGAGGCGCGGCGGCTGATAGGGCAAGGGGCGCGCGAAATCACGCTTCTCGGTCAGAATGTCAACGCGTGGCACGGCGAGTCGCCGGATGGCGGCAGCTGGGGCCTTGGCCGGTTGCTGCGGGAATTGGCGTCGCTGCCCGGCCTGTATCGCCTGCGCTACACCACGTCGCATCCACGCGATATGAACGAAGAACTCATCACCGCCCATCGGGACTTGCCGATGCTGATGCCGTTCCTGCATCTGCCGGTGCAATCGGGCTCCGACCGGGTGCTGGCGGGGATGAACCGACGGCACAGCGCGGCCGACTACCTGCGGCTGATCGAGAAGCTGCGCGATGCACGGCCAGACATCGCCCTTTCGTCCGATTTCATCATCGGCCATCCGGGCGAGACCGAGGCCGACTTCCGGGCCACGCTGGGCCTGGTCCGCTCGGTTGGCTTCGCCCAGGCTTTCAGCTTCAAATATTCGCCTCGTCCTGGCACGCCCGCCGCTGGCGCCCCCGCCCAAGTGTCAGATGGCGAGAAGGATCGCCGCCTTGCCGAACTCCAGGTGCTGCTGCGGGAACAGCAGGCACGGTTCAATACCGCCTGCATCGGCCAGACCTTGCCGGTTCTGTTCACCGGTTCTGGTCGTCATGGTGGCCAGATCGCCGGGCGCTCTCCGTTTCTTCAGCCGGTCCATGTAACGGGATCGCAAGAGTTGATCGGTAGGGAAATTTCGGTAGCGATTCGCGCCGCACTGCCTAACTCTTTGTCTGGAACCCTGGTGGCCGGGCCAGGCCCGGCCATGACGATCGAAGGCCGGGCTGACGCCCGAACCGATACCAAGAAGGAGAGAGCCTGCGCTTGAGCCAGTCCGCCACGTTTCCTGCCATTTCGCCAACCTCCTCACACGGCAAGGCCGTGACCCTCCAGTTCAGTGACAACACGCTGCTGCCGCTCCTGCTCGGCGATCACGATCGCCATCTGGTCCGCATCGAGCAGGCCCTTGGCGTGCGCCTGTCGTGCCGTGGCAACCGCGTCGCGATCAGCGGCGAGCAATCGCGCGTCGACGCGGCGCAGGCGACGCTGGAAGCGCTGTGGCGTCGGCTGGAGCGCGGTGAGAGCGTGGGCCGGCCGGAAGTGGAGGCGGCAATTCGCATGGCAGAGGCTGATGCCGATCCCAAGCTTCCGATGCCGGATCTGCCGGCGATCCGCACCCGCCGGGGGGTGGTTGGGCCACGCAGTCCCGGGCAGGCCGCGTATATCGACGCGTTGGCAACGCATGAAATGATTTTCGGGATCGGACCGGCGGGCACCGGGAAGACCTATCTGGCGGTCGCCCAGGCAGTGGCCATGTTGCAGGCCGGCAAGGTGGATCGCATCGTTCTATCCCGTCCCGCCGTCGAGGCAGGAGAGCGGCTGGGCTTCCTGCCGGGCGACATGAAGGAGAAGGTCGATCCTTATCTCCGCCCGCTGTACGACGCGCTGCACGACATGCTACCGTCCGAGCAGGTGATCCGCCGGCTGGCGAATGGCGAGATCGAGGTGGCGCCACTGGCATTCATGCGGGGCCGCACGCTCGCACATTGCTACGCCATCCTGGACGAGGCGCAGAACACCACGCCGGTGCAAATGAAAATGTGGCTCACCCGTATGGGTGAGGGCACGCGCATGGTGGTGACCGGCGATCTGACACAGGTCGATCTGCCCGCCGGCATGCGGTCTGGCTTGCGCGATGCTCTGGATACGCTGGAAGGTATTCAGGGCATCGGCGTAGTCCGGCTAGGCAGTCGTGATGTCGTGCGACATCCGCTGGTCGCGCGTATCGTAGATGCGTATGATCAGCGGGCGGCGGCGGAAGGCGACAAGCGGCGCGAGGCGCGCCGTCGCGGCGAGAGTGAGGCGACCGGCAAATAAGGCGATGGACCCCGGGGCAAGTCGTAGCCCCGCGCAAGCGGGGATCCGAGACGAGGTCAGCGTCATTGTGGCGGAGCCGGCCTGGCGACGGCTGGTGCCGCGTGCCGACACTATAGCGGCCCGTGCGGCCCGCGCGGCTGGCGCGCAAGGCACTGTTGTGCTGGCGGCCGACCGCATGGTGCACCGGCTGAACGCCCGCCATCGCGGCCGCAACAAGCCAACCAATGTACTGACCTACACCGCGCCCGCCCCGGAGATGCTGCTGGCCCTCGGCGTCGTCCGCCGCGAGGCAGCCGAGGCGGGACGGCGCCCAGCACACCACCTGGCGCATCTCGTGGTGCATGGCGCATTGCATCTCGCCGGCCACGACCACGACCGTGCAGGCGAAGCCCGCCGCATGGAACTGGCCGAAGCGCGCATCCTGCATAGGCTGCGCGTTCCCAATCCCTGGAAGCGCGCATGAGCAACGGCCACAACACACTGCTTGATCGATTACGGCAGATGCTCGGGCGCCAGCCGGAGCACTCCCTGCGCGAATCGATCGCCGAACTGGTTCAGGAGGCGGCGGAAGAGCAGGTGACGGCTGGCGAGCAGCCCGAACTCGATCGCCAGGAGCGTGTACTGATCGCCAACGTGCTGCATCTGCGCGAGACCACCGCCGACGACGTGATGGTGCCTCGCCCCGACATCGTCGCGATGCGGGTCGATGTGACGCTGGAGGAGGCGCTGCAGCAGATCCGCGCCGAAGGCCACTCGCGCCTGCCGGTGTATCGCGAACAGCTCGACGATATCGTCGGTATGGTCCACATCAAGGATATCTTTGCATATGTCGGCCGGCCGGAGGCGTTCTCGCTGGAGGCGCTCTTGCGCCGCCCGCTGATGGTGGCGCCGCAGATGCCGGTGCTGGACCTGCTGCTGCAGATGCGGCAGCAGCGCATGCATCTGGCATTGGTGATAGATGAGTATGGTGGCGTTGACGGCTTGGTCACCATCGAGGACCTGGTCGAGACCATTGTCGGTGACATTGCGGACGAGCACGATGAAGTACAGGCGGCGATGGTGATCGAGCGTCCGGATGGAGCGCTGGACATCAACGCACGGCTGCCCGTGGAGGATTTCGAGCACCGCCTGGGCCCTGTGCTGTCCGAAGACGAACGAGATGCGGATATCGACACGGTGGGCGGACTGGTGTTCACCCTGGCCGGGCGAGTGCCAACGAAGGGCGAGGTGATCAGCCATCCGTCGGGCATCGAGTTCCGCGTATTGGATGCGGACCCGAGGCGGATACGCCGCGTCCGGGTGCGGCGGCCAACGGAGACCGCAGAGGCGGCTGCCGCCGAATAGCGCTACTCTTCTTGCACGGAACACGGGAAAGCAGCAGAGGAAAGCTGGTGGTGCCCCAATCGCAAGCCATCGACCGTCGACGCGTGGCGCTGATTGCTTATGACGTTTGCCGTCGCGCGCTGACCCCGGCAGAACCAGCGCGCAGGGCGGCGATGCGCCCGGTGCTTGAGGCGTGGGTGCAAATAATCACGCTTGCCCGCAGCCTCCACGTGCCAGTCATTTATACGACTCCTGTCAGCCGCGCCGACGGTGCAGATGTTGTGCTGCTGCCGACCGACCTATCAGAAGAAACCGGCGTACCGCCACTGACCAACGTGGTCGAGGGGTCTGCGGACGCAGGCTTTCCCGACGAGATTGCGCCGCAGCCTCAGGATTACGTCTTCCTCAAGCGTAGGCCGAGCGCATTCTACGGAACGGGGGTGGCCGAGCTCCTCCACATGCTGCGACGTGACGTCATCCTTATCGGTGGCGGTGCGACCAATCGCGGCGTCGAGACCAGTGTCCGCGAGGCCTTCAACTTGGATATCGTATCTGTGGTGGTGCGTGAGTGTTGTTGGGGAAGCGACGCAGCGGCCCATGCGTACAGTCTCGACAAGGCGATGAAGATGTACGCGCGCATTCGACGTCTCGACCAGGTTGTCGCGATGCTGAAGGGGTAAGGTGCTGCTGCCGGCACTCAAGCGTCGTGTCGCTCTCTTAATGGTTTGTTAAACCGTCTCGGCGCAATTGTATGTCTTCCTACTGAGTGAAAACCTAGCCCGCCTGCTTCCGATCTTTGGAAGTTGGCGGGTCTTTTCTCGGTCCGGCGCTCCACCGCAGCGTTTGCTATGGCCCGTCTTCATCCAGCGTACGACGCAGCAGGCGAAGATCGTCCCATGCCAATCGACGGTTTTCCGGCGCCTTCATCAGCTCCATGGCGCTGAAAGTCGGTAGGGTCGGGAGCACCAGCGAAGTCCCCGGAATTGGCACGTTGATCCATTCGCCCCGTGGTCGACGTCGCGAGGTTGTGCGCGGCAACAGCGACCGGGATGGGAGCAGGCCCATGACCAGCAGTCGGCGGGGCGCGACCAACGCAATCAGTCGGTGCAGGAATGGCAGACAGAGTGCCAGCTCGGTTGGACTTGGCGGCCGATCTCCCGGCGGGCGCCAGGGAATCAGCGGGGTCAGCAGAAGTTGCGTGCGCGACAGGTTAATGGCGGCGAGCATACGATCGAGGTATTCCCCCGCCGCTCCGGCGAACGCCAGGCCCGATCTGTCGTCATCGGCGCCTGGCGGTTCGCCGATAAGCACCAGTGGGGCGCACGGATCTCCTTCGGCAAAGATCGTGTGGCTGGCGGTGTCGCGCAGCACCCAGCCGTCGAATTCAGCCACCGCGGCACGAAGCTCTTCGAGAGTCGTGGCGGCTGCTGCGGCTTGCTGAGCACGTTCGGCGGGGGTGGTCCGCGCCCCCTCCCCCCGCCCCCCTCCCGCAAGGGGAGGGGGAGTTTGGG
>JBKPOG010000023.1:0-22169 GCA_046732975.1 Pseudomonadota bacterium
TTGTCCGCTGCTCTTCATCGCTTGATAGAGGTCCGGATAATCTGCTTGGCTGATAACCGAACCGTCGAGCGGAAGGAAATCGCCGGCTCCGCAGATTGCTTGGACAACTTGGCCGATCTCCAGCCCAGTGCTGGTCGACGAATCACTCATTTACTCAAATCCGCTTTGCTGAGATTGTAAAATGGACAAGTACTGTCGCGATGACATCATGACCTTTGCTATTTACGGTTCGAACACAACCGCAGCTTCATGTAGAAGCTGCCCAGGATTGCGGCGAGCGGCGCCTCGCTGTCGCCGCACGAACCGCCTCCGAGTAAGGTATAATCTTGGCAGTTAGCGCATTGTGTCACAAATACTAACCCAGAATGGGGAAAGTGGGCAAGATGGATCTGCAACGCGTCGCTGACCCCTGAACCGCGCAGGCTCCGCTGAAAGTTGCCTTACCAGCACCGATAAGCCCATTGGGGAATCCTATTCAGCTGCGAAGTACTGGCGCGATCGCTTGGGATGAAGCCGGAACAGCCTGGACCGTTGACCAGTCCGGCAGGGTGATTCCGTCGTGCCTCGGCACTCAGCTCAGGAATGCCACGATGATGGTGATGACGCCCAGCACCAGGTTCACTGCGATCAGTTTGCGGATGGTGTCGAGCGCCGCCGCCGCGCGATTCCGGTCCGTGGTGCGGCGGAAGCGTGCATAGGGTCCGAACACGATGAACATGAATACCGCGCTCATGATCAGGCCGAGCAGCATCATCAGGTGGATGTTCCAACCGACATTGGCAGGGCCACCGTAGAAGCCGAACAGCACCGCGAACCCCGAAATCAGGATCAGCGGCATGGCATGCCAGATTACCAGGAAGAAGCGGCGAAAGACTTGGGTATGGATGGCTATGCGCTGGAGCGGCTCCAATGCCGACAGGCTTGGACGCAGCACGACATAGGCGAAGAACATGCCGCCAACCCAGACCACCGCGCACAGTACGTGCAAGGCAACGACCCATCCCCAGAGGTTCATCCCGTCAGCTCCTGTAGTTCGGCGAGCAACGCGCGCAACTCGGTGGCGGCCGTGGAACGCGGTGCGGCCTCGGTCACGCCAAGACCGGCGGCAAAGGCATGCGCGAAGCCGGCCCGATTGCCAAGTGCCGCGCGCAACACAGGAACCTCCCGGCTCGACAGATCGGCGGCGATCGCCTCGCGCAGCTTCGATGTCGGCGGCGTGCGATTGAACATCAGGTGCGCGCGTCGCCGTTCGTCGGCTGCCAGCTTCAAGGTGCCCTCGGCCGCCCACAGATCGGGCATGCTGGGTTGAATCGGAACCAGCACGAGATCGGCGGCGCGAACCGCGACACGGGCGTCGGTATCGAGCTGTGGCGGGCTGTCGATCAGCACCACATCGTGTTCCCGCTTGAGCCGGTCGACTTCCGCCGGCAGGCGCCAGCCGGCGATGTCGGAGAACGCCAGCGCCGCCGCCTGCGCGAGCCGTTCGCGGCGGAGCGCGTGCCAGCGCCCTAGGCTCCTCTGCGGATCGATATCGAGCAGCGCGACCTTGCGGCATGGTGCCAGCGCGGCCGCGAGGTTGGCAGCCAGCGTCGTCTTGCCCGTGCCACCCTTCTGCTGTGCAACCGTGATCACCACCGCCATCGGTGTTCTCCCGTTATGCCCGATCAGGGCAGCAGCACCACGCGATTCTGCGCAATGGAATGGACGGCGCGATAGGCATCGAGTGCGCGTGCCAGTGGGTAACAGGCGCTTTGCACCACCGACAGCGGGCGCAGCTGGCCACTGGCGAAGCCGGGCAATAGCTCCCGCAGCAGGGCCGCCGAAGCACAGGCGTCCAACGCCAGCGAGTCGACACCGACAAAGGTGTGGCGGCCACGGTAGAATTGGAAGATATCGAACGGAACCGGGCGTTCGACGGTGGCAATCAGAATCTGTCGTCCGCCATGCGCCATCGCCCGATTGGCGGCCTCGAAATATGGGCTGCCGACCGTGTTGTAGACGATGTCGGCGCCGTGGCCGTCGGTCTCATCACGTACCGCGCCAACGACATCGGTGCTCGATGAATCGATCATGCGCACCGTGCAATGTGGCTGAGCAAATGCCTCGGGGCGCCGCGTGACACCGAACACGCGAGCGCCATGCATCGCGGCGATTTGCGCTGCGGCCTGTCCGACCATACCGTTCGCCGCCAGTACAAGCACCACATCGCCCGGTTTGGGCATGCCGGAGCGATGAAACCCCTCCAGCGCTGTGACGAAAGGCACGCCCAGCGCGCCCGCCTCTTCGAATGTCAGTGCCGCAGGTTTTTCGATTGCAGCCTCACGCGGTAGCACCAGGTGACTTGCGTGCGTGCCATCGCGGGTAATGCCGAGGTCGCCGCCGGCGCCGAACACCTCTCGGCCGATCAGTTCGGCAGGTCCTTCGATTACCACGCCGGCCCAGTCACGGCCGGGCGTCCGCGGCCACACTGCCTGCGGCATTCGGCCGAGTGTGGCGGCGACATCACTGCGGTTGACGCCTGCCGCGCGTAATTCCACCAGTACTTCGCCTGGTGTATGCGGCGGCGGGTCGCAAGTCTCCCATTGCAGGTCGAGTTCGGCGATCGAGGCAACCTGTCGCGCGACCCGCAGCCGTTGCATGGAACCTCCTGGTCTGCCCTATCCTGGCAGCGACGGTTTCGGAGACGCTCGGATGAACACGCCGCTGGCTGGCATCACTGTGATCGACTTCGGTCAGATTTTCCAAGGTCCCTATGCCACTCTGCTAATGGCAAAGGCAGGTGCCAACGTAATCAAGATAGAGCCGCCGCATGGCGAGCCTGGTCGGCGGCGCGCTCCGCCTGGCAAGCACACGACGCTGCCGGTCGCGATGCTGAATGCCAACAAGCGAGCGATTACGCTGAACCTGAAGTCCGAACGGGGCCGCGAACTGCTGTGCGAGATGGTGCGACGGGGCGATGTGCTGTTGGAGAATTTTTCTCCCGGTACTCTGGACGAGCTGGGCGTCGGCTACGAAGCACTGAAGCAGATCAATCCGCGACTGATCTATGCGAGCGGGTCAGGGTTCGGCATCACGGGGCCCGATCGGGACAATCTGGCAATGGATTTCACCATTCAGGCACAATCCGGCATCATGAGCGTGACGGGGTTTCCTGACGGGCCGCCGGTGAAGGCAGGTCCGACGCTGGTGGATTTCATGGGCGGCATCCACCTCTATGCAGCCGTTGTTACCGCGTTGTTTCAGCGCGAGCGCACAGGGGTAGGGCAGCTTGTCGAGGTGGCAATGCAGGAGACGGTGTACTCGTCGCTCGCCTCCAGCATGGAATACTACGTGCGTACTGGAAGGGAGCCGCCACGCACCGGTAACCGGCAGTCGGCGCTGGCCAGCGCGCCATATAATGCATTTCCAACGGCCGACGGCTGGGTCGCCATTCACGTGGTGACCGAGGCGCACTGGAGAAACCTGACCAAGGCGATGGGGCGTGAAGGGTTGGCTGACGATCCACGCTTTGCCACCAATGCCGCACGGGTTGCCAACCTGGAGGCGACGGATGATGCAGTGGCGACGTGGACGAAGACGCTGCCAAAGATGGAGGTGTTCGCTGCTGCCAGGCGGTATCGCATTCCCTGTGCGCCCGTTCGCACCGTGCCGGAGGTGATGAATGATCCGCACATGCATGGGCGCGGCATGTTGGAGCGGATCGACCATCCGGAACTCGGCAGCATCGTGGTGCCAAGCACGCCACTGCGACTGCATGGTGCGGAGCGGGTGCCGACTGTGCCAAGCCCGATTGTCGGCCAGCACAACGAAGAGATCTATGGCGGTTGGCTCGGGTTGTCGGCACCGGAGATCGCCGCGTTGCGAAACGAGGGCGTCATCTGACCGATAAGCGAGACCCCCTATAGCCTTGCTTCGGTGGATGGGTCGAAAAGTGACACGTGATCGGAGAGCAAGAATAATCTGATCGGGCCAGATATGTTGCGTGGCAGCCAAGTGAGTCCGCGCCCATCGGCTCCGTGGGTGTGTTGTCGCGACCAGCGAAAATCAGTCCAAGCAGGTAGTCGTTCAGATGCCGGGGGTCAGGATTGTGGCGACGATCAGAATATTCGCCGACATCGGCGGCATGACGAAGGCAAAGCTGCGCCAGGATCCTGCGCCGTCGATCCGCGCTGCTTCACCAGCTCTTCCGGCAAGCCAGCATAGAAGTTACGGAACAACAAGCACATGACCGGCAGCCCGAACACGAAAGGACATGATCGCTGCTTCGCGAAGAAAGCCGGCTTGCAAGGATCGATGCGGCCGACCGCCGCCGACAATGATATAGTCGTAGGCTTTCTGCATGTACGCGCCCGAGCACGAAAATGGCGCGATAGTAACCGTCTACCTGAGTGTCAAGATTTGCGCGGCTGCCCACGAACCGCTATCGGAGCCCGTGGCGGCGACATAGTGTCGGCAGCACATCCGCACTGTCCCACGTCTCGCAGCGATCGATGGCCTGTTCGACTATCCTCACGCCATCCACGCTTAGCACAGACCCGGCGAGTTCTCGAAATTTGCCCCGCAGCTCCGTCTCGGCAAATGGCTGGTTGAAGTCGCCTCGATGGCTGTCGCACTCGCGTGTTGCGCTGCGGCCGTCGGTCAGCATCACTGTCACCCGCGCTGGCCGCAGGCGTGGCACCATTGCGCTCATCGCCGGATCCTCGACGACCGTGACACGATGACGCAATGCCATAATTGCTGGGTCGTGCACCGCCGCATCGTCCAGCGCGGCATGTCCTATGTGTCCCCGCACTGCCATGGTCGCCGCCGCATGCGGCAGTGAGTATTTCGAAGCGAAGAAGTTCGGCGGGTCAGGATTGCGCATGACGGAAGCAAACCGGTAGGTCGCGAAGTCGATGCGTGCGATCTCATCGGGGCGCGGTTGCAATTGGGTCAGAGCCTGTTGCAGGCAGTCGAGCGCAGGATGGATCGGGTTACAGCACGCGTAAAGACGGAAGTAGTTACGCGTGATGTGCCAGGTCGAACCAAGTCCATCCAACACGCCCCCGGCGATGAAGCCATCGCCGACCAGCTCGCCTAGCGCCTGTTCGATCGCATCGTCTTGTGCCTCGAAGCCGGCCAACGCAAGCTCGGGAGCCAGTGCGGCGGCAAAGCCGCTCATACCGCCGGCGACATTCAGTGCGGTCGCGCCGGCCACCGCGTTGGTGTAGCTGGGCGTAAGCAACAGCGTCGCGGCAATGCGCATCGCGCGGCTGATGCCGCGGGCGTCCAAGCCCCGTAACCGCGCTCCCGCGGCGGCGGCCGCCAATAGCGGCACCTGCCCGTTCTGGTGCGCCAGCAGACGCGGCGTGAACCCGCCGGCGAGCCTCGCTGCGACCTCATAGCCGAGTAGCAGTGCGGTCAGCATATTGCGGCCCGTGCTGCGCGCCTGTTCCCCGACCGCCAGCACCCCAGGCAGCACCTGCATAGCCGCTTGACCCGACACGAACCGCAGTCCCTCGCACAGTTCGATTGAGCGTCCGGCGATACCGTTGAGCAGCGCAGCGGTGCGCGGATCATGCGAGGAAAAGCCGCTTGCATATACTGTAGCGCCGCTGCCGGTGCCAAGCTGTTCGCGCAGCCGGCAAACTTCAGGCCGCTCCGCTCCCGCCAGAATCACGCCCAGCGTATCGAGCAGCACGAGCTTGGTGTGCTGCCGCACGGACGCAGGCACATCGTCCCACGCCGTCGCTGCGACGAATGCCGCGAGTTCCTCGATCTGCCGGGCCATGGAATTCTCCGCTCAGATCGCGGTCACGCCGCCATCGACAACGAGACCGGCTCCGTTCATGTAGCCGGCATCGTCGGAGGCGAGGAATACGATGCCTTTGGCGATGTCCATCGGCACGCCCAGCCGACCCCAGGGCAGCCGTTTCGGTCACAGTCTGCCGCACCTGCGCCGTATCATTGGCGCCGGAGCGCTGCGCACGGGCGACGAAGGTCTGCTCGCCCATGTCAGTCTGAATGACGCCGGGATGGATCGAGTTGACACGAATCCGATAGCCCTTGCGCGCGAATTCGAGCGCTGCCGATTTAGTGAACAGCGTAACGCCGCCCTTCGTCATCGAATACAACGGGTCGAGCTGCGAGCCGACGATGCCGGCGATCGAGGCAAGGTTGACGATGGCGCTGCCATGCTCGCTGGACTTCGCCGCTTCGCGCAATGCCGGAGCCGCCAATTTGGTACCGAGGAATACGCCGGTCATGTTCACCGCGACCAGCTTGTTCCATTCATCGAGGCTGATCTCCTCGATCCCTTTGCCGATGAAGACACCGGCGTTATTGACCAAGATGTCGAGCTTGCCGAACCGGCTGACCGCAAGATGGACGGCGGCGGTCCAGTCCTCCTCTTTCGTCACGTCAAGGTGCACATATTCGGCTTGTGTACCTTCAGCCGTGATGACGGCAACAGTCTCGCGTCCGCGAACATCGAGCACATCGCCAACCACCAACTTGGCGCCGGCTTTGGCGATCAGTCGCGCAGTCTCTCCGCCAATGCCGCGTGCGGCACCGGAGATCAGAGCAACCTTGCCATCGAGACGGTTCATGGTTGGTCCCCGCTTCTGCTTTTGCCGGCAAGCTTACGAAGCTCCTCTTCTCGGGGCAAATCGCAGCTGTGAAATTGACAGTCCAAGCGCGGCGGATCACGGTCCAGCAGATCTGACGATCCAGGAGGGATGCCAATGATCGAGGTGGTTCCGCTCACTCTCCATATAGGTGCGGAAATCAGAGGCGTTGACCTGACCCGGCCGCTGCCGCCGGAGCAGTTGAAAGCGGCACGAGACGCCTTCCTGAGATGGAAGGTCGTGTTCTTCCGCGATCAGCACCTCGATCACACACAGCACGTTGCCATGGCACGCCAGTTCGGCGAGCCGACGATTGGCCATGCGGTGTTCGGCCATGTCGACGGCCATCCGGAGATCTACTCCGTCGCCAAGCATCGCACCGCGAACGAGAAGTACGAGGCGATGATGGTCACGCCCTGGTTCGGTTGGCACACCGACGTCACGGCTGCGGTCAATCCGCCATGCGCTTCCATCCTGCGCGGCGTGACGATCCCGCCCTACGGCGGGGACACGTTTTGGACCAATCTGGTCGCTGCCTATGCTGGCCTCTCCGCACCTATGCGTGCCTTTGTCGATGGACTGCGCACTATTCATGCGTTCGAGCCTCGAGGCGGTGGCGATTACAATGAACGCGTCAAACGGCGCGCTCTGAAAAGCGAGCATCCGCTGGTGACAGTCCACGCCGAGACCGGCGAGCGCGTCCTTTTCGCCAGCCCATCCTTCCTCAAGTCGGTGGTCGGGCTGACACCGCGCGAGAGCGCCAAGCTTCTCGAGCTACTGTGGGAACACGTGGTGCGACCCGAATACACCGTGCGCTTCAAGTGGAATCCGGGCGACATCGCCTTCTGGGACAACCGCTCGACAGCGCATCTGGCGCCGCGGGATATTTTCCAATCAGATTTCGATCGCCAACTGTATCGGATCACGCTGGTGGGTGAACCGCTGATCGGCGTTGACGGCCAGCCCTCAAGGTCCATCGAAGGCCTGCCGATCAGGTCGGCAGAGGAGGAACTGCGGATGATGGCGGCGGAATAGGGCCAGCGGACGCCAAGGGATCTCGACGTGCGCTTCGGCTTCTATCTCCCCACCCGCGGTCCTACTGCAACACGCGAGGGCGTTCTCGCGTTGGCGCGCGAAGGCGAGCGCCTTGGTCTGCACTCTGCGATGATCGCGGACCACATCGTCTTTCCAGTGGAAAGCGAGTCCAGCTATCCATACACCCTGGACCGCCGGCATCCCGGCGGAGGCGATGCGCTGGAAACCTTCTCTATTCTCGGAGTTGTAGCGGGCGCGACAGAAAGACTGCGCCTGGTCACCTCTGTATTGGTGCTGCCCTACCGCAACCCCGTGCTGACCGCGAAGATGGTGGCATCGCTCGATGTACTGTCCAGTGGGCGCGTGACGCTGGGCGTCGGTGTCGGCTGGTTGAAGGAGGAATTCGCCGCGCTTGGCAGCCCCGACTTCGCCAGGCGCGGCGCCGTGACGGATGAGTGGATCGCCATCTTCAAACAGCTGTGGAGCCAGTCGCCCGCAAGCTTCAACGGCGAATACTACAGCTATACGGATATTCGCGCGGAACCCTTTCCGCTGCAAAAACCACATCCGCCAATCTGGGTCGGCGGTCACTCCCACGCTGCCTTGCGTCGCACGGCTCGGTTCGGCGACGGCTGGCACCCCGTCGGTGCAATCGCGGCCTCGCCACTGCCACCCCACGAGATGCGGCAGCACCTCGATACGCTGAAGCGTCTGACCGCGGCCGAGGGACGCGACTTTTCAGCCCTGACCATCTCCTACAAGGCGCCGCTATATGACAGTGCCATCACCGATCGCGACGGTACTCGCAGGAGCTTCTCTGGCAGAGCGGCTGACATCGCCGATGACATACGCACCTTTGCTGCTATCGGCGTGCACGAGCTGATCCTAGACTTCCGGGGAGAGTCGGTGATCGAGAGTATTGCTCGCCTGCAGCGCTTCGCCGGTGAAGTGATGCCGCTGGTGCGCGAATAGCCCAGCAATCTCGCCAAACACCAAGACAGCGCCGCTCGGGCCTTTGGGGGACTCGGTTACCGGCGGAGAGGGAGGGATTCGAACCCTCGGTACCCATAAGAGTACAACGGTTTTCGAGACCGCCCCGATCGACCGCTCCGGCACCTCTCCGACTGAGCGTGACCGATGGCTTAGCATCAGCCGACTGAGAACAAAACCCGTAGTTGGCACCCGAGGCCTTACGTCATGGCCGCAACGCTGCCTGGGCGCGATCTCATCGGTGCTGCCGAACCGATGCGCAGAGACGCCAGCTGAAGTCCCATCCACTGTGCGGCGCGAGAGAGTGGCCTCAGCGTACGCGGTTGACAGTGTAGTCGGTCACTTCGAGCAGCGCCCGCCGCAGCGTGGTTTCGGGGAACGGATCGAGCGCCCCCTTGGCCTTTGCCGCAAACCCGCGGGCACGATCCAGCGTGAGGCCAATTGCATTGCTGCGCGCTATCAAATCCAGCGCGCGATGAAGGTCCGATTCGTTCTGCTCGTTCGCCTCGATCGTGCGGCGCCAGAAACCTTGATCGGCGGTGTTCGCAGCCTGATAGGCGAGCAGCACCGGCAGCGTGATCTTGCCCTCGCGGAAGTCGTCGCCGACGGTCTTGCCCAGAACCGCCTGATCCGCGGTGTAGTCCAGTGCATCGTCTACGAGCTGGAACGCGATCCCGAGGTTCAGACCGAACTCGGCCAACGCCGATGCGTCCGACTGCGGCCGATCAGCGACTACGGCACCGACCTCACAGGCCGCCGTAAACAAGGCAGCGGTCTTGCCGGTGATCACGTCGAGGTATCGTGCCTCGGGGGTAGACAGATCGTTCTGCGTAACAAGCTGCAGCACCTCGCCCTCCGCAATGGTCGCAGCAGCCCGGGAGAGAATGCTTAACACGGTCAACGAGCCGTCCTCGACCATGAGCTGGAAGGCACGGGCGAATAGAAAGTCGCCAACAAGAACGGAGGCCTGGTTACCGAACACTGCATTGGCGGACGCCATGCCGCGCCGAAGCAGGCTTTCGTCCACGACGTCATCGTGCAGCAGCGTCGCGGTGTGGATGAACTCGACGCAGGCAGCTAACTTGATGTGTCGCTGGCCTTGGTAACCACACATCCGGGCGCAGGCCAGCGTTAGCAGCGGGCGCAGTCGCTTGCCACCCGCGGCGACAATATGCGCGGCGAGCTGCGGAATCAGCGTCACTGGGCTGTCCATGCGGGCAACGATGGTGTGGTTGCACGCCTCCAGATCGCCCTGCAACAGCGAGATCAGGGAAGTCAGTGCGTCCTCGCCTGGCCGCTGGGGCGGCACCGTGCTGGGCTGGGACGAACTGGCGACAACGTCCAAGCAGATCTCCTGGCTTGCATGTCTGGTAGGCACAGGCACCATATCGGCGGCCCGGAAAACGGGTCAAGCAAAGGCGGGCAGGCGGTGCGTGTACTCGTGACATCAAACGATCCGGTGCGGCTCTCGTTCCTGACCGCGCTGCTGGCCGACGCTGGCGTCTCCGCCTTCGTACTTGATACTCACACCAGTGCGGTGGAAGGAAGCATCGGTGCCATCCCACGCCGTCTTGCCGTGAAGGAGGAGGATGCGGGGCGTGCCAGGCGCGTCTTGGCTGAGGCGGGCGAAATCTAGGCTGTAAACCCGTTAACAGCAGCGTATCCAAGCGCTGGTTGAAAGTGGTAGCATCGGCGGATGCATTGGCTCGCGCCCTTCAACCTATTGTATACTTTAACGGGATTTTTCGTTGGCCTCCTGGTGGGTCAGACCGGCATGGGTGGCGGCTCGTTGGTCACTCCCATTCTTGTCCTGGTGTTCGGAGTGGCACCGGCCACGGCGGTAGGAACCGATCTGCTCTACGCCTCCATCACCAAGGCTGTGGGAACCGCGGTGCACGGCGCGCACCATACGGTACGGTGGCCCATCGTCGCCCGACTTGCGGCAGGCAGCGTTCCATCAACGATCGCCACCTTGGTGGTGATCTCTCACTTCAACCTGAACAGCCGCCTCGCTTCAGGGGTGATCACCACCGCGCTGGGTGTGATGCTGCTGATCACCGCGGTCGCTTTGCTGTTCCGGCGACGACTGTTGAACCTTGGTGGCAACTGGCTGGAGCTGGTGCCGGAACGCCAGACGCATAAGCTGACCATCGTGGTGGGTGCCGTGCTTGGGGTTCTGGTCACCGTTTCCTCGGTCGGTGCTGGTGCGATCGGGGTTACTGTGCTGCTACTGCTCTATCCCAGGCTGCCGATGGCCCGCATTGTTGGTTCCGATATCGCCCACGCGGTGCCGCTGACCCTGGTCGCCGGGTTGGGACACTTGATGTTAGGGTCGGTAAATGTGCCGATGCTGTTGTCGCTGCTGACCGGCTCGATTCCTGGAATCGTGCTGGGCAGCTTTCTTGCGGTGCGGGTGCCTGACGCGGTACTGCGACCGGTCCTGGCCGCAACTCTGGCCGTCGTGGGTGGCACGCTGGTGTTCTGAACGGTAAGAATAGGCCTCGTATCGCTCGTCGGCTTACAGATCGTTGATCCAACCATCGAAGGCTTGACGGCGCGCGCCAAAAGTCACGTATTTGGACAACGCCATGCCTCCCGACGCAGCAATCGTAGAGGCCGCCGACCATTCGGCGCGCCATTGGATCTACCTGGAACATGGGCCCTTGCGGCCGGGAACCGAGGCGCACAAGCGCGCAGTCTGTGAGATGTTCCAGGCGACATTCAACCCCTACAGGCCGTCCATCATCGACTGGCCGAAGTTGGACCCTGCAGCGCATGCGCGGTTGTTAAGCCTGCCGATCTGGGACATCGCCGTGCAGACCGAGGGCAAGGCCGGACTGCGCATGAAGACGTATGCGGCGACGCTGGCGGATCCGGATATGCGCGCTGCGCTCGCGCTGAATGCCTGGGAGGAGGGGCGCCACAAGGAAGTGCTGTCGCACCTTGTCGCCGCTTATGGCATCGCACTGGCGCCGGAACCCGAATACATCGCGCCGCGCGATGCCGAATGGGCGTATCTGGTCACCGGCTTCAGCGAGTGCATCGACAGCTTCTTTGCGTTCGGCCTGTTCGCGCTAGCGCAACGGTCTGGGTTCTTTCCACAAGAGCTGGTGGAGACCTTCGAGCCGGTGATGCAGGAGGAGTGCCGGCACATTCTGCTGTTCGCCAACTGGCTCGCGTGGCACAGGCGCACGATCCAATGGTGGCGTCGGCCGTGGTTCGAGATGCGCGTCGCTGCCGTATGGGCGTTCCTGGTATGGGAGCGCATCCAGCTGGCCAAGGGCATTGATGGCGGAACTGACGCGCCCACGCAGGACAATAATTTCACCATCAGCGGTGCGCAGGCAGTTGGCGATGGCGGCGCCAATACCGCAGTGCTGATGGACCTGTGCCTGATGGAAAACGATCGGCGATTTGCTGGGTACGATGTCCGGCTGTTGCGGCCCACCACGGTGCCGCGGCTGGTCCGGCTTGCGCAGCGGTTCGTGCGAATGGTCGAGCGCACGCGGCCGACGCTATCATTCCGCCGCCGGCCATGATCGCGCCAGGATAGCGCGCTCGCCTAACTTGCCTCGTGGTTGAGCGACTACCCGTACTGGTGCGGCCTCGCAATGCAGCTTGGCCGGCAGCGCCACGACGTCAAACTCGTCGATCCCGAGCAACGCTTCCAGGTTGGTCAGGTTCTCGATGATCAGCACCTCGGCAGACAGCAGGATCTTATGGACCACAAATGGCGAGCGGTCGGGGCTTGGCGTGTCGAGGCCAACGATGCTGACTCCGATCTTCACCAGTTGCCGCGCAAAGTCGGGCAACAGCTCAGGGTAGTCGGTATAGTAGGTATCATCACCGAATCGATGGTACCAGCCGGTCAGGATCAGGACGATATCGCCTGCGCTGATATCCGCTGCCTGCAATAGATCCTGCGCTATAGAGCGCTGACCGCGCGCGTCAATCAGGCGACCGCGACCGAAGAACTGTGTGACCGGCATATCGCAGATGAATTTGCCGCCAGCGATCATGTGTAGAGGCGCATCGATATGTGTCCCCACATGCATCCCGCTGCACAGGCAATACATGTTGTACTCATCCTTGCCGATGTGAGCGATCGGCTCGAGCCTGGCGGGTGGATCGCCGGGATAGACCGGCATGTGCTGAGTGAACCGATGGGTAAGGTCAATCGGGTGCATGGCGAGCTCCGACTTATGTTCGTCCGTTGAACCACAGATAGCCGCATACGAGCAGGGATCGCCCCGCTCAGGTTCAGAGCAGCTGGTGGTGTTGTCGCTCTGCGCCCGCACAGCGTAGGATTGCACGGCGGCAATGGTTCGGAAACGCTCATGATCAAACGCTTTCACGTCCTCTACGTCGGCCAGATCGATCTCGACAACGTCGGCCTCGATGGCACGCCAGCCAATGACCGCCGCTACCCGGACGAGCGCCTATCGGAGGTGTTCTTCACCACGCGCCACATGGCGCGGGTCATGGACGAACTCGGCTACTATGCGCTGTGGACAGCCGAGCACCACTTTCAGCACGAAGGCTACGAGTGCCTGCCGAACCTGGTGCAACTCGGGCTATGGCTTGCCACGCAGACCAAGCGGCTGAAGTTCGGCTGTGCGTTCAACGTCCTGCCCATGTGGCATCCGATTCGGCTGGCCGAGGACTACGCGATGGCCGATATCGTCACCGACGGTCGCGTCATCATGGGTGTTGGCCGGGGCTATCACACGCGCGAGGTGGAGACCTTCGGCGCCCCGCTGATCGACGCCGAGAAGAACCGCGAGTATTTCGAGGAGCAGCTCCAGTTGCTGCTCGCCTGCTTCAATGAGGAGCGGTTCAGCTTCAAGGGCAAGTATTTCACCTGCCCGCCGGAGGTCGAATATCGCGGCTACCAGCTCAAGGATATCACCATGGTGCCGCGGCCGAAGCACCTGCCGGTCGAGGTCTGGATGCCGGTCGCCTCGGGCAAGACCATCGACATGATCGCGCAATACGGGCTGAAGGCGATGGTGACGCTGAACGGGGAAAAGATCCTGGACGATGTGGTGCGCGCCTATCAGAAGGCGTGCGCGAAGCACGGCGCGGAGAAGAAACTCGGCCAGGACATGATATGGGGCACCGGCCTATACCTTGCCGGCAGCCAGGAAGAAGCCATCCGCGCGGTCGAACCAGCGCACGACGAACGCTACAAGTGGTTCGCGCCATTCGGCTTCGTGCGCTACGCGGACGAACAGGGCCGCACCTGGGGTACGCCAGGTGCACCGGCGCGGACTCCGTCACTGCGTGACGGCGTTCAGCAGAAGGCCTGGTTCTGTGGCACGCCCGGTCAGGTCATCGACGGCATCAAATCGATCGAGGCAAAGTATCCTGGTCTCGAGGACTACATGATCCACTGGGCCGAAGGCCTGTCGCCACGAGAGTTCGAGGAGCAGCTCCGCTGGTTTGCCCGGGACGTCATGCCCGCCTTCGACTGAGCTGGAATCGCCCGGTCGCGCCGGGGCTCGAGCGCTCCAGCCCGCCTCCGAGTGGACGGTCAGTCGTCGCGCCGTACCCGCTCCATCCGCTCGTGGCGCTCCTGCGCCTCGATCGAGAGGGTGGCGATTGGCCGCGCCTCCAGCCGCCGCAATCCGATCGGTTCGTCGGTCTCCTCACAATAGCCATAGCTGCCGTTCTCGATCCGGATCAGCGCCTGGTCGATCTTGGAGATCAGCTTGCGCGCCCGATCACGGGTGCGCAGCTCCAGCGCCCGGTCGGTCTCCACGCTGGCTCGGTCGGTGATGTCGGACTCGTGGATGCCTCCCTCGGACAGGCTGGCCAGCGTCCCGTCTGCTTCCTTCAGCAGGTCGGTCCGCCAGCGAAGTAGTTTCTGCCGGAAGTATTCGACCTGGATGGGGTTCATGAACTCCTCATCCTCGCTCGGTCGGTAGTCTGGGGGGAGGGTAACCATCATAACGTGCCGGTCCTGCCTTTCCTCGCGCTGCGCTCCGCCCGTTGGCTTATCGGACGCCGCGGAACCCCCGGCCCGTCCTGGATCGCAATTGCGCGGGCTTATAGCGATGCGCGATAGCCGCGCCAAGAGTACGTGAAGAAGCTTCAACAATGTAACACCAAGGAAGTATGCGCGGCCCTCACAGCTGGCGCCGTGCCACCTCGACCCGCGCCCGGGCCACGATCGCAGAAACAATGGCGTTCAGCCGGCGGTCGGTGGCATGAGGAACGGACTCGGCGAGGTCGGCCAACCGTTGCAGGGCGGTCCCGTCGCTTCCCGCCGACAGGATCAGGCGCTGCAGATCGGCCAGCGCGGCCAGCATGTCCTGCCCGTGCCGTCGCGCCTCTCGGTCCTGCACGGTTTCGCCGCCCATTTCCTGCAGGCTCAGCATCGTCGCGAGAGTGGGTGCGCTGGTTTCCTCTGCAGCTGTCGTTGCGCCGAAATTTGCTGGTTGCAGCGGCACGCTGAACCCGGACGCACCCAGCCTCCGGCTGGCGGTGCTCGCCGTGATCGGCCAGCCAACCCGTTCGATCCCCGTCATGCCCGGCTCCTTCTGCTCGCCTTGCCTGCCGCCCGGCACTTCGTGCCTGGTGTCCATCAGCGTCGATCGGCTCTGTTCGGGCGGTTCGGCGTGGCACGGGACTTGCCCTGTGTTCGGCAGACTGGCGCAAATTCCTTACGCAGACGCTAGCACCGAGGGCCCGTTGTGATCCGGTTCGTTCGCCTGTTTGTTTTGCTGCTTCTTCCGCTCGTTGCCGCAACGTCGGCCGGTGCTCAGGTGCGTATCAAGGACATCACCGATGTCGAAGGCGTCCGGGACAATCAGTTGATCGGCTATGGTCTCGTGGTCGGACTGAACAACACGGGGGACAAGCTGGAAAATGCCGTGTTCACCCGTGAGTCGCTGATCGGCATGCTGGAACGGCTGGGCGTGAACACACGCGACCAGGTCGAGAAGCTGAAGGCCAAGAACATCGCCGCTGTCATGGTGACGGCCGAACTCCCGGCCTTTGCCCGCAGCGGCAGCCGGATCGACGTCGCGGTGTCAGCGTTGGGCGACGCCACGAACCTGACCGGCGGCACCTTGCTGGTTACCCCGCTGCTGGCCGCGGATGGCGAGGTTTACGCTGTGGCTCAGGGTGCGCTTGCCACGGGAGCCATCGCGGCGCGGGGTGCCGCGACATCGGTAACGCGTGGTGTGCCCACCGCGGGGCGTATTGCCAACGGTGCGACGGTGGAACGGGAGGTGGCTTACCGGCTGGATAAGACACACGCGCTACGCCTTGGGCTGCGAAACCCCGACTTCACCACCGCCAAGCGGATCGCAGTGGCAATCAACAAGGAATTTGGCGGCATGGCAAAGGCCGCGGATTCACGGACTGTGGCACTCGATTTCGGCGCCCGTGACCCTGTGGAGACGCTAGCCTCACTTGAGGAACTGCGCGTCCAGCCGGATAGCCCTGCCATCGTGGTGATCGAGGAGTCCAGCGGAACGATTGTCATGGGCGCCAACGTGCGGGTCAGCACCGTGGCGATCGCCCAGGGCAACCTGACTATCCGGGTTACCGAGACGCCAGAAGTGAGCCAACCCGCCCCATTTTCCAACGGCGTCACGACCGTCGTACCGCGCACCGAGGTGCAGGTCGATGACCAGCACGATCGCAAGCTGGGCATTCTGCAGGGCAGCGTGACGCTGCGCGACCTCGTGGCGAGCCTGAATGCGCTGGGCGTCGGGCCGCGCGATCTGATCAGCATCCTGCAGTCGGTCAAGGCGGCCGGCGCCCTGCAGGCCGATCTGGTGGTCCGATGATCGCCATCGCCATGCAGCCTGCGTCAAGCGCTCTGCCGCCGGACCAGACAACGAAACTCTGGCAGGCAGCGCGCGACTTCGAGGCCATGGCCATCGGCCAGTTGCTGCAACCGATGTTCGAGACGATTGACGTGAAGCACTCCCCGTTCGGCGGCGGCGAGGCAGAGGAGACGTGGCGGCCGATGCTGGTCGATGCGATCGGCAAGCAGATGGCGGCGAATGGCGGCATCGGCCTCGCCGTTCCAGTGTTCAATGCGATGTTGCGTGCACAGGAGAAGGCAAAATGACCTTGGAATTGACGGATGCAGGCACTGCGATGGCGGAAACGCTGGAGGCGGAAAACTGCGCCCTGACGGCGCTCGATCTGCCGCGGGCCGGCGCGATGCTTGCCAGGAAGCAGCGGGCTCTCGCTGATCTCGCAGCTGCGGCGGCACGGGCCAACACGCAGTCACACCACGCTGCCGATCGTGTGGCCCGACGACTGCAGTCCTTGGCGATCGAGAACAAGCGCCTGCTTGAGCGGGCACTCGCAGCGCAGGGCCGGGTGATCGAGGTGGTGGCACGTGCTGCAGCATCAGCCGACGCGCCGACGGGATACGGACCGGCGCACGGCCAGCGTCCGGCCGCGTTCGCACTTTCCGCGAAAGCCTGATACGTCCAATGCATGACAGCGCTTGACCCACAGACATGGCGCCGCCTGCTAGCGCGGGCTCCGGACGATGCTGTGTTGTCCACGCTGTATGGACCGGTTCTCACCGCGCCGACCGCACCGGACGGATGCTTCGTCCTCGGTCGCATCGCCCAGTCGGTTGATGGCCGTATCGCCACAACCAACGGCGCGTCGCAATGGATCAGTGGCCCCCAGGACGTCGTCCACACCCATCGGCTGCGCGCATTGTTCGACGCCGTGGTGGTCGGTGCGGGCACAGTGCGGGCCGATAATCCACAGCTCACAACTCGCGAGGTGGAAGGTCCGTCACCGGTGCGCGTGGTGCTGGACACGGAACGCCGGCTCGACGCCCGCTATCGGGTTTTCCGTGATGGTCCCGAAACGCTGCTCTTCTGCGCTGCCGACGCTCCGGGACCGAATTGGGTCGGTCACGCGCAGGTGCTGCGGCAGCCACGCGCCGGCACCGGACTATCGATTGTCGCGGTGCTTGCCGCGTTGGCGCAGCGGGGGCTGCGCCGTGTGTTCGTCGAGGGTGGCGGCATCACCGTGTCGCGCTTTCTTGCTGCCGGTGCGCTCGACCGTTTGCACATTACCATTGCGCCGCTTCTGATTGGTTCAGGCATTCCCGCGTTCACATTGCCGGAAACCTCGACCCTGACCGATGCCTTGCGCTTCGAATGGTCGGTTCACCGCATCGGTGGCGATCTGCTGGTCGATATTCCACTGTCCCGCGCCCGGCCCGGTGTTTGTGGATGATGGCCGGGCCGAGCCCGGTCACGGCGCGCGCGTTCTGGACGGTGATGGCAGGGCGTGGCGAGATCCGTAGCGAGACGCTTTCTCGCGAACGCGAGGACTGCCAGCTTGTCCGCACCATTGCTAGCGGCATTTCGCGCGGGACAGAGTCGCTGGTGTTTGAGGGGCGCGTGCCTCCGAGCCAATATCAATCAATGCGCGCGCCGCTCATGGCTGGCGCATTCCCGTTTCCGGTGAAATACGGCTACAGCGCTGTTGGTCGAACCCCGGACGGCCGGCGAGTCTTTGTGCTTCACCCACATCAGGACGTGTTCCTTGCCCCGGTGGCGATGTGCATTCCAGTCCCGGAAGACTTGCCCAGCAACCGCGCTGTTCTTGCTGCCAACATGGAAACTGCGCTGAACGTTGCCTGGGATTCGGCGGCACTTCCCGGTGAACGGGCAATGGTTGTCGGTGCCGGTGTAGTGGGGCTGCTCGTTGCATCGTTGCTGGCACGCATTCCCGCGGTGCGAGTCACTTTGATCGATGTTGACGCAGGGAGAAAATCTCTGGCGCGGCGTTTCGGTTGCCGTTTTGCCACGCCGGAGAGCGCACCAGGCGAGCAGGAGCTGATCGTCCATGCATCGGCCACCGAGGCTGGCCTGCGGCTGGCGCTGGATCGCGCGGCGTTTGAGGCCCGCATCGTGGAGGCCAGCTGGTTTGGCGACCGTTCGCCGTCTGCGCCATTGGGTGAGGCGTTCCATGCTCGCCGCCTGCGCCTGATCGCGTCGCAGGTCGGTGCCATTGCGCCGGCAATGCGTGGTCGGCGCAGCCACGCCGAACGACTGTCGCTGGCGCTGGAACTACTCGCCGATGATAGATACGACGCACTGCTGGAAGGGCCGACGCATTTCGCAGATATGCCTCAAGCAATGTCGCGCGTTTTAGCCTCAGGCGGCCTGTGTCACGTCATAACTTACGGGACCGAGTGAATGTTCAGCCTCACCGTTTGCGACCACATCATGATAGCCCACAGCTTTCGCGGCGAGGAGTTCGGCCCTGCGCAGAAACTGCATGGCGCGACCTTCACAGTGGAAGCGGAGTTTCGGGCGGACAAGCTCGACCAACTGCAACTGCTGGTCGATATTGGCCTGGCAAAGACGGAGCTGCGAAGGGTCCTGGATACGCTGGACTACAGCAATCTCGACGACAATGATTTGTTCAAGAATATTAACACCACCACGGAATACGTGGCCTATCACATTCATGGTCTGCTCGCCGCGGCCTGCCGTGATGGTCGGCTCGGCGATGGAGGCCGTGCGGTGACGGGGCTGAAGATCCTGCTGCGGGAAAGTCCTAACGCCTGGGCGGCTTACGAAGCGCCCATCGGCTGATGCACGTCTCGCTGATTGTGCCGGCACCATTCGATGCCGTTACCGGCGGCTATGAGTATGATCGCCGCATCGTTGCAGGCTTGCGTGGCGCCGGACACAGCGTCGAAGTGCTTGAACTCACAGGCAGTTACCCGTTGCCGAACGAGGCCGCGCGAGATGCGGCCTGTGTGGCCTGGGACAGCGTTCCGGCAGGCTCTCGACCCATCATCGATGGGCTTGCATTGCCGGCTTTTGCCGGGCTCGATGACGCCCTGTCGGCAAGCAACACCGTCGGCCTTATTCATCATCCAACATCGCTGGAGAGCGGGTTAAGCGAATCCGAGCGGACCGCCTTGCTTGCGCTGGAGCAGCGTCTGATCCCCCGATTAACGCGGGTCATCGTTACCAGCGAACCGACCGCCGACCGCCTCGTTGCCGACTATCGCGTGAACCGTAACCGTATCCGGGTCATCGTGCCAGGAACGGATGATGCGCGACGCAGCACAGGATCTAACGGGCCGACTTGCCACATTCTGTCGATCGGCACGCTCATCCCCCGCAAGGGTCACGATTTGCTGCTTCGTGCTGTGGCGCGGCTGTTCGACCTGGATTGGCATCTCACGATCGTCGGGTCACCCGAGCGCGACCCTGTGCACGCTCATGCGCTTGCCGCAGCGGTGGACGAACTCCGCATCGCCAGACAGGTACGGTTTGCCGGCGAGGTGACAGGGGCCGCACTTGAGGCCCTTTGGCGTGAAGCCGACCTGTTCGCACTGGCAACGCATTGGGAAGGTTATGGCATGGCGATTGCCGAGGCGTTGAAGCGTGGCGTGCCGGTCGTGGTCTCGGACGGTGGTGCCGCCGGACATCTGGTGACGCCGGAGGCTGGCGTGGTGTGCCCGGTCGGTGACCCGGTAAATCTCTCGAAGGCGCTGCGCCGGATGATCTTCGGCAACGATCTGCGTCGCGGCATGGCAGAGGCGGCGTGGCAGGTTGGTCAGACATTGCCGAGTTGGCAAACCCAAGTGCGGGAGTTCGCGCAGGCGCTTGCGGATTGACCGAGCTTTTTTCTGCCGACTGGCTCGCATTACGCGAGCCGTTCGACCACGCTGCGCGTTCGCTGCGGCTGGCGGCACGCCTCGCCGAGATATTGCCGCAACGCCCACGCATCGTGGATCTGGGAGGTGGCACCGGCAGCATGTTTCGCTTCCTCGCGCCAATCGTCGGACGCGGCCAGGATTGGGTGCTGCTGGATGCAGATGGCTTCCTGCTGGATGAGGCGTTCGGTCGCACCGCGGCATGGGCGCGCGGTCAGGGATTCGCCGCAACAGCCATTGGCGACACGCTGCATGTATCGACACCACGCGGGCTGTGGCGCATGCACGCGGCTCAGCACGATCTGAGTACTGGTCCTCTTCCCGGCGATATTCTTGAAACGCAGCACGACGCGATCGTTTGCAGTGCGCTGCTCGACCTCGTGTCCGCAGCGTGGCTCCGGGGACTGTGTAGCGCGGTCAGCGTCCCGGTTCTGGCGTGCCTGACCGCCGATGGTCGTGACGTATGGCGACCGCGCCATCGCCACGATGCGCTCGTGCGCGCCGGTTTCCGTCGTGACATGCGGCGCGACAAGGGTTTCGGCCCTGCACTCGGGACGGATGCCATCCACAGCGTCTCGCGCTTCGCCGCATCAGCCCCGAGCAACTGGCAAATATCCAGTACCGCCTTGCGTATGCAGCGCACACTGATCGACGCCACCGCAGATGCCGCGCGCGCCGCCGCTCCGGCACAGACGCGGGCGATCACCGAATGGCAGGAGGTACGTCTTCGCCAGGCGCTGCTTGGCAGGCTTGCCATCACCATAGGCCACCGGGACATACTCCTTCTTCCCTAGGGAGGATGGACGCCATGCTGCTCGGCGCGATCGCGGACGATTTCACCGGAGCCACCGATCTCTGCTCGATGCTGGTGCGGGGCGGCATGCGAACGGTCCAGCTCATTGGCGTGCCGCGGGCGCACGATCGTGTCCCGGATGCCGATGCTGTGGTCGTCGCACTGAAGTCGCGCACCGCACCGGTGCGCGAGGCGGTTGATGAAAGCCTGGCCACCTTGGCATGGCTGCGCACCGCGGGGGCGCGCCAATTTTTTTTCAAATACTGCTCGACCTTCGACAGTACGGATACCGGCAATATCGGTCCGGTGGCTGATGCGCTGATCGCGCAACTCGGCTGTGGTTTCGCGTTGGCATGCCCAGCCTTTCCCGCGAACGCCCGCAGCGTCTATCAGGGGCACCTGTTCGTCGGCAGTGTCCTGCTGAACGAGAGCGGCATGGAGCACCATCCGCTTACGCCGATGACGGATGCCAACCTGGTACGCGTGCTGTCGCGACAGACTGACGGGAAGGTAGGTCTGGTTCCGTATGCCGCGGTCGAACAGGGCTCAATGCAGGTGCGCGCGGCAATGACCAGCCTGCAGGAGCAGGGGAACCGCTATGCCATCGTTGATGCCGTCGACGACGCGCACCTGCTCGCGATCGGTGAGGCCGCGGAGCCCCACGTATTGATCACCGGTGGCTCCGGCGTCGCCATGGGGCTACCCGGTAATTTCCGCCGCGCCGGTTTGTTGAACCAGGGAGGCGATGCCGCTGCCTTGCCAAAACTCGTCGGGCATGCCGCTGTGCTCGCCGGTTCCTGTTCGCGGGCGACACTGGGACAGCTCGACGTGGCCCGCAAAGATGTCCCCGTGCTTCAGCTCGATCCACTCGCGCAACCTGATTCTGAAGGCATGGTAAGCGCTGCGCGCGACTGGATGGCGGACAAGCTAGACGAAGCACCCATCATCATTGCGGCGTCGGCCCCTCCGGACAAGGTTAAGGCGCTGCAGCAGAAGCTGGGACGGGACGCCGCAGGCGCGCTGGTGGAACAAACGCTGGCGCATATTGCCGAAGACCTCGTCTCGTGCGGCGTGC
>JBKPOG010000024.1:0-6300 GCA_046732975.1 Pseudomonadota bacterium
TTTGAATGTCCGAAACCAGGTTGATGAGGGTAGTGTTATTCGGCCCGATGCCGAACCCGATATTATCACTCCCAGCGTCGTCAGGCGCATCGCAGCACGTGAGATTCCCGGGCTGAAGCGAGAAGGGAAGGGTAAACACGCCGTTGACCGGCATGACCTCGATCGGCTTCGGATCAGCGAGCGCCTGATAGAAAAGCTGACCGATTCCCTCACTCGAGGATTCAGTAATCATCACGGTGCGGTTTATTACCGGGCTCGGACCAATAGGCGCTCCCGGGTCCGGTGGCATCGGTGCGGCTGCGGCGTGCTGGCAGATACCAGTTAGCAGCAGGCCAGTCGCAAGGAAGCTATGAAGAGCTGTGCTTTGCATAGCGTTGTCTCCCTCTGGTGGGCAGAAAGGGATGCCCGCTCCCGCTTGGTCGTATCGCGCCCCGCGGTCCTAAGGCATCTTGTCCACTGTCGAAAGTTGCGGCAAACGGCCAGCTGAACACCTGTCCAGAGCGCGGCGATCCTGGATCGCGTTCTCCGGCCCGCCCAAGGTCGCGTTATGGGATGGCGAGTTCTGGTCCGTGTGCCACACGGGGGGGGCGGTTTTGAAAGCGCCGCCCCCTTTCTCCAAAACCCGTTGCGGAAATGAATCCTATCAGGAATTGGCCGTTCGATCCGTACCGGAAACAATTGTTATTCGTATGAGCAAATCGCTCCTCGGAAAGCCGCAGGATTCCTAGGCTCGGGAGCGCGATTTTTAGGCGGGTTTTCCGTATGGCCCTAAGAGAGCAGCATCGTATGCAGCAGCTTTTAACGGGAGGCGCCGCCGTGCCGACCACGTTGCGTGACCAGGAGCAGGCATTCGAGGCGACATTCGTGCGGAGCGAGGAGTTCCGGTTGCTCCTCGCTGCGCGCCGGGACGGGCTTTTCGCGCGGTGGGCAGCTGACAGGCTGCGCTTGTCAGACAGAACGGCTAACGCTCTGGTCAAATCGGTGCTGGCCATCCCAAACGGGCCTGGACACGACCAAGCCCTGCTAGGACGCGTTGCCGGTTCGTTTTCCGCGAGCGGCGAGCAGGTGCAGGAACGCGAGTTGTCCGCCGCTCTGGAGTTCTGCGGACAAGAGGCGCGCCGGCAACTCCGTCAGTCGTCCGCTCCGTAGGTCCGTCGGGCCCCGTCGTCCTTATTATCGAGGGTCGTGCGTCACAGTTCCCGGTCGCGCCGAACCTGGCGCCAGCTATTGGCCGCCTTCGTTCTCGAGAAATAGCTGTACTTCGCGAAAAAGCTGCATCCGGTTCTTTTCCAGCATAATCAGGTGTGTGCCTTCACCGAGCTCGATGAACCGCTTGCCTGGCCGGCTCGGCAGCTTGTGGAACAGCGCCAGTGCTCCGTCATCCGGAGTCACGCGGTCCCACTCAGCAACGATGATCAGGGTGTCAATGTCGATCCTGGTTGGGTCGTAGAAGGACCTGCCCGCTTGCCAATAGTCCCGAATATCCTGGAACACTCCCGCTGGACTGCGCAGCACCGGCGGGTCCTGACGCGAACCGTCTAGATCGGTGGCCAAGGCTGCGGCCGACCATGCCTCGAACCAGCCGGGTGGCATTAGATCGGCTTTCCGATCTTCGGGAGCACCCGCTTCAATTCGCTGGCGGGCCGTTGACATCGTCCCCGATACGTAAGCCCCCAAAGGTGGGCTTGCCGATTGTGGTGCCGGCATCAGCCATTGCGGGCCATAGAACACTAAGCGCGCGACCTTGTTGTTGTGGTCAGCGGTGTAGGCGCCCGTGATCACGGTCCCCCAAGACCAGCCCAGAAGGTTGATTTTCGAGATAGCTCGGCGCTGGAGAATGAAATCGACGACGGTGCCAAAATCCTTCACCGCTACATCAGTCTTGACGAGCGGCGCATTATTCGTCGCCGGTTGTTCCATTTCAGGCGGACGGGTAGATCGTCCGTAGCCGCGCACGTCAAGCAAGTATACGTCCCATCCGCGCCGGGCGATGTAGTCCATCCAGGACAACCCATTGAGCGGGAGGTCAAAGGTCGCCTCTGATGGCTGGGTCGCGCCATGAACGAACAGCAACGTCCTCTCCGGTGTAAACCGCTGCATGTCTTCAAGGTGCTTGTTCCTAACGTACAACTTCGTGCCGGGATCGACGGCGTCGATCATGAACTCTTGCGTCGCCAGTTTGGCTGAGGTGTCGGCCGCGTTGGCGACGCTTGAGACGGCAGCAAGTGTTGTTAGGACTGCAGCCACTAGGATCGTGAAGCGCCGCATCGGTTCCTCCACCTCAATAGCCTGCGTTCCGCATCGGCCCCCGTGATGTAGTGGCGGTCAGCCCAGGTGCTTCTATGCGATCGGATACTAAGCAACGCGAACCCGCCGCGTGATCTGCCCATTGGTCTCCCAATAGGTGCGTTTGTTGGTGAGCGAGGGATCGTCCGGGGCCGGCTGAACCCGCCCCATAGAGTCGATCGCCCGCGAGGTGATGCGGTGCTCGCCTGGCGCGGGTTTCTCCCAATCCAGTGACCAAATCCTCCAGGCAAATTCGGCCTCATCACTGCGATCGATGGTCGCTGTCACCCAGGGACCATTGTCGATCGCCACCTCGACCCGGGCGATTGGACTCGGACCGCCCCAGGCTGCACCGAGAATGCGGTACTGATCGCTCACTCGGGTAACTCGCGCTGGGGCCGATTTCAGCAACGTCCGGCCGACGGAAGTCTCGATCGCCAGCTGCTGGTCGCCGAACTGCTCCTCGCGAATCGTGACGTAGTCCCTGCCCATGAAGCGGCCCTCAAAGCGCGTATCCCGCACCTCGATTCGAGTGAGCCATTTGACGTTGGCGACGCCGTACCAACCCGGGACGATCAGCCGCAGTGGGAAGCCATGCGCCTGGGGCAACGGCCCGCCGTTCATCTCGTAGCAAAGGAGGAGATTGGGATTCTTCACGAAGGTGACCGACAGGCTCCGGGCGAATGGCGCTCGCACTTTGATATCACCTACCTGCTCCTCGCCGTTATCTGCGCCATAGAACACCACGTCGACGCCGTCCTGGCGGATGCCAGCCTCGTCAAGGACTGGGGCGAGCGGGGTGCCCGCCCACCTCGCCGTGCCGATGAGACCGACGTTGCCCGGGCGGCCGGCGCCGTCGTTGCCGGAGCATTCCAGCGTGTACACAACCTCATGCCGCGGCCGGGCCTTGAGTTGGTCAAGGGTGAGAGTCAGCGGTTGCCGCACCAATCCGGTGACCTGTAAGGCCCAGGCCCGCGCGTCAATCGCTGGGAAACCGTAATGGCCGACCGCGAAAAACTTGTCGTTGGGCGTGAGCCACGAATCCACATCTTCCCAGCGGAGCCGTTTCGGAACGGCCTTTGGGTTGGGATGTACCGGCGGCTGGTCGGCCCAGGGGACAATCTCCTCGCCCGGGCGAGTGGGGAATGCCTGGGCTGAGACGAGTGCGTCTAGAAGCGTTAGGCTCGCAGCCGCGGCTGCGCTTTGCGCGAGAAAATCCCGACGATTGACGTCTCCCGAATTCATTGCATGTCCCTCCTTGATCTGGTTCATGTGCATTTTTGGACAGCAACTGCCAGCACGACCTGGTCCACCCTGCCTCCGTCGGTGATCAGCAGGTCGTTGATGGTCGCGATGCGCTGGTTGTTGTCGTTGAAGACCGCAGTTCCAATCAAGGTTCGCCCTCGCCAGGCGTTCTGGCTTTTCTGCGCCGTCCCTGCGGTAAGGACGGGTGTAGCCTGTCTCGCCGCGCCCGGCTGGCCAGCCGGTTGCGCATGGCACGGCGCAACGAGCACAGCCGCGAGGGCGGCTACAAATCCGATTGAGCAAACACGGTTCATTCATTCCCTCCTCGGTGCTGCATTCAGCAGAATGCCGCCACCAGCCAAACCGCCTGGCGCCGAATAGTCTACTCCTGCCGCCCGTTGAGGGAGCGGTGCGATGATGAACCTGGAGCAAGCCCGACGTGGGCGCAGGCATCGCGCGGCAATGGTTCGACCGGGACCGTGTCGATATGATTACAGACGTGCCCGACCTCTTCGGTCGCGCTCGCGGTCAACACCGTCGCCAAGGAGAGGAACAAGGCGTATGTCAACACCGGGGCCGGAACTACGGATTTGACGGGCAAGCAATGCAGCCCAGTCACGGTGCATTGGGGATACGACGTTTATATGGACGCCGCCTCGACGGGCGGAGCGACGAAGGCCGCGCTTGCGGCCGCCAAGGCGCGCGGCGCGGTTCTAGGCGGGTGGCGAGGCGGATCGAAGATCGCACCAGCACTCGGCACAGAAGCCCGCCGTGGACGCGCTGACGCGTTCGCAACAGGCATTCGTCCGATGGTGGCGGAGATGAGAGAGCGCGGGTTCAGTCTGCGCAAGATCGGCGCGGAGCTGACTGATAAAGGCATTAGGACTCTACGCGGTGGAGAGTGGACAGCTGCCGCGGTAAGGGCGGTGCTGGTACGTGTGGATGCGAGGACCTGAACTCCCGAAGCCTGCCGGTAGGCCGCGCCGGAATACTTGGTCAGGCGTGCGCCGCCGGGGAGTGCGAAATGAACAGAATGCGTTCTGCCGCTTTCGTAACGTTGTGCCCGGCGCGCCTGGGCTCGCCCATCCGGGCCATGTTAAGTCAGTCGCCGACAAAACCAGGGGGAAACTCAGATGCGACCCATGATCTCAGGATTGCTCGCGGGGATCGCTACGCTAGCCCTGGCGCCTGCGAGAGCGGGTGTCATAACCCAAAACTTCACGGTAACCGTCAGTCCGGCTGCTAATCTTGACGTGTCTCACGCGGAGGCGGATGCTTTTTTTCCGGCCTCGGCCCCGGCTGCGCAATTCAATCCAGCAGAAGGCACGCTGACCTCGGTATCAATGTCCCTCACAGGAGCGGTGACCTACAGCCTTAGCGGCCCCGGTAGCGCCCTCGCTGATAAGATCACCGAAATTTCGGTCCGTGCAGCTGGTATTAATTTCGCTGAACAAGACCAATCCCAGACGGGACAGATAAACCTCAATCTGGCGGG
The DNA here is from genome assembly GCA_046732975.1 of Pseudomonadota bacterium. Lineage (GTDB taxonomy): Bacteria > Pseudomonadota > Alphaproteobacteria > Acetobacterales > Acetobacteraceae > JAMXLO01. The sequence goes on from JBKPOG010000024.1 coordinate 5,027, forward strand.
CTCGGTGCCCAGACTCGGCACGCCGGCCTCTTTCGCTTTGCCGCCATTCATCGGAACCGGCTCGGTTACACCTGGCCTCTTCGTCTTTGCTCGGCCGCTTTGCGAGATGAGTTGCACGGCGACGTTCGGGACCGTCTCGCCCCTATCGGGCACGCTCACCTACACTTTCACGCCCGCCGTCTCCGCCGTTCCCGAGCCGACCTCGGGCCTCGTTCTGCTCGCGGGCCTCGCGGGCCTCGGCATGGCACTGCGCACGCGGCGCGCCTAGCCGATCAGCACGAGACGCCGCACCGGAAGCGACGAGTCGCGAGCGCGTGGCCGCGTTCTGAGCAGGTGCAGGACAGCGAATTGTCCGGAGCCCTGGAGCATTGCGGACGAGAAGCCCACCCCTGCACGGCGCCGCGGCAGGCCGCCGCGTAGTGCCACGCGACCCTGAATTTCCCGGATTCCTGCGCATCCCGCCCCGGAAGCATGCGCTATCACGCTGCGAGCCAATCGAAAGCATTGGAGTTGTTGCGCATTTTGTCGCCGCAGAGCGGGCCGCATGCTGATCGTTCTGTGAACCTTACGGCCTCAGCGCAAAGTCCACGTATTTTGGTATGCGGTCATGCCAATCCCGCAATTCCCTAGCCACCCTCTTTAACAGCTCACCAAAGTCTCTTTTGATCCAATCTTTTTGCGGCACTCCGACGTCCATGAATGGATCGAACGAATATACGATCAATGGTGCGAGCAGATTGTACTTGTCCTTCCCCTCTGTTGAAGCCCACCGTCGAAGTTCCTTCGCGTCCTCATAGCTTCCGTTGCGCAGAGCATCTTGTATCACCAAAGCAAAATCGGAATCCCGCTTTACTTCCTCTTTTGCCTTGTCAGTCGAGGTCACGGAAATCACCTGAACGCCCAGTCGTCGAAGAAGTTGCCGATGTGGTGTCAACCTCTGCGGGTCATCGTCCACCCACAAAATTCTAGCGCCCAGGATAGGGAACAGGCCAGCATTACTGCGGAGAACATCATCAATTTGACCACGCTGCTCCGTCGGAATCGCTTTCGCGGCCTCTTTTGCCAATTCTATTGACATTTCAAACCAAGTTATTTTAGAAATTCCAAGCTCGTCCGCGAAGCCAAAGGCGAGCAAGGCAACGGCTCCTCCAACCAATCCCAGCGCCGCGGTATCAACCTCAAGCCGTCCCGTCAGGTGAACGAAAAGAAGAACAAAGATAATTAGGGCCGCGGACAGGCCAAACCAACGCCGCCGCATGTCCCACCTCCTCGGT
>JBKPOG010000025.1:0-3201 GCA_046732975.1 Pseudomonadota bacterium
TCGACAATCGTTGCCCGCACATGGGCTTCCCGCTCGAGCGCGGCAGTGTCGAGGACGGTATCCTGACATGTCATTGGCACCACGCCCGGTTTGAGCTCCAAAGCGGCTGCACCTTCGACTTGTGGGCGGACGACGTACCTACCTACCTGGTTGAGGTCCGCGACGGCGAGGTGTGGGTGAAGACCACGTTGGCTCATGCCGATCTCGCCGAGCACTGGCGTCAGCGGCTCGCGAACGGACTCGAACACAATATCCGCCTTGTCATCGCCAAGGCCGTGTATGGTCAGCTCGCTGCCAACGTGCCGTGGGCAGATATCGTGCGGCAGGTCGCGCTGTTCGGGGCGCAGAACCGCGACGGCTGGGGCGTGGGCCTCACGATCCTCACTGCACTCGCCAATCTTCTGCCCGTGCTGCCGGAGCAGGAGGCCTATCTCGCTCTGTTTCATGGCGGGCGCCGGGTGGCGGCGGATTGCGACGGAGAACCGCCACGGCGGGAACGATCGCCGCTCGGAAGCCAGCCGCATCCGGCGATCCTGAATCGTTGGCTGCGGCGTTGGACAGACGTGCGCCATCGCGAGGCTGCTGAGCGCACCTTGCTGACTGTAATTGCAACCGGAGCCTCGCCAGCTGTGCTCGCAGAAGGGCTGCTCGCAGCTGCGACCGAACGAGCGTATGCCGACACTGGACACGCGCTCGACTTCGTCAATAAGGCGTTCGAGTGCCTCGACCTGATCGGCTGGCACTGCGCGGCGACTGTGCTGCCGAGTGTCGTTGGCCAGATGGTGGCGGCGCGTGGCGCAGAGGAGGCAACTGCCTGGCGTCACCCTGTGGATCTTATTGCGCTGTGCGAGGAATCGGCCGAGAAACTGTCGGACCTGTTCGCGGCTGGCCGCGGCGTGCCTGCTTGGTCCGACCATCAGGCGCTCACCCGAGACTTGCTCGGTGACGATCCGCGCAGAATTGTTGACGCCCTCAAAGAGGCGATGCTTGCCGGCGCCGTTCCTTCTGATCTTGGGCGATCCCTCGCTTATGCCGCGGCACTCAGGGTGGCGCGCTTCGGCAATGCCAACGAACATTCCGATTGGGAGACGGCGCACCACGTCTTTACCTACGCCAACGCCGTGCACCAGTTGCTTGCGCGGATCGGCACAGCCGCCATCGACGATCATGCCACTGCCGTTCGCGCCGTACTACACGGCGCAATGGCGCTTTATCTTGCCCGCTATCTCAATGTGCCACCGGCCCGTATTCCGGGCGAAGGCGGCGAGGGACTCGACGAATTGCCCGCCGAGGAGGAAGCGATCCGCACCGCCTTACTCGATGCGTTCGACCGGCAGCATCAGGTCGACCTCGCGGCGAGGCTTGTGGCGCGCCATCTTATGCTCGGTCACTCGCCGCAAACGCTGATCGCGACGCTCGCGCGCGCGGTGCTGCGCGAAGACGCTGGCTTCCATTCCTATCAGATGCTGGAGTCAGGAGTCCGTCAATTCAACATATGGGGCAATACCGACGCGGGCCGACACATCCTCATTGCGGTTACCCGCTATCTCGCGGCCCATTCACCGAGCGAACGCGCCGTGCTGCAGACGGCCGACATCGCCCGGCGCCTAATGCGAGGCGGCGAACTGCATGAGGGGGTAGGGATGCCGTAGCCATACGAACCGCAACCGACGTGCGTTGGGGCAAGTGCCTCGAGACCAGATACATTAGCACAGGCTGATCAAACCACTTCGAGGACTGACGTCAGCGTCTGGTGCCACGTCAGCGGCGGCTAGGTGACTGGTTGTTCCTCGAGGATGACAAGTGTCGGGCCGGTTGGCTGGTTAGCATTTTTGCAGTTATGACCATTCTCTCAGCCGCAGCGGTCACGTTCGCGGCGTCTTCGTCAAACCTACCGTGCAGCGGGATCGCCTTCGTTATTAGGCCTCCACTTACACTAATGATCAACTCCTCCCCTTTAGGGCCGCGGGCAATATAGTTAGCCACTGCACCTACCTCGGACACCAGTTTCTCGAATTGCGCGACATTCGACATGGGTAGATCCTCTCCGATTATCGGAAGGCACGACCGCGCTTCCACCTCAGGCCACCACTTCCGATGCGTCAAGGCAGTGGTGCTGTCGGTAATGGTGCCCGCCTCAAAACCGACATCCGGGTTTTCGCGCCCTCGGATGACGCGCGTTGCGATCACATCCCGACCCGATACTGGGACTCCCCGTATCCGGGGACAGTAGTTTTCTCCGTGTTGGATTGCCTGCTCAATTCACAGCCATCAACTGGATCGCACCGTCATGGGTGCCGGAGCAGCTGCCCCGGTTGGTGAAACGCGCGTCTATGCCCGCGGAGGCTCTCCGCTGGTCACGAAGAGATAAATCGGGTAATCAATACACGATCGCTCACCTATGCCGGCGTTCCGTCATCGGGTTGCCATTTGGGAAAAGGAGAAAAGTACTGCGGTAGCCGAGCGCCGACGACTCCGCGGGAAACCGACAGAATTCGGCGAGGGAGTAGAGACGCATGCACAAAGCGCTCGTCGCGGCGGTTGCAGCCGTCGCACTAACAACTCCGGCCATTTCGGGCGAGAACACGCGTGGTGTCACAGACAACGAAATCGTCATCGGCACATACACCGACCTATCGGGGGTGACCGCCGTCTGGGGTGTCAACGACGTCAACGCCTATCGGATGGCATTCGACGAAGCGAACGCCAATGGCGGCATCAACGGCCGAAAGATCAGATACATCGTCGAAGACATGCAATATCAGGTGCCGCGTGCAGTCCAGGCGGCTAACAAGCTGATCAACCGCGACAACGTATTCATCATGGTGTCTAACGCCGGCACTCCGATGAACAATGCCACCATGGCAGAGCAGCTTTCCAAGGGTGTGCCCAACATCTTCCCGTACAGCGGCGCACGATCGATGTATTCCCCACTCCATCATATGAAGTTTGGCTACTCTGCATCTTACTATGACATGGAACGGGCCGGCGTGAAGGTGTTCGCCGAGAAATACGGCAAGAAGCGGTTCTGCGCGATGTCACAAGACACCGATTATGGCCGCGACGTGATGGATGGTGTAAGAGATCAGTTGAAGGCGATGAACATGCAGCTTGTGGCAGAGACGCTGCACAAGCCCACGGACACCGACTTCAGCGCCGCGGTGGCCAAACTGCGCGACGCTGACTGCGACGTGATCCTGC
>JBKPOG010000026.1:0-11287 GCA_046732975.1 Pseudomonadota bacterium
CCGCCGAGGTCTATCATCTGTGCAGCAGTGAGGAACGGGACATGAACACAGCAAAGGGCTTCGTTATACCAGCCGGCGGCGGGAAGCAAATCGACTCGCCGACGCCCGGCCGTTCGTTTTACCTGAAGCTCCTCGGACGCGAGACCAATGAGAGCATCATGATGTTCGAGGAGACGCTGCCCCCTGGCACCACGAGTCTCCACCATCTCCACCACGACAGCGATGAGGTTGCCTGGGTGATTTCCGGCGAGATCACCTTCAAGATTGGCGACGAAGTAACCGTCGGTGGCCCTGGAACATGCGCGTTCATGCCGCGTGATGTTCCGCATGCCTGGAAGAACACCGGCACCGAGCCTGCCAGGGCGCTGTTTCTCTATACTCCCGCTGCCGCAGGAAGCCTTATCGAGGAACTCGGGGAAAGTCGCCCGATGAATGCCGATGAACGCAGAGAGTTCTTTGCACGCCATCATTGGGAAGTGGTCGGCCCAAACCCGCTCTGACCGCTAGGAACCGTACACGACGCGTGGCAACCATAGCGTCAGCTCCGGCACATAGGTGATGATCCCCAGCACGATCAGCAGCAGGATCAGGAATGGCAGGATGCCCCAGATCACCTCGCCGATCGGTGCATCGGAGATCGTCGACAGCACATAGAGGTTGAGCCCCACCGGCGGGTGCACCAGCCCAACCTCCATGTTGTGGGTGAAGATAATGCCGAAATGCACCGGATCGACGCCGAGTGGCAGCAGTACCGGTGCGAGGATCGGCATCACCAGCAACAGCGTCGCCACCACCTCGAGGAAGCAGCCGATGATCAGCAAAAGCACGTTGATCGTCAGCAGGAATTGCCAGGTCGCGAAGCCGCGATGCGCGACGAAGTCGACCAGTTGCCCCGGGACGCCCGATCCCGTCATCCAATGCCCGAACACCAGGGCCGTCGCGATGATAAGCATGATGACGCCGGCGCTGCGCAGCGCCTCGGCGATCACCTCCAGTGTGCGGCTGACCGGGAAGCCCCGATACACGCCCAAGCTGACGACCAGCGCGGTGACTGCGGCGAGCGCGGCCGATTCGGTGATCGTCATGAACCCGCCATAGATCCCAACCATCACCACGAAAGGAACCGCCAATGCTGGCAAGGCGCGCCACGTCATGTACAGCCTTTGCCGGAACGGCATTGGCTGCTCGGCGGGGAAATCCTTCCACCGCGCGTACCACAGGACCCAAACGAAGAAAGCGCCGGCCTGCAGCAGCCCTGGCAGAATGCCCGCGAGGAACAGCCGCGGCACCGACTGCTCGGTGACGATCCCGTACAGGATCAGCGCCAGGGATGGCGGGATCACCACGCCGATGGTACCGGACGCGCCCAATACGCCCAGCGCAAAGCCGCGTGGATAACCCCGCTCCAGCATCGCCGGCAACAGGATCGTACCCATGGCGAGCGCCGTCGCCACCGACGATCCGCAAATTGCGGCGAACAGGGCGCAAGACACCACCGCAACAAGCCCGAGCGAGCCCTTGATGCCGCCCAGCCACGCCGCCGACAGATCCACCAGCGCCTGTGCCACACCACCCCGGCGCATGAACGCCGCGGCCATGACAAACAGCGGCAACGCCATCAACGTGGTGGAGTTGAGCTGGTCGATCATGTTCTGCGCCACGCCGACCATCGGTTGGCCGGAGAGGTAGAACAGCACCGCCGCGCAGGTGCCCAGTACCAGGAAGATCGGCATGCCCGCCGCGAGCAGGCCGAAGAACATCACCAGGAAGCCGAGTGTGGCCATTCAGCGCGGGGGAGGTATGGCGAGATCGGCAGGAGCCTCGTGTTCGATTGCGTGGCCGATGGTCATGATGCGAGGGTCGAAGACGAAAAGATAACGGAACAGTCGCGCCAGATAACGAATCAGCATCAGGCCACCGCCGACCGGCAACGCCATGTAGTAGATCCAGATCGGGAACTGCAGATCAGAGGAACTGCGCTGGTCGAACAGCAAGGCGGTATTCACCACGTCCCAACCGTACCACACCATGCCCGCGGTGAAGGTGATCGCCACCAGGCAGTTGAATACCTCCACCCAGCGCTGGGTCTGCGGACGGAGCAGCCGCAACACCAAGTCCGGACGCACATGCCCGTTGGTGCTTACCAGGTCGCTGGCAACCAGCATCACCGCCCATACGGCGATATAGACGATGACCTCTTCCGCCCAGGTGATGGCGTGCTCGGGATCGATATAGCGACCGAACACCTGCAACACTGCGATGACCAGCGCGAAAGCGCCAAGCAGCCCGACGATGATGCGCTCGATCCGGTCCCAGAGATGGCCGAGACGCACGGACGCTGCGTTCAGCGTCATGGCCGGGACTGGCCCGGCCATGACATGCAGGACCCTGGCTGGTTCATCACCTCAGGCGCGAACATCCGTCATGACCAGCTCGACCAGCTTGGGTGAGATGTGCGCTTCCTCGACCGCCTTGTCCTGCGCCTTCACCAAGTCGGCGCGGGTCGCGTCGAGGTCCGCTTGCGGCACATCGACGAACTTGACGCCCTGCTTCTCCAGAGCAGCGCGGCCGCTTTCCTGCAGCTTCGCGGTGTTCTCGCGGTAGGCGGCAATATTGTCCTGCCACAGCTTGACCATGGCCTCCTGCAACTTTGGCCCGATCTTCTGCCAGAACGCCGGATTGACCATCGGCACGTAGAGACCCATGCCCTGCTTGTCCTGCAGCGAATAGCGCAGGCCGGAATCGAACAGCTTGGCGCTGTTGGCACTTTCGTTGCTGCTGATCAGGCCATCGAACGTTCCCTGCGACATCGCCAGCGGAACGTCAGGCCAGGCGGTCACGTTCGGGATGCCGCCGAAGAAGCGGATACGGAACGAGTTCAGCACGCCGCCGGGACTGCGCAGTTTCATGCCCCTGAGGTCTGCGACTGAATTGATCGGCTTGCGGGTCGCAAACCAGTTATTGTAGCCAAGATCGAACCATGGTCCGAGAATCTCGACCTTCAGTTTGCTGGTGATCTCGCCATTGACCATTTTGCCGCCGGCGCCATCGGCGGCCTTGTGCACCATGTCGATGGGTCGGCCGTACAGCGCTGGCAGCTGGGAAAAATCAGCGTCGGGGACGAGGCCGGTGATCGTCCATGTGCCCGGACAGGCCATCTCCACCTGACCCTGCACCAAGGCCTTGGTCACCTGCAGGTCAGGGAACAGCGAGCCACTCTCAAACAGCTTGGTCTTGATCTGACCGCCTGACGCCGCTTCCAGCTTTCCTAGATAGTCGTGGAACGCGACGTTGCGCGGATGCGATGGTGCGGTGTCGAGCGAACAGCGCAGTTCAAGCGGCGCATCGCCTCTGGCGTGCCGCAGGATGGCAAAACTGCCCAAAGTCAAAAGCGAACTGCGCGCTAAATCGCGCCGCGATAAACCATGCGCCATTGGCCGAGACCTCCAATCGTATCCGCGTAATACTGGCGGGTATGGGGACGCGCCCAGGGCGCGTCAAGGCGAGGTGGGCAGCGGTTCCGGAGGCGGCATCGGTTCCGGCGGCGGCAACGATGAAGGCGGCAACGACGAAGGTGGCGGGCCAGGAGGCGCTGTCTCGGGTGGTGCGCCGTTCAGCGGTTGCTGTTCTACCGGTGCCTGAACCGCGCCAGCCGGCAGCAACCAGTTATTCAGCGCACGCCGGACCTGATACTCGAACTCGACGTTCATCCGCTCCATCATATCTTTCGTCATGTCATAGAGGCGGCCTGACAGGTCATCCAGGTCGCCCGTGTAGCTCGAGGACACGCTGGCCTGCGCATAGGCCGCACGGTGGGTGGGCGTGTTGTAAACATCGAGCTGCACAGCGAAATTGCCGGAGATCGTGTCGCCCTGCCGGGTCAGCGATGCATCCTGGATCACGAAAATCGCCAGATCGGCGCTGCCGACGGCCTGCAACCGATCCTGCGCCATCGTTCGCAGGGCAAGCACTGGCGGCACCGGATCGTACTGGCTGACGTCCGGCGGCGCGCCGGAGGGTACGAACCGCTGCTCGATCTGCAGGCTCGAAACATTCACCCGAAGCGGCACCAGATATTCGTAGTGCAGAGGAGGGAACGCTCGCGGCCTTCCGCCACCACCGCAGCCCGCCAGCAGCAGCGGAAAAAGCAACGATCGCCGCCGGGTCAGCACGGGGGTGCACCGGTGCCACGCACGTCCTGGCGCGGGAAGCGGAAGTCGTAGTTGCAGAACTCACACGTCATCACAATGTCGCCGTCCACCGCCATGTGATCCAGATCGTCCGGCGGGAACCCTTCCAGAATGCCGACAAGACGCTGCCTGGAGCAGCGGCAACCGTAGGACAGCGCACGTGCCCGATCCGCTGCGACGCCCTCGCTGTGGAACAGCCGATAGAGCAGTTGCTGCGGTGTCAGGCTGTCGTCGAGCAACTCTCGATCGGTTAGGGTGAGAGCCAGCGTGGTCGCCGTCCGCCAACTCTCCTCCTGCGCCTCCTCATCCATCGCGGGATCGATGCCACCGGCTCCGGCGATCTTCTCCAGTACCAGCGCGCCGGCCCGCCAGCCATCCGGTGTCTCATCGCAGGCGAGATGCACGAAACAGCGGAGTTGTTCGCTTGTGCGAAAGTAGTGCAGCGCCATCTCAGCCAGGTTGCCGCCCTCGATTGTGACGATGCCTTGGTGCCGGTGCTGGTCGGGGCCCTGATCGACGGTGAATGCCAGGTAGCCGCCGCCCAGCAGTTGGTCCGCCGTGGGAGACGGATCGGTCTGCAGCAGTGCCTCGAGCTTTTGCGGCTTGGCGCGCGCGTAGCCGCGCAGCGCCCCGGTATGCGTGCAGTCAGCCAGCAGCATGGGTACTGGCCCGTCCCCCTTGGCCTGCAGGCTGAACGAGCCACGGAACTTGAGTGCGGTGGACAGGGCTGCCGCCAGCGCCAGCGATTGGCCGCTGAGCCGCGTCACCGCCGGATGGTTGGGATGCCGCGTCAGCAGTGCGTGTGCCAGCGGGCCGAGCCGCACGAGGCGACCGCGCACCGGCCGGCGGGGGAGGTGGAACGGCGTCACGCCACGCGGCACGACAATGTCGGGCACCGGCGGACGGTCGCCGTCGAGGAACGCAGGGGTTTCGGACATCGCCCCCAACATAGGCATGCCTGGCCGTGCGGGCTACCGTCCGGCGGATGCGTGACATTTCGCTTCGCCCCATGGCGCCGGAGGATGCCGGCCCGGTCGCCGCACTCATTCGTGCGGCCTTCGTCGTCCAGTCCGTCGTGACAGACCCGCTGCCTTCTGCGCTGCGCGTCACCGAAGCGGACGTCGCAGCGCATCTGCGGATAGGCGGCGGGATGGTGGCGGAGGTGACAGAGACATTGGTTGGTTCGGCCCTCTGGGCGGCGCAGAACGGCGGCCTCTATTTCGCGCGCCTCGCAGTCGCGCCGTCCTGGCGTCGCCGTGGCCTGGGGCGCGCGCTTGTCGCGGCGGTCGAGGCGGCGGCGCGCCATGCTGGGCTTCCGGTGGTGCGACTGAGCACGCGGCTTGCGCTGCTGGACAATCGCCGGCTGTTTGCCGCCTGCGGCTTCGTCGAGACGACACGCGAGGCACACCCCGGCTACGCGGAACCGACCTTTGTGAACATGGAGAAGCGACTGTCATGGGCGCCAGGCCCTGGGTGATTCTCGCGGCGATCGCGCTCGCCCGGGCCGGCTTTGGCTATCAGTATCAGACCGTCGCATCGCTCGCCCCCGACCTGATGCGGCAATTCCGGCTGGACTACGCCACGCTCGGCACGCTGATCGGCGTGTTCATGTTACTGGGCACCTTCCTCGCCTTGCCGCTTGGGCTGCTGGCGCGCCGGATCGGCGACCGGCTGGTGCTTGGCGCCGGGATCGGCCTGATGGTGGTGGGCCCTGTGATCAGTGCCGTGGCGGCTGATCCGACCGGTATCGGGCTCGGTCGCAGCATTGCCGGCGGCGGGGCCGTGGCGATGATCGTGCTGCAGAACAAGGTCATTGCCGACTGGTTCTCCGGTCGGCGCTTCATGTGGGCGATCAGCATCTCGGTGGCGGCTTATTCGATCGGTGTCGGTCTCGCCCAGCTGGTCCTGCCTCCGCTGGCACGCAACGCTGGCTGGCAGGCGGCAGTCCTGTCGAGCGCGGTGCCGATGGTCGTCGCACTTGTGCTGTTCCTGGCGAGCTTCCGTCCATCGCCCGCTGCCGCAGCGCCATCGCGACGGTTCGCATGGCCCAGTGGTCGCGAGTGCCTGCTGCTGGTAATCGCCGGACTTATCTGGACGGCCTACACCGCCGGCTACTCTGCCTATACGGGCTACGTGCCGTCGCTGATGGCGGCACGGGGCGAGGGCCTCGTGCTGACCGGTGTCGTGCTCACCATCGCCACATGGGGCAACGTCCCGGCGACACTGCTTGGTGCCAGCCTGGCCGGGCGATTCGGTGCATTGCGGATCTTTCTCACAGGCACTGCTGCATTGGTGATCGGCATGCTCGGCGCGGCGCTGTTGGACTGGCCGATCGTGTGCGCCGTGGTAGTCGGCGTTATTGGCTCCGCCCATCCCGGTGTGATCATGGCGGTCGGGACGCTGTCGGCAAAGCCGGCAAACCGCGCGGTCGGTATGGGCCTATTCTACTCCATATATTATGCCGGCGGAGCAGTGGTCCCCGCATTCTGTGGCTGGTCTGCCGACATGGTTGGTGGGCCGGACGGGGCACTGTTCGCTGGGGCCCTTATCTCGGCGATCGCAGTGCCGATGTACTTGCTGCATCGACGCTTGGCAGCGCACGAAGTCATGCTGGCGAGGGCGTAGCGCAACTTTATCTCGGCGCGGCTTGTCGCTCCTTCACATATGCTGTGGCCAGTGCTGTGAGACTCACAACAGATAGCATGGCGGCGATCGCGTGCCCGGCTTCCCACCGCGCGCGATAAGACGCCCAGTCGGATGGCATGCTCGTTGGCGTCCACGATGCGACTGCGACATTGACCGGTTGGTTGAGGAGAAAAAAGGCGACAAGCATGCCCGCGTATCCGGCACTCGCGAGAACAGTCGGCGCAAGGACGGTGCTCGATCGCCGCCGGAGATAAACCAGCCAGATACTCGTAAGCAACGCGCCGATCTCGGTCGGGCCACCGAGAAACGGACCCCAACCGCGATACAGGTGCTGCTGCACTGCAAGCCAGAGCTCTGCGTCGAGTGCGAACTTGTTGGGCAGCTCGAGAACGTGCGCCATTGGCGCCAGAACAACGAGCACGGCGAACCCGATATTGATACGGCGGATCCACATCATGGCTGTGCTCCTCACTCACTGGTTCCATACGCGTCGATTTGCAGTGCGAGGCAAAGCCGCCAAACGTGCCAGTCAGCCGCGTGGTTTCCACGGCCGTCATGGAAATGCGATAACGATGGGCATGCAGCCCGGCAAGGTTCAGTATCTGGAGGGACTGCGGGGCATCGCGGCGATGCAGGTGGTCTTGCTGCACTTCGTCACCGGCTTCATGCCCTCGACCGTCACACATGTCTGGCCGCCGCTGCGCATCGTGTTCGATGGTCACACCGCGGTATATGTGTTCTTTCTGATCAGCGGCGCGGTGCTGACGCCTTCCTTTGCTCGGCCGGGCAGCTTCGCCGTCAAGCTGACCAGGCGCGTCGTCCGACTCGGCATCCCAGTTGCCGCCGCCGCGGCTGTCGCGACCGTGCTGCTGATGTCGCTGCCGGATGCGCATCGTCGGGCCGCGGCCATCACACACTCTGCATGGCTCGCCATGGATTCGAGCGGCGCGCCCACACTTACCCACGTTGCCCGCGAGATCGGCCTCGACAGCCTGTTGCTTGGATATCGCGAGGCGACTCTGTTCGGTCCGCTCGTACCATATCTGCCACCAATGGAGCGGTCGCTCGACGCACCGTTCTGGTCGTTACATCTGGAACTGTATGGCTCTCTCCTGGTGCTCTGCCTGGTCTCGCTGCGCGCCTGGTCGCTTGTCGCGCATCGCGTCGCAATCGTGGCGGCAGCGTTGGCTTTTGCGACGCATCCCATGTTCCTGTTCGTGGTAGGCCATCTGCTGCAACCGCATTCTCCGCGACATGGCGCGAGAGGGGGCGGCAAGACGCTCACGGGCTTGGCAGTCCTGCTGTTTGGCATCGCCTTATGCGCTTCCAAAGATTGGCGCACTGTCGAGTGGCCACGTCAGTTGCTTTGCCATACCGAACTTGCTTGCGCGCCCAACTTGTTCCAGTTTCAAAGCCAGCTTGGCGCAATCGCGCTGTATCTTGGCGTTCTTTGGTGCCCGCTGGTCTGGCCAATCCTGGAAAGCACGCCATGCCGTTACATCGGGCGCCTGTCCTTCAGCATCTACCTGCTGCACTTCCCCATTCTGTTCACCATCGTCTGCGCAGCCTTCATGGTCATACCATCTGTCTTTGTCGCATTTTTGCTGCTTCTCGGCGTGACACTGCTCGCAGCGATTGGCTTTGAGCGCACGGTCGACCGTCCTGCCATCGCCCTTAGCCGGCGGATCGGCCGTATTCAACGTCGCAGTTCGTTCACCAGTGCCTCGGCTTGATCCAAATCCATCGTCAGGGCCTGATGCGCGATAGACCCTGAAAATCCTGCCCGCGCCAAAACCCCAAGTTCGCGTCGCCTCCCGGCTTCGTCTGGTGTTTGCCCTTGGCGAAATGGCCCGATCCGCCGCTTCCGCGCGAGCACCAGCGCCGCCGCGAGTTCGCTCTGCTCCAGAGCCAGCGTGGCGGTGGCGGCAGTCTCCGGATCGACCCCCTTCGCTGCGAGATACGCTGAAACGGCGCGCCGCGAACGTCCTGCTCGCACCAGACTACGTGCGCGGCTTCCCGCGTAGGCAGCGTCATTTACCGCGCCGGCAGCGACCAGTCGCGCCACTACCTCTCGCACCGCGTTCCGTGCCGCTGCCGCCTGTGCGGCAATGGCCTCTGCATCGGGCTCGTTCTGTTGGGCCAGGCGCTTCCAGCGTTCCACCCGTCGTTCCAGCATGCCGCGGAGACCTGCCTCTGTGGCGGCGTAGCGCGCCAAATACGCGAGCGCCGAGTCATGCAGCGTCGGCACGTCGGGCGCCGGGCCTGCCGGGCGGGGAAGGCGGTGAGCCATCCGGCCAAGATGGCACGTTGCAAGGGCGCGAGCACCTTCCCTGTCATGGGGTGGTGGATTGGCCACGCTCGGCAGACGGGTTATCGCTTGCAGCGCAGGCCGATCAGCCGGAATCACATTTTGATAAGAGTGGCGCAAAGTTGGGAGCATTTTCCCGCTAAACGCAATCCTCCCCTTGTCATTGCGAACTCCAGATGGCGCTCTTGCACGTCGCTCGAAAACTCCGGGGGGATCGGTTGCGTCTCATAGTGTCTCTATTGTCGTTGTTGGTTCTGGCCCGCGGATCTGCAGTTGCTCAGACGTCCCAAAGTGAGCAGCCAGTCACTCAACTGCCACCAGTCGAGGTTGTCGGCACGTCGCCGCTGATAGGTTCCGGCATAGACCGGAACAAGGTGCCTGCCGAAACGCACGTCTTGAACAGCGGTGATCTGAAGCGCGAGGCCGTGCCGGATCTCTTGGGTTCGTTGAACCAGCAAGTCGGCGGCGTCAACGTCGATTCCGCGTCGGGGAATCCGTTCCAGCCGACACTCTTTTATCATGGTTTTGCTGCATCGGGGCTGCAGGGAACGCCGCAGGGGCTTGCGGTCTACGTCAACGGCATGCGCTTCAATCAGCCGTTTGGCGACACTGTGGATTGGGACCTGATTCCCAACATCGCGATCGATCAGATCAATCTCGTCGGCTCCAATCCGGTGTTTGGCCTCAACGCGCTTGGCGGCGCGGTGAGCGTGCAGCTCAAAGACGGGTTTTCCTACCACGGGTTCGAGGCCGATATTTCTGGCGGCTCGTTCGGCCTGGGCCAGGGCGAGTTCCAGTACGGCAAGCAGGCCGGCAACGTGGCGACCTATGTTGCCGGTACCGTGCTGCACCAGGGTGGTTGGCGCGATTTGCAATCGAGCAATCTCCAGAACCTTTACAGCGACGTCGGCTGGCGCGGCGAGCGCGCGGAACTGCATCTGAATGTCACCGGGGCGCACTCGGTGCTCAATGGCCCGGGTACGTCGCCGGTCGAGCTGCTTTCGGCCGATCCTGCGGCCCAGTTCACCGCACCCAATCAGATCAGTAATACGTACGGGGCGGTCAGCCTCTCCGGCACTCTGGACGTCACGGACACCACGTCGATACAGGCGCTTGCCTATTACCGCTACTTCCTCCAGCGGGTCACCAACGGCAACGTGCCGAATGATACGCCATGCGACGACACTCCCGGTCTGCTCTGTAACGGCGACGTCCCCAGCACCACGCTGGGTGGCGCTTTCATTCCAGACTTCCTCAGGGGTGGTCCCTATTCGGAACTCGACAATCAGACGACCAACACCAACGCCTACGGCGCGTCGCTTCAGGTTACAAATACCGACGATCTGCTCGGCTTCCCGAACCACTTCGTCGCGGGCTTCAGCTTCGACGGAGCGCAGACCTTGTTCGGCGCCGCCTCGTTCATCGGCGGACTGACCCCGCTCAGTCGCATCTTTCTTGGGCCAGGTATCATAATCGCCGAACCCGCCGTCAACTCACCGGTGCGGGTGGCGATTTCGAATGCCAACTATGGCGTCTACTTCGCCGATACTTTCAATCTCACGCAACGTCTCGCGCTGACTGTCTCTGGCCGCTTCAATGCGGCGCTCGTCGATCTCAAGGATGAGAATGGCGGCGACCTGACCGGCAATCACAGCTTCAACCACTTCAACCCGGCAGGTGGCGTTACGTACCAGGTCATGCCGTGGCTGACCGCGTATGCCGGCTACGCTGTGGCAAACCGTGCGCCTACGCCGGCTGAATTGTCCTGCGCCGGCCCGACGAATTCATGCAGCCTGGCCAACTTCTTCGTGGGCGATCCTGATCTGCAACAGGTGGTCTCCTACACCACCGAGGCTGGCGTGCGCGGCAGCTTCAAGCCATTCGATGGTGCCAATCTGAGCTATAATGTCGCCTACTTTCGCAGCACCCTCAACAACGACATCGCGTTCGTTAACAGTGTCACCACGGGGCGGGCCTTTTTCGCCAATGTCGGCCAGACGCGACGCCAGGGCGTTGACGTCGGATTGCAGTTCAAGAACGAACGCTGGCTCGCGTATATCAATTACTCCTACACCGATGCAACGTTCCAAGATGGGTCGTCGAAGCTGCCGGAAGCAATCCGGCAGGAGACGTGAACGGCAAC
>JBKPOG010000027.1:0-17096 GCA_046732975.1 Pseudomonadota bacterium
GGATCAGCGCGCCACCGCCATCAGTGACCAGGCAGCACTGCAGCAACCGGAATGGATAGGCGATCATGCGCGAGTTCAACACGTCCTCGACGGTGATCGGATCGCGGAACGTCGCGCGCGGGTTCTTCGCCGCCCATTCGCGCTGCACCACCGAGACCATGGCGATCTGCTCATGCGTCACGCCGTAGGTCTTCATGTAGCGAAGCACTGGGATCGGGAACAAACTGGGCGGCCCCATTGGCCCGAACGGCTGCTCGAACTGCCCGTTCAGACTGGATGGCGGCACGCTGCGCGGCGGATTGCCGACGCGCGAACGACCGCTTTCGCCGTGCGTCACCAGGATGGTCTTCGCCAGGCCGGCCTCGATCGCCGCGGCGGCATGCCGCACGTGGATCATGAACGAGCAACCGCCGACCGCGGTGCCATCCACCCAGGTGGGCGTGATGCCGAGGTAGTGCGCGATCTGCACCGGCGTTTCACCGGCTGTCGCTACGCCGTCGATGTCCTTCGGCTTCAGCCCGCAATCCGCCATCGCGTTCAGTGCCGCATCGGCGTGCAACTGGATCTGCGCCATGTCGGGGATGACGCCGAGTTTCGTGGTCTCCGCCGCGCCGACGACGGCAACAGTGTTGTGTGGCATCGGTTCAGCCTTTCGTCGGACGGAAGAAGGGCAGGGTGATCGCATCGTTCTGCTGCGCGAATACCACTTCGAGCGGCATGTCGAGTTGCAATGCTTCCGGCGTCTGCGGACATTCGACGATGTTGGTCATCATGCGCGGGCCTTCGGCGAGCTTCACCACGGCGATCGCGTAGGGCGGCTCGAAACCGGGCACCTTGCGGTGATGGATGACATAGGTGTCCAGGATCGCTTTGCCGGATGCGGTGAATACGGTGACCTTGCGCGTGCCGCATTTTGGGCAGAAAGGCCGAGGTGGGAAGTAAACATGACGGCAGTCGTCGCAGCGCTGCAGGCGCAGTTCGCCAGCCTTCGTACCGTCCCAGAAATGCTGTGTTTCGGGCGTCGGTTGCGGCAAGGCGCGGCCTGACTCTGGCATGAACGTTTCCTCGGAGCTGATCGGGAACGCACAGGCTAGAGCGGTTTCTGTCTCTCTGGCAACGCAGCACGGGGCTCTCCACGGCGCGAAAGCCAAGACTCACGTGCGCGTTGTCAATCCATCCAGCACAGTACGGATGGCCGTCGCCAGACCGCGCCTGCCATATGGCTTGCGAAGAACCTGCCGGTCTGCACCTTCAACCGACGTCTCCGTATAGCCAGTCGTAAACAGGACCCGCAGGCCAGGTCGCAACCGGCGCGCGGCTTCGGCAAGTTCCGGGCCGCTCATTCCCCCGGGCATGACGATGTCGGTGAACAACAGATCGACAACTGCGTCCGATGCCAGGATGGCCAGCGCTGACCGCGCGTCGGTCGCCGGCACAACTTTATAGCCCAAAGCTGAGAGATTGCGCATGGTGACGGCCATCAGCGACTGATTGTCGTCAACCAGCAGGATCGTCTCGGCCCCGTTTGGCTCGCCAGCTCCTGTTGCAGAAGCCGTTACCGGGTCAATGGACCGTTCCGTTGGTTCGTTTGCGCGCGGGAGATAGATGCTGACCTTGGTGCCCATTCCGACAGCACTCTTGATGTCGAGATGCCCACCAGACTGCTTGGCAAAGCCATAAGCCATGCTGAGGCCGAGCCCGGAACCGATGGACGGCGGTTTGGTGGTAAAGAATGGCTCGATAGCGCGCTGCAAGACCGACTGCGGCATGCCTGTTCCGGTGTCCGTCACGGTCAGCACGACATAGTCGCCGGCAGCGAGCTCGCTGTACTCGGCAGCGCTTTGCGCATCCAGGTGCAGATTGGCGGCTTCGATCCGCAGCGTGCCACCATGTGGCATGGCGTCGCGCGCATTGAGTGCCAAATTGAGCAGAGCGTCGCCGATCTGAGAGGGATCGGCACTGGTGAACCACAGATCCGGCGCACTTACTGCCACCACATGAATCGACTCGCCAAGGGTCCGGCGCAGCATCTCGATTTCGCCGCTGAGAAGCAGGCTCAGGTTGACGCGTTGCGGCCTTAGCGGCTGATTGCGCCCTACAGCCAAGAGGCGACGTGTCAGCCGCGACCCGTTCAGAGCACTTTTGAGTATTTCATTTGCAAGATCGGTCTGGTCCGGCATGTCCTTCAGAGTATCGATCAGCACCTCGACGCTGCCGATGATAACGCCAAGCAGATTGTTGAAATCGTGGGCTATGCCCCCGGTGAGCTGACCCAGCGCTCGCATCTTCTCAGATTGACGCAGCAGTTCCTCGGCACGCAGGCGGTCTGCAGTCTGGTATTGCAGTTCCTGATGCGCCGTCTCCAACCGAGCATAGGCTTGCCGGACTGCCGTTTCGGCCCGCTCTCGTTTGCTAATCTCAAGCCGTAGGTTCTCGTTGAGCTGCGCCAACTCCTTTACTTGAGCCTGCAAGTTGCTGGCCATTTCGTTGAATGAGTTGGCCACCACCCCGATCTCGTCGCCCGACAGTACTCTGGCGCGAGAGCTCAGATCGCCTGCGGAAAAGGAGCTTGCCGCGTCGATGATATTCGTAAGTCCCTTATGTATCCCCCTGCTCACGGACGCAGCTAAGAAAAGCCCTGTGGCTTCGACAGTGAGCGCAGTCGCAAACAGCAGCTTGAGTACAATTCTCTCCAGCCAACGCGAGCCTTCACCGAGGGTGAAAGAGAAATCGTCTTCGTAGGACGTCAGCTTCTCGTTGATGTTATAGATAGTGGCAAGCAACTCATCGATCTTGGCCTGGGATGGATGCGCAGACACGATCTGCTCGTGCAGAGCCTGAGAAATCGGCAGCAATTGCGTTGCGATGGCCTGCGCATCGCCCCAGATGGCGATTGCCTTTTTTCTATAGGAAATGTTGCTGAAATCGACGAAGAGGCTGATCATTCCATCAATATCGTCGGGATGGTTGCGCCCCTCTATGAAGCCCTCACGCGCCACACTCATACTTGGATCGGACTGCATCAGTTCCCGGCGCGCCTTGGCATCACCCATCGGAACCTGCATGAATCGCTCGAAGAGCTGGTAGTCCTTTTCGGTGCGGGAAACTCCGTATCGGTACAGGTGAAAGACCGCATCCTTTTGCGCCTTGGACCAAAGGCCCTCGCCACCGACATAGGCGCGCAAGGAAGAGAGTGTGCTCAGGGAGAAAAACAGCACAAAAAGTTCCACGCCAATCAAGACCGCCATCGTCCCGACCGTAAAGTAGAGCTTACGGGAGATCGAAACGTTCTTGAACCACCGATAGAGGAAGAACCCCTTCTCCATCAGCTGTCACCTGAACACCCTGAGCGTCTCTCTCGACAACCATCTGCCTGGCAGGCTCGCGCGCGCAAACTAGCGGACCCTCCAAGGTCCAGGCGATCACTTTGGCGTCGCCACTCCTACGAAGCTTTTCCAGCTTCGGCTGCAATCTTAGCACTCTTGCCCACAAAAGGTTTCGCGCAAGCATGAATTCCCATCTTGGACTTCACATTCTCGGGGAAATGCATGAGTGCGATGGCCGGCCCGCTACGAGACCAGCACGGCCTTGCCGACCACCTGACGGTCAATCACTGCCCGCAACGCCTCGGCTGCCTGCGCCAGGGGATAGCGATGCGAA
This sequence comes from Pseudomonadota bacterium, assembly GCA_046732975.1. Lineage (GTDB taxonomy): Bacteria > Pseudomonadota > Alphaproteobacteria > Acetobacterales > Acetobacteraceae > JAMXLO01. The sequence continues at coordinate 3,661 of JBKPOG010000027.1, forward strand.
ATGCGTGGTCTCAGCTTGCCCTCGGCCGCCAGCTGTGCCAACGCCTTCATGTTGGCAATCGCAAGTTGCGGGTCTGCCTCGTTCAGCCCGCCAATTCGTACGCCGATCGCGTCGATCCCTTTGATCAGCAGGTAGTTGCTGCGGATGTTGGTAGGTCCACCGCCCAGAAAGCCCAAGATCAGCAAGCGGCCACACCAGGACAGACAACGCAGCGATTCATCCGTGACCTGAGCGCCGATCGGGTCGTAGACGATGTCCACGCCGCGACCATCAGTGAACCCCTTCACCTTGTCGAGGAAGCCACCGTGGTAGTCGATCGCGTGATCTGCACCCTCGTCCAGGCATGCGCGGCGCTTTTCCTCGGTGCTTGCCGTTGCGATCACGTTGGCGCCGAACAGCTTTGCGACCTGGATGGCGGCGATGCCGATACCACCGGCAGCACCATGGACCAACACCCACTCATCAGCTTTCATGCGGCCGCGCTGCAACAGCGCGTGATACGCCGTGGAATAGGCGCCGCGGAACACGCCGGCGGCTTCGATGCTCATGCCCGCAGGCACAAGATCGCATAACGCCGCCTTCGCATTTCCCAACTCCGCACAGGCCCCCAACGTATGGCGGCTCATCACCCGATCACCGACGTGGAACTGCGTGACGTTGGGCCCCACAGCCACGACACTGCCGGCCGCCTCGCCACCTGGGATGAACGGCGGGTCGGGTCGGAACTGGTACTTCCCGGCGAGCATCAAGACGTCCACATACTGCACGCCGCGCGCCTCGATGTGCACCTGGATCTCGCCCGGCCCAGGCGGCGGCGGATCGGGCACATCGCGCCAAGCCAGGACCTCGGGTCCGCCAAATGCCTCGCAAACCACCGCTTTCATGCGCACTCTCCTGATGGAGCGAGTATGGCTGTCTCAGCGGCGAGGCGCCAACAGCATGGGCCCATATTCTGCCGCGAACAGCACAAAAGCGGCGACCCAGGCGGCGGCCGAGACCTCCAGCAAGTCGAGCTGTCCCTCCGCCATCCAGGCGGCGACGATGCGCAACATGGCCGCGACACTCACCAGCGCGTAGATCACCATCGTCGCCACATCGGCGCGCAGGACGCGACCAGTGTGTCCGAGCGTCGCACGCGTCATCACTGCAAGGATCATTGTGCCCATCGCGCCGGCGGTCAGCGCATGCACGGCGGCTGCATTAGGAACGATGTCACTCAGCAGCGCCAGTCCCAACAGCGCAACCCCGACCACCAGCCAGAGATAGCCCACATGCAGCACCAGCAGCAGCGGTTCATCCAGTGTCGCCACGCCGCGCCAGCGCACCAGCCGCACCAGGTTCAGTGCGGCGGCGAGAAGCAGCAGCGCGCCCACTGCTCTCCAGTCGGGCAGAAACGTCCAGCCGATCAGACTCGCATGCAGTACACCAAGCGCTATGCGATCGAGCATGTCCGCCGCGGGCGGCACGGGCGACAGGCCGCGCGCATTCAACCAGTTGCGGGTAAATGCCGGAACGATGCGGCCGCCGATCACCGAGATCAGCACGATGACCACCGCAATGCCGAGCCGCCAGCCGAGCCCGAAGGGCACGGCGACACCGAGTGTCTGCAGATGCGTCAGCAGATTGGCGATCGCCAGCACGGCCACCGGCGCAAGCAAAGGGTAATTGCGCCGATTGCCCGCCGCCAGCAACTCGCGCGCTGCCACCACCTCGAGTGCGACAGGGAACGCCAGGTCCAGCACCGGCGTGAGCCAGGCAGGGAGCAAGTCCGAGATCAGACAGGCAAAACGCCCGAGCAGCCACAGCGATACAAGCATCACCAACGGCCGACCTGCGACCGGATCGCGGCCGGTCCAATTGGGTATTGCCGTGAGCAGGAAACCGCCGACCGCTGCCATCGCGAAACCGAACAGCATCTCGTGCACATGCCAGCTCAAAGGGTCGAACCGGCTTGGCAGAATGAGGGCGCCGTTCATCAGCGGCAGCCACATCGCCATCGCCACCGCGGCCCAGCCCGCGGCGGCCAGGAAGAACGGGCGAAATCCAGCGGTGAGCAGCGGTCGCATCGGCTTCACTTTGCGGTCTTCGATCAGCTCCCCATAATCCCACGACAGCCGCGAGGACAGAGCCATGTCGGGTGCCAACACATTCAAGTTCGTCATGCTGCCGCCACAGACCGATGTCACCCGCGAATGGGGGCGGAACCTCGGCGATGCCATGCCGGAAGTGCGTGTGGTGATCGCCGAGGATCAGGAGACGGCGGAGCGCGAGATTGTCGACGCGGAGGCGGCGTTCGGCTGGCTACCCAAGGAGCTGTTGGCGAAAGCCACGCGGCTACGCTGGCTGCAGGCGCCGCAGGCTGCACCGGCTGCCGGCTACTACTATCCGGAGCTGATCCAGCATTCACTGACCGTCACCAACTTCCGCGAGATCTTCAACGACCACATCAGCGCGCACATCATGGCCTTTGTGCTGGCCTTCGCGCGCGGCCTGCATGTGTATATTCCGCAGCAGCTGCGCCGCGAGTGGAAGAAAGACCGCGAGAACACCGGTGTGGTGCACCTGCCTGAGGCGACGGCACTGATCGTCGGTGTGGGCGGCATCGGTGCAGAGGCGGCACGACTGGCTGCGGCGTTCGGCATGACAGTGCTGGCAACCGATGCGCGACGCGCCTCGCCGCCGCCTGGTGTCGCGGAACTGCACAAGCCCGAGGCATTGGATGAACTCCTGCCCCGGGCCGACTTCGTCATCCTGACCGTGCCACACACGCCCGCGACCGAAGGCTTTATGCATCGCGCACGGTTTCAGCGCATGAAGCCGAGTGCATTCTTCATCAACATCGGCCGTGGCATGACGACGAAGCTGGATGACCTAGTTGCAGCGTTGAATGCCGGCGAGATCGCCGGTGCGGCATTGGACGTGTTCGAGCAGGAGCCGCTGCCGTCCGAGCATCCGCTGTGGACCGCGCCGAACGTCTTGATCACACCGCACATGGCTGGGTGGGGGCCGTATCTCGACGACCGCCGCTACCAGATCATGATCGACAATTGCCGCGCCTTTCTCGGCAACAAGCCACTGCGGAACGTGGTGGACAAGGGTTCGTGGTTCTGACGATGAGCACCGTTGTTATCGCCTACGAGCTTGGAAGCTCCGGCCGCCAGATCGTGCACGAGGCACTGGAAGAAGTGGCGCAGGCTATTCACCTGCCGGATCTCGACAGCGCCGGCAGGGCCGATGCGCTGCGCAACGCCGATGCGGTTCTGGCCCGCACCACGCGCGAATTCCGCGCGGGCGAGATCGCGCTGTTGCAGAACATCCGGCTGCTGCAGTTCTTCACCGCTGGGATCGATCATGTGCCGCTCGCCGATCTGCCGCCGGGCGTGCCCGTCGCGAACAACGCCGGCGCCTACGCCGCACCCATGGCAGAGCACGCGCTCGGCATGGCGCTTGCTGCTGCGAAGCGGCTGTTGGTGGAACACGCGGCGCTGGCGCGGGGTGAGTTCAACCAATTCGCACCGAACCGCATGCTCGCCGGCGGCGTGTGCGGCATCCTGGGCTTCGGCGGGATCGGCGTCGCGCTGGCGCGGCTGGCGCGCGGCATCGGCATGAAGGTGCACGCGATCAATCGCCGTGGCCGCAGCGAGGAACCCACCGATTGGATCGGTACGCCCGACGAACTCGACCTGCTGCTCGCGGCATCGGACATGCTGGTGATCTGCACGCCACTGACGCCCGCCACACTGGGCATGATCGGTGCGCCGCAGCTCGCGCGCATGAAACCGGATGCCATCCTGGTCAACGTCGCGCGCGGCGAGATCGTGGATGAGCGCGCGCTGTATGAGCGGCTGGTGGCATTTCCCGATTTCTACGCCTGCATCGATGCCTGGTGGATCGAGCCGGTGCGGCACGGATCGTTCCGCATGGATCAGCCGTTCCTATCCTTGCCCAATGTGATCGGCTCGCCGCACAACTCTGCGGCGGGTATCGCCGAGACAGGGGTAGTGGGATTGCAGCGAGCGTGTGCAAACATCAGACGTGCGCTGGCCGGCGAAAGGCCGCTCAATCTGGTGGGGGCGGAGGATCGGATGATGTGACGGCTCGGCCTACAGCCCGGTCGTCAGCACCATGCGGAAGCGGGCTTCGTTGCGCATCATCTTGTCGTAGGCTTCGGCTGCCTGCTCCAATGGCATGGTCTCGATGGTTGGGCGCACGCCGGCAAGTGCGCTAAACGCCAGCGTATCCTGCGAATCGATCGAAGCCCCCGAAGCATGGCCGACGACCGAGCGGCTGGCACCGATCAAATCGAAAGCGGAGACCTGTATCGGGTCCATCCCCACGCCGATAACAATAAGTTTGCCGCGCACCGCGAGACCCGGGATGACCGCACTCATTGCCTTTCCGCTGGTCACGGTCGCCAGGATCGTCTTCGCGCCGCCGAGACGCATAAGTTCCGCCGCCACATCCTGCGACTGGCTATCCATATAAATATGGGCGCCGAGTTGGCGCGCCAGCGTTTCCTTGTCGCGGCCCCGGGCAATGGCGACGGTGCGAAAACCCATCTTCGCGGCGAACTGCACACCAAGATGACCGAGACCGCCGATCCCAAGGATGGCGACGAGATCACCTGCACGGGCTCCGCTTTCGCGCAATGCGTTGTAGGTGGTGACGCCCGCACACATCAACGGCGCCGCCTCCGCCGGGGGCAGGTCGTCCGGCATTCGCGCCAGCGCATCTGCTGGTGCCACCATCGCTTCCGCATATCCGCCATCGTAGGTGACGCCGGGAATGCGCAGGTTGCGGCAATCGATGAGATAGCCCCGGCGGCACGGCTCGCATCGGCCACAATGGCCACCGAACCAGCCAATCCCGACGCGTGTGCCGACCGACCATCCGATGACGCCGCTGCCGACCGCGTCGATCACTCCGGCGATTTCGTGCCCTGGCACGATCGGATAAGGGACGGTGGGAAGCAGACCTTGTATGGCTATAGAGTCGCTATGGCAGACGCCGCATGCCTGCACTTTGACGCGCACTTCACCGGATCCCGGTTGCGGCAGGTCCCGTTCCACCATCTCAAAAGGACCATTCTTCCTTGCCACCTGGACCACCCGCACCTTCGGCATTGCAGCCTCCTGTCATGGATTGAAAGTCACGTTTGCTCCCTGGACCTTTCTACTGCTCAAAATGAATGCACGGTGCTAACTCCCAAGCTGCCACTTACGACAGTGCCTGCACGTCGACAACCTGATGCTCGGGGTGCGGGATCGAAACCGAAAGGAGATATCCACTATGCCCAAAGCCTATTGGGTCGCGACGTATCGTTCGGTTAGCAACCCCGATGCACTGGCCGCATACGCCAGGCTCAGCGGTCCCGCGATCACTGGAGCCGGCGGCCGCATCCTGGTGCGTGGAACTCCGACTCAGGTCTACGAAATGGGATTGAAGCAGCGCACTGTGGTCATCGAGTTCGATAGCGTAGAGCAGGCTCGCGCGGCGCACGACAGCCCAGCTTATCAAGAGGCGTTGCCGTTCTGGCTGGAGGAGCCGAGCGCGACATTCGGATCGTCGAGGGGGTGTGAATGATGCCGCTACGGCGTAACGGCTCCTTCGACAAGGATGCTTGATACTCGTGTCACACCGCAGCAAAGCCAAGTATCACAAAATTCACTGCCAACCCCGGTGAGTGAATCTCATCGGGTCAGCCTATTATTACCTAAAGGCAAAATTCGCCGCGGTCGATGCACTTGCCCGACTGATGGCCGTATCCTATCAAAAGAAACAAGGCACACACGACCGGCGTCAAAGGGACGCCGGTAATTCCGGGAGAAGACGAGTATGATGAACGTTGGCCGGCGCCCACTATTCCGTGGCGCCTTGGGCGCGGCAGCTGGGATGTTGGCGCGGCCTTATATTGCCAAGGCGCAGGCGAAGACAGCGGTGGTCTGGCAGAATCAAGGCTTCGTCCGCCATGAGGACGAGGCGTTCAAGAAGACCGTCGCCGATTATGAGAAGGCCAGCGGCAATAAGGTCGAACTCAGTGTCATGCCATTCATGGCGCTGAACCAGAAGGCGGTGTCGGCGCTGACCACTGGTGACGTGCCTGATCTGATATTCTTCGATGCGCCGTCAGCCATCCTGCCGCAGAACGCCTGGGACGATAAGCTCGTCGATGTCAGCGACGTGGTCGAGCCGCACAAGTCGCAGATGTCCGAAAGCGCACTGCTCAACTCGACCTTCTACAACAAGGTGACGAAGGCGCGCAGCTTTTACCTGGTACCGATCAAGCAGGGAGCGACTCCCTTCCATTATTGGAATGATCTGGTTGAGAAGGCTGGGTTCAAGGCGTCGGATATGCCCAACACCTGGAATGGCGTCTGGGAGTTCTTCAAGCCGGTGCAGACGGAGTTGCGCAAGAAGGGAATGCGCAAGATGTACGGTTGCGGTCTGCAGATCACCACGGTTGGTCCGAATGACGGCAACAATCTGTTCGCACATTTCCTGATCGCCAACGGCGGCAAGGACATCGTGACCCCCGATGGCAAGCTGCACACGGATGATCCGCAGGTGCGCGAGGCCGCGATCAAGTCAGTCGAATTCATGACTGGCCTCTACAAGGATGGGTTTGTACCGCCGGAGGCGCTGAGCTGGAACGATGCCGACGACAACAATGGGTATCACGAGAAGCTGTTTGTGATGGACTTTGACGGCACGCTGTCCCCCGAGCTGGCATCGATCAGCCCCGAGAAGGAATGCAACGAGCAGATGCGCGTGCGGCCCCTGCCGCTGATGAACGACGGCAAGACCCAAATGCCCTGCCAGGTCGGCGCCGGCGGCGGGTTCGTGCCCAAGGGCGCAAAGAACGTAGAGGTTGCCAAGGACTTTATGCGCTTCTTTGTTCAGCCGCAGGTTATGAACGAGAACCTGAAGAGCGGCCTGGGTCGTTGGTTCCCCAGCATTCCGCAGGTCGCGAAGGACGATCCCTGGTGGTTGGATGACTCGAAGGATCCGCACCGGAAGCCGTATATAACCGAAGGTGTGCTGCAGCCGACCATCGCCGCCTGGTACGGCTTCAATCCCGCATGGGGGTTGTCCAATGCCGAGCAGCTCTGGGGGCGCGCCCATGCCGATGTTATCAAGAGCGGCGCGAAACCGGCCGACGCGGTTGACGCGGCGTTCAGGCGTTTCGAGGAGATCTTCGCCAAGGTTTCTTTCAGCTGAAGGCTCTTGGCCGGATTATCGTGCGACCAGCCTGGCGAACTGCGCCAGCTGGTCCGCCTCGACATCCGATACCGCGTAATACCGGATGCCGTCCTGCCGCCAGGTGACGATGTTGAAGCCCTGCCGCGTCTCATCCCGGAACGGCTCGTTCGCCCCCGGAGAAGCCCACGCAAACAGGTTGATGACGTGCTTGGCGCGCTGATAGACCACCGCGGCCGCCGAATGCCCATCGATGTAGTCGAGCCGTCCCCCGATCAGCGGAAACCCGTCCTCCTTCAGATCACGCACCGGCGGCGACACGTCGAGCCGCGCCGACAACCACGGCTTCACCGTGTGCTGGTCACTGGTCTGCACATCGGTGAGATGTTCGGCCTGCATGGAACGAATGTGGCTGTCGATCACGTCCGTGGTCTGGTCGCTCTGCCCACCTATCACCGCGACGGTGAGCGCCACCCCCGCCAGCGCACCGGCAAGACCCGTTCCGGCCAGGCTGAATGCCGGCACGGGAAACCAGCGGCGCAGACCTGTTCCGGCGATGACCGGAGGCGGAGCTTCGCGCGGCAGCGCGGCGCCGATACGCGCCGCCAAGCCTGGGGGCGCGCGGTGATAGGGCAACTTGGTGCGTAACGCGGCCTGCATGGCACGCAACTCCTCAACCCTGGCCGCGCAGGCTCCGCAACCGGCAATATGACGGTGAACGCGCAGCCGTGCGATCGGACCCAGAGCGCTGTCGATCAGCGCCGACAGCAGCGTGGCGGCGCGCTCACATTCCATGCGCGGCCTCCGTCTCCTCCTGGCGCAGCCACAACTTGCGCAGGCTGAGCCGCGCCCGTGACAATCGCGACATCACGGTGCCGATCGGCACGCGAGTGATCTCGGCAATTTCCTTGTAGGAGAGGTCTTCGACCTCCCGCAACAGCAGAACCTCGCGGTACTCGGCGGGCAGCTGCTCCATCAGCCGGCTCAACATCTGGCTGTCTACGTTCTCGAGCAGCAGCGACTCCGGATCGCGCGGGGCTTCGCCCCACATCGTAGCGTGGCTTTCCGTCCGATCGGCAACCGGCGTATCGGGCACGAACACCATGCGTCCGGAGCGGTTCTCCTTCACCCAGGTCATGAAGGCGTTGCGCACAATCGTCAGCAGCCACACGCGGAAGTTCCCTCCGTGATACGCGTCGAAATAGCGGTAGGCGCGCAGGTAAGCCTCCTGCACCACGTCCTCGGCATCGGCCGTGTTGCCCGCCAGCCAGCGGGCCAGGTTATAGGCGGCATCGAGGTGCGGCAGGGCCAGCAGCTCGAAGCGTCGGCGACGGTCGTCCTGGGGCAAGGCCTTCATCCTGATTACGGGCTGCCGCGTCCAAGACCCGGCGCAGCCGGATCCTATTCCCGTCAACTCTCAGCCTTTCTCCGTTCGCGCGGTGGCTGCAATGCCCCGCAGGGCGGGGGCCACCCCGATCCAGCTCAATGCCCGAGCCGCAACCGCTATTCGGAGCCGTGTCTGCGACGCCGGTCCTGGAGGTGATCACGAGCAGCTTGCAGGGTCTGCTTCAGCGTCTCCAACACCAGGCGCGCCTTGGCCACCAACTCGTAGGGGTCATTGCGCCGCTCCATCTCGGTCAGCCGGTGCACTTGTTCGGCGACGCGATTCTCATCCTCACGGATGTGGCGCTCAGATTGTTCGATCGGGTCTTCCATCGCGCAAGCTCCGTCACGATGCGAAGCAAACGGTAGAGCGGCCTCCCGGTTTGCTGGGGTAACAAGCGCGCGCCCATTTGCCACCGCCTCCGATTGGTCCAGGGAATAACCAAGCGGCTCCCCTGGTAAGGCAGGCACAGCATAGGGAGAGCCCATCCGATGATCATCGACCCCACCCTGCAGCGCCGCGGTTTCCTGAAGTGCATGACCTGGGCAGGCACCGCTATGGTCTGGACCGTCGCCGGAGGCGTGCCACGTTCGCAGATCCTTGGGACGGCCGAGGCCGCGACCAACGAATTCACCTTTGTGCAGATCAGCGACAGCCACCTGGGCTTCGACAAGGCCGCCAACCCCGACGTGACCGCGACCCTAAAAGAGGCGCTGGACGATGTCGGCAAGCTGAAACAGATGCCGGCATTCATGATCCACACCGGCGACATAACCCACCTGTCGAAGCCGGCCCAGTTTGACACAGCGGCGCAACTCTGCGGCGCGACCAAACTGACGATGCACACGGTGCCAGGCGAGCACGATATCCTGGAGGAGGAAGGGAAGAGCTATCTGAACCGGTTCGGCAAAGGCGCCAAGGGCGATGGCTGGTACAGCTTCGATGCCAACGGCGTCCACTTCATTGGCCTGGTGAACGTCGTGAACCTGCAGGGCAACGGGCTGGGCAATCTCGGTCACGATCAGCTCGAATGGCTGGAGGACGACGTGAAGCAGCTCTCGGCCAGCACGCCGATCGTGGTGTTCGCGCATGTACCGCTGTGGATTGTGTATCAGGACTGGGGTTGGGGCACTGCCGATGGTGCGCAGGCGCTGTCATACCTGAAGAAGTTCGGCTCGGTTACGGTACTGAACGGCCACATCCACCAGGTGATGCAGAAGGTGGAAGGCAACGTCTCCTTTCACACCGCGCGCTCCACCGCCTTTCCACAGCCGGCACCGGGAGCCGCAAAAAGCCCCGGGCCGATGGTGGTTCCGGCTGGTGAGCTAAAGCGCTACCTGGGCATCGCCAACGTCAACCTGGTGTCGGCCAAGTCGCCGCTCGCCATCGTCGATTCGCCGCTCGCCAGCTGAAGGACGCGTCATGCACGGAACGTTGGAGCCGGGCGACATCGCCCGGCGCCAGGTGCTGCGCCGCGTCCTGGGCGCCGGCGCGCTGGTCGCGATCCTCGGCAAAGTCGCGCATGCCGCAGCGACCGAGATTGTCATCGACAACTTCACCTTTGCGCCGACGCCTTTGAAGGTAAAGGTCGGCACCTCAGTCACATGGGTTAATCACGACGACATCCCACACAGCATTGTCTGCCCCGACCTGAAGGTGAAGTCGCATCCGTTGGATACCGACGACAGCTTTGCGTACAAGTTCCAGCAGGCCGGAACATACGATTACATTTGCGGGCTCCACCCGCACATGCATGGCCAGGTGGTGGTCGAGACATAATCTGGGGCTGGCGCGCGCGACGGCTAGCGCGCGCCAGCCCCGGCTAAACCTGAATAAAGCTGCGGGCGTTAAATACCCAAGGATGCGTGCCGTCCGTCGTGATGATCCCAATCAAAGTCCCGCCGCCCGCGAACGAGCCGTTGCTGCTGTAATACAGTTGTCCATTATCCTGCTCAAATGCGAAACCGCCCTTGCCGTGATTGACAAGATTTGTCTTCAGGCGTGACGTGGCATTTGCCACGTCAACGAGGTCGATGTTGAGGTCGAGTGCAGCGCCGCCGAGGTCATAGGCATTGTGGCTCAGGGCACTGCTGCCTGTCGTGTCGAGTGCAATCTTGTCGCCTTGGACGGTGCTGAAGTTCATCACTTTCGTGACGTTGCCGCTGCTGTTCTGATCGAACACGAACTGGTTGGCGGCTGTGTTGCCAGTGATGAAGTTCATGCCGCCGCCGCCGATCACCTGGCTCGCGACACTGCCAGTCAGCACGATCGTATCGTTACCGCTGCCACCCACGACTATTTCGGTGTTGGCAACGCTGACGGAATTGGTGGCATTGGCAAGGGTCAGCGTGTCGCTGCCGCCGCCAAGGTCCACCGATCCGTTCATCATGGCGGTGCCGAGGGTCACTGAGTCAGCGCCCGTGCCGCCGATCAACGTGCCGACGTTCCTGACTGTGCCATAATTTCCGCCATTGGCGAGCATCAGCTTGTTGCTGCCTGCGCCGAGGTCCACCGACATTCCGGGCGTAAGCGCCGTCGTCAATGTGATCGTGTCGCTGCTGTTGCCTCCCACGATGGTCTCGGTGTTGGCTACGTTCGCAGTGTTGGCGAGGTTGCCGAAGGTCAGCCTGTCGTTACCGGCGCCAAGATCGATGTTGGAATTGACGGCCGCGGTGCTCAGGCTGACGACATCCGCGCCGGTCCCACCAGTCAGCGTCTCTACATTGGCCGCAGTGAGCGTGTTGCCGCCATCGGCCAGGGTGAGCCTGTCACTGCCGGCGCCGAGGTCGACGCTTCCGTTCGAAAGCGCCGTCGCGAATACGATGGTATCTGTGCCAGCTCCGCCAACAAGCGTGTTGACATTGCGGACGGTGACCGAATTGCCTTTGGCAGCGAGCGTCAGCTTGTTGCTGCCGGCGCCCAGATCTACCAGCATCGCCGCGCTGAGCGGCGTTGTGAGAGTAATCGTAACGTTGCCCGTGCCGCCGATGAGCGTCTCGACATTCCCGATCGATGCGGTGTTGCCGCCGCTCGCCAGGGTAAGGCTATCGATGCCAGCGCCTAGATCGACGCTGCCATTGGTCAACGCGGTCGCCAGGGCGATCATGTCGGCACCGCTGCTGCCAACCAGCGTGTTGACATTGCTGACAGTGCCGGCGTTTCCACCGGCCGCGAGCGTCAGCTTGTTGCTGCCGGCGCCTAGATCCACCAGCATGGCGCTGGTCAGTGCGCTGGTGAGAGTGATTGTGTCGTTGCCGCTGCCGCCGATGATTGTCTCGACATTCGCTACGGTCGCCGTGTTGGCAAAGTTGCCGAAGGTCAGCTTGTCGTTGCCCCCGCGCAAATCGATGCTGGTGCCGACGGCGGCCGTGGAAAGGATGATCGTATCGTCGCCGGTTCCGCCGATGATGGTTTCAGTGTTGGCAACCGTGAGGGAATTCGCCCCGTTCGCCAGGATCAGCGTGTCCTGCCCAGCGCCGAGGTCGACGGTGCCGTTGACCATTGGAGCGGTCAGCGTCTTGGTATCGTTACCGGCGCCGCCCAGGATAATATTGCTGTTGTTATTGACGAACTGGCAGATATCGACTTCGACAATCCCGCTCGACGCGAGCTGCGACAGTGGGATGAGGGATGGCTGGTTGAAGCCCCAGGGGTTGCCCAGCTGTATCATGGCTGTGCCACCCACCATTGTCAGGCTCTCGAACATGTAGGCGTGGCTGCCGACGAGCCCGTAAGACAGGCCTGACGACCGGGTGTCCATCACGATCAGGTTGCCAGCGGCGATGTAGCTCTGCAGCCCCTGCAGCGTCAGCGACGTGGGCGACATCCAGGTGGTGGGCTGGCCGACCAGCTCTTCCATGGCGATCATCGGGTTGCCGCCATTGGCGATTGCGCTGTAGCCACCATTCAGTGTCGCGACCGCCTTTTCCACGACCTGAACCCAGATCTCCTTCTGGCCGTTGCAGACATCCTGCGTAGCGCCGTTATTGACGGCGTAGCTGGCGAAGTCATTGCTTACGGTGATGGCCACCGGCTTGAACGAGGTGGTTCCAAAGGTCGGCAACCGCCCCCAGGCATCGAGATAGAGAGTGACGGTCTCGGTCCCGTCCGCATTCACGGAAATCATGTTCATGATTGCGCTGGGATGAAACAGCGCGATCTCGCCGATCGAGGACAGCAGGAAGCAGTCGCCCATCTGGCCCTGGTTGATGTCACGGACGCTGATCAGCGAGGCATCGCCCGCCTCCTGAAGATACAGCACCTGGGTGAGCGGTGCTGACACCCTCAGGGCGGTAAGCAGCGAAGCGGTGATCTGAGCGACTGGCGGCCCTCCAGCCATTACGAACTGGACGCTGGCGCTGAAGCCGCCGGGAGCGGGAAGGGGCAGTTGATCGTCGGGGATGGTCAGGCTGGCTGCGAGATCATCACCGCTGTCAAAAGACGTCCTGGATGACGTCTTAACGAAGCGTTGTAGTTTCGACATGGCAACCTCGCAGGGACGCTGGATAGGGCGGCCCTGGCTTCGCAGGGCACTGGGCCATGCGAATTTTTCGCCATGAGTGGATCACAGGAGGTCAGATCTCGTGGATCCGATGGCAGACATATTAGGAACGATTGCTTAACGAGAAATGAACTTCGTGGGGGGCAGCCGTGATATTGTCTCCGATATCGTGCGAATTGAGGCGTCAGGAAGGAGCGAGGGCGATCTTACTGACCGGTGAACACGCCGCACGGCGCGGGTCTCATACCGGCGCCTGCATCGTCCTCGTCGGGGCGTCGGGAAGAGGTAATAAGCTGATAAGCAATGACCCACAGGCGACCGCCATAGTTACCGGTCGTTCGTAATTCAGTCGGG
>JBKPOG010000028.1:0-8381 GCA_046732975.1 Pseudomonadota bacterium
CTCCAGCGCAGCGGCGACTGCATCGTCGTGCGCGGCCCGGGTGCTGCCTCCAGCGTCTGGAGCGCCAACTCCAGCGTGCGGTCCTGCGATGCCACGTCGTGCGGTCTGCCGGCACTGTTGCCCAGCGGAAAGTCGCTGAACAGGAAGCGCGGCACGGCCGCGTGCTCGACGATATCCTTGGCACAGCCCATCACCACGGTGGCGATGCCGTTCGCCTCCAGGTGGCGCGCGACCAGGCTGCAGGTCTGGTGGCAGACCGGGCAGTTCGGCACCAGGATCGCCGCATCGGCGCCGTCGTCCTGGCATCGACGGAGGATCTCGGGGGCATCGGTCTCCACCGTTACCCGGTGGCTGCGATTGGTGGGCGCGCCATGGAAGCGTGACGTCACCGCGCCGATCCGGCCGGCAGCGACGGCGCGCAGTAGCGCAGGCAGTGGAAACCAGGTGCCGCTGTCGCGGGCCGTGGTGTGGGTGCGATCGTAGCCGATATGCGAGATCCGCAGGTCGTGCGGCTCCGACGTGTCGCCGGAATACACCTGGTAGAACTTCGCCCCACCGTTATAGGGCGCGCCTGGACCCTGGTCCCCCTTGTCGGGCCGGTACGGGGCCGCGGTGGTGACGATGGTCACCCGTGACTGTGCCAAAGGTTTGCGCAGCGTGGTGAATGGCGTCTCGACATAATGCGCCCAGCGATACGGTGTCGTGTAGCCGATCGCCGCGTAGTAGTCCCGGGTCCGCTGCATGTACGGGATCGGCGCGTCGTAGTCGGGGGCGAAGCCGAGAAGCGTATCGATGTCGCGGTCCATATTGGCTCTCCAGGGGCGAGGGTAAGCCTAGGTGACAGGTTGGCTCCCGGCAATTCTCCGTCGCGATTGCGCAAACAACTGGCTTCGGCCACCACGGCTGTGCAGTAATCGCAGCGTGGGTCTGGTTCCATCTCCTACGGTGCTGAGCGTCGACGAAATGGGTCGTATCGCGCCGCCGATCTTCACTTCCGTCGGCCGCGGCGGCGTCAATGCACCGGTCGATGTGTTCGTCATTCAGTCGCTGCTGAACGAGCGGCTGCCCAGGCCGCATGCACCACTCGCGATGACCGGGGTTGTGGACGTCGGCACGACGCTTGCCATCGAGACCTATCAGGCGGCCATCCTGCAGATGACGCCGCCCTCGGGCCGCATCGATCCAGGCAGCGCGACGTATTACGCACTTGCCGCCAGACCCTTGGTCGAGGGCGCGCGACCCACCCCAACCGGGCATTTCGGCGAAGTCCCGGCCGATGTGGCCGACGCGGCAATTGCCTCGCGCCGGAAATGGACCGTGCCGGCTTCGGTGACCGTCGCACAATGGGCCGTGGAAAGTGCCTGGGGCGCGTCGATGCCGCCAGGCAGCAACAACCCGTTCGGCATCAAGGCGTCGGGCGATCAGCCGGCGGTGGAAAGTCCGACACGCGAAGTGATCAACGGCGAAAGCATCAGGATCAGCGCCCGCTTCCGCATGTTCGATTCACTGACGCAGGCGTTTGACGAGCATGGACGCCTGTTGGCCACAGCGCCGGTCTACAAGGAGGCCATGAAACAGGTGGCCAGCCCGGAAGCTTTCGCCGATGCGCTGACAGGTGTCTACGCAACCGATCCCAACTATGGCTTCACGCTGAAATGGGTGATGGAACACTACGGCCTCGTCCAATACGACCGGTAGGAGTGCCGGGCGGGGAGATGGCCTTTGAGCGATAATCCGTTCTCCGAGCCGGAAGACGATCGCACTGTGATTCGCCCGACGCCGGGCGGCCGGCGACCGCCTGCGCCGCCCCCGGCATCGGGCTTGAAACCGGCGCCGCTGCCCACCTTCAACCCTGCTGCGCCGGCGATCACCGTTTCGTCGCTGACGGCGGCGGCCTCCCCCGTGCTGCAGTTGCTATCGAGCCTGCGCGTTATGCGCCGCGCGCCCGATCCGCGCGCGTTGCGCACCCGCGTCCAGCAAGACCTGCAGACCTTTGAACGGCAGGCCCGCGCGGCCAACGTCGCAATGGACCTGTTGCGGCCGGCGCACTACGCGCTTTGTGCCAGCATCGACGACGTGGTGCTGAATACACCGTGGGGCGCGACCAGCGGCTGGGGCGATCAGACGCTGGTGGCCACACTCCATCCCGGTGCCCACGGCACCGATCAGTTCTTCGACCAGCTCCGGCAGATGCTGAGAACGCCGGATCGCTTCTTGCCAGCGATCGAGCTGATGTTCCTCTGCCTCTCTCTCGGCTTCATGGGACGTTACCGCCAAGGGCGCGGAACAGCGGAACTGGATCAGCTTCGAGCGCAGGTGCACGCGGCCATCGCGATGCGGCGGCCTGCAGCGGACCAGGAGCTTTCGCGACACTGGCGCGGCGTGGCTTCGCCCTACCGAACCCGGCGCCAACTTCCGGTCTGGGTTGCGGTAGCCGGCGCGCTGGCCATCTGTGCCGGGCTGCTGTTCTGGACCTCATCCGGCCTGAATGCCGCCTCCGACAGCCTGCAGGCGCGAGCACTGGCGACGCCGCCGAGCCGCATGCCGGTGGTCGTGCGGACGGCCGTCATGCAGCCGTTGCCCGCGGCGCCGGCGCCAGCAGAACCGACCGCGCTCGATCGGCTGCGCAGCCTGCTTCAGTCCGACATTGATGCGCAGACGATCAGCGTGTTCGGCACGCCGACGGCGGTTATCATCCGCATTCCAGAGCACCTGGTATTCGCCCAGGGCAGCGCCTCCGTGCAGCGCTCATTGCTGGCATTGCTCGAGCGCGTGGCCGCGGCCTTGCAACGCGAACCAGGTGCGGTCCGCGTGCTTGACTACGCGGACAATCAGCCGGTGCGCACGGCACGCTTCCCCTCCAGCTTTCAGCTGTCCGATGCGCGCGCCAAAGCCGTGCGCGACGTCATCGCACCCGACCTGAGCAATCAGGGGCGCGTTTCGGGTGAAGGCCGCGCCGCCGCCGACCCGATCGCGCCCAACAGCACGGCGGAAGGCCGCGAGCGGAACCGGCGCATCGAGATCGTCCTGCAGCGCCAGGAATGACCATCCTCACTTCACGCTGGATCGTCAGCCTGGTCGGGATTGCTTCGCTGGCTGTCCTGGTGTGGTTGCTCGCGCCATTGCTGCCTGGCTTCGAGGAACAATGGCCGCGGCTCGTTGTCGTCGGTGCGCTGCTGCTGTCATGGGGCGGCAGCAATCTGTTCCTGGATATCCAACACCGTCGCCGCGATGCGGCACTCGCTCGTGGAATTGCGGCACGGTCGGCGGAAGAGACCGAGGAAGTTCAGGCCCTGCAGCGGCGCCTGACCATGGCGCTGGATCTGTTGAAGAACTCGCAGCAGAGCCGCTGTTACCTGTACGAACAACCCTGGTATGCGATCATCGGTCCGCCAGGGGCCGGCAAGACGACGGCGCTGCTGAATGCCGGCCTGCGCTTTCCCTTGGCAGACAAACTAGGACAGGGGGCGGTCGCGGGCGTCGGTGGTACGCGGCTGTGCGACTGGTGGTTTACCGAGGATGCCGTCCTGATCGACACGGCGGGCCGCTACACCACACAGGATTCCGACGCGCGCATCGATCGTGCCGGCTGGGACGGGTTCTTGAATTTGCTTAAGCGGACCAGACCACGGCAACCGCTGAACGGGCTTCTGGTGGCGTTCCCGTTGAGCGATCTCGCCATGGCGACCGCAGCGCAACGCAAAGCGCATGCAACCACCATCCGCAGCCGGGTCGATGAGCTGCAGGCGCGGTTCGGTATGCGCATGCCAATCTACATGCTGTTCACCAAGACCGACCTGATCGCCGGCTTCACCGAGTTCTTCGACGATCTGGATCACGATGGATGCGCCCAGGTGTGGGGCACGACGTTCGATCTCGTGAACAACGACGACGAACGACTTGTCGCGGCGTGTCCCGGTGAATTTCAAGTATTGCTGGATCAGCTGAACGCACGGCTGTTCGATCGCATGCAGGCCGAGCGCAATGCCGAGCGACGCGCAAGGATCGCGATGTTTCCCGGCCAGTTCGCCAGCCTTGCGCCGTTGCTCATGGAGTTTCTCCAGGCGGCGTTCGTCGGCACGCACAGTGATCCGGCACCGCTGCTGCGTGGCGTGTATTTCACCTCCGGCACTCAGGAAGGCACGCCGTTCGACCGCCTGACCGGCACGCTGGCACGCGCACTTGGTGTGGAGCAGGCCTCCAGGCAAAGCCTGCAGCCGGTGCATGGGCGCAGCTATTTCCTTGAGCGGCTGCTGAAGGAGGTGATTTTCGGCGAGGCGTTGCTGGTCTCGCAAAGTCCTGACGCGGTGCGGCGTCGTCTGGCGTTGCGTATCGCAGGCTTCGCACTCGCCGGTCTTCTGGTCGTCGCGACCGCTGCTGTGCTGTGGCACGTTCGCAGTGCAGGCCAGCGTGAGATCGATGCGACAACGAAGGCGCTGGCCGGCTACGCGCAGACTGCCCGCGGCCTTCCGCTCGATCCGGTCGCAGACGATGATCTGCCGCGCCTCGCCCCACTGCTGGACCAGGCGCGCGCGTTGCCCGGCGGTGGGCCAGAACCTGCATGGTTGCCGGCCATGCTGTCACAGCGCGACAAACTGTCCGCATCGGCGCGCGCAGTGTATCGGCATGCGCTTGAATGGGCGCTGCTGCCGCGCCTGATGTACCGGTTGGAAGCGCAGTTGCTCGGCAATCTGAACAACCCTGACTTTCTATACGAGGCGACCCGCGTCTACCTGATGCTGGGCAATGCTGGGCCGCTCGATGCATCGCTGGTGCGCGAGTGGATGAAGCTGGACTGGCAGGCCGCCTATCCCGGCGTCGGCTTTGCGCCGCTGCGTAATTCGCTGTTGCGGCACCTCGATGCGCTGTTGGTCGAGCCATTGTCGCAGATGCAGCTCGATGGCGCATTGGTTGCCACTGCACGCACCAAGTTCTCGGCCGTTTCGCTGGCACAGCGGGTGTATTCGCGCATCCGCTTGTCGGCAGCGGCGCAGCGCCTGGCACCATGGCGGCCGAGCGATGTGCTGGGTCCAGCAGGCGTGGCGTTGTTCCAGCGTGCGTCGGGCAAGCCACTGAGCGATGGCATTCCCGGCTTTTTCACCGTCGACGGATTCCACCGGGTGCTGCTGCCTTCGCTCGATGGTGCCGTGCGAAGCGTGGTGTCGGAAAGCTGGGTTCTGGGCGATCGCGTCGGGTTTGATCCGAACGGCCCGCAGATGCAGGGGCTGCAGCGTGATGTCATCGCGCTGTACGAGGCGGATTACGCGCCTGCCTGGGACCTGATGCTGGCGGACCTGAACGTCGTGCAACTGCACAGTCTGTCGCAGGCGGCGCAGGACCTGTACATCCTGGCGGCTCCTGAATCGCCGATGCGCAATCTGCTGCTGTCGATCGCCCGACAGTTGACATTGTCGGTGCCGATGAACGGACCGCAGCCAGCTCCCGCATCCGGGGGGACGCCTAGCAATACCGAACTTCGACTGCAGGCGTTGCTGGGCACGCCGCAGTCTGCTGGCGCGGCACTGCCGGGCCACGAGATCGATGAACGCTATCAGGCGTTGCGCGGCCTTGTCGCTCGCGGCGCAGCTGCACCGATCGAACAGGTGCTGCGTGAAATCGGCGACGCACAACAGCAGATGGCCAAGCTGGCAGCATCACTGCTCAGCACGGCGGCCGCGGCATCATCGGCAGCCGGCGTTGATCCGCTGCTGCTGCTGAAGTCGGATGCTTCGCGCCAGCCACAGCCACTCGCGCGCTGGCTGACCGAGATCGCCAACAGTGCCATCGCACTGCGGAGTGGGGATCCGCGATTGCAGCTGGCGGCCAACTTCAACGCGCCGGGAGGGCCGGCCGACACGTGTCCGCCAGTGGTCAATGGACACTACCCGTTCATTGCGGCTGCGTCAGACGATGTGCCGATTGGCGACTTTGCGCGGCTGTTTGCCCCCGGCGCCGCGCTCGACGGGTTCATCAACACGCTGCTGCGCCGCTATGTCGATATGTCCGGCAAGGCCTGGCGGCTGACCTCGGCCGATGCGTCGTCAGCGCCGATCTCGGCCGGCGACCTTGCCCAGTTCCAGCGCGCTGCCGCGATCCGCGATGCATTCTTTCCCGATGATGGAACCCGGCCGCGGTTCCGGTTCGACATTACGCCAATCGGTGCCGATCCGGGCACGAAGCAGGTGGTCCTGGACCTCGACGGCACCTCCATCGTGTTTGCCCGAGCTGCGCAATATGCGACGCAGGTGACCTGGCCCAGCTTCTCGATGCAGCCGACGACACGGTTGGCGTTCGAGCCACCGGCGAGGGGTGGGGATTTGCGCGAGAGCGGACCGTGGGCGGTGTTCCGGCTGTTCAGCCGCGGCCGTTTGCAGTCGCAACCGGGGAGCACGGATCGCTACGCGCTGACGTTCCAAGTGGGCGAGCGGCAGGCGACGTTCGACCTTCGCATTCCCGGGGGCGCCAATCCATTTGCGCCGGGACTGTTGCAGGAATTTCGCTGTCCGGGCGTGCGCGCGAACTGAATTAGAGTTCGGTCCTCGGAACCTCAGGGCGGACCGGTGGAGGTGAGCGCCGGCGATGGTAGCGGTGAAGGCGGTTCGGGTGGCGCGACGAGTTCGGCGGCGAGCTGGAAGTGGGTCTTGAGCACGTCCTTCAGCAAGCGGATGTAGCTGCCGCCGTGGTTGTTGGTGGCGTTCTGAATATCACGCCACAGCGGGTGATTGGGGCGGATGGCGAGGTCGCGGCAGATATCGGCGATGACGGCGCCGATGGGACGGCGGCGATCGGCGGCGATCTGCTCTTCCGTGGACATCTGCGACAGGGTCGTCTCGGCGCGCGGGGGAGCGGGACGCGCGGGGCGCGGCTTGTCCGCTGGTGCGGAGCTGGTGGGGGCGAGCGAGCGCTCGGGACGCGCGCGATGGTCGGGTCGAGCCCGACCACATGCGCGGACGAGCCGCGCCTCCAGGGCGAAGGCACGCTGCAGGCCGCGAGTGATGCGCGCGAGGATCAGTGCGAGGTCGTTGGTGCCAAAGGTAAGCACGGCGAAGTAGGGGTTGTCGGCGGTGCGCTGATTGAGGGTGGCGGCGAGCTCCTTGCCGTAGTCGATAAGCTTGCGGACGAGGTCGAGAAGCGCGGCCATGCGATCGGAACAGGAACACGAGGGGCGATTCGCGTCAAGGAATTTTTCTTATAGAGGCGAGGCACCGGTATTCGGCGACGGCTGAGGAATACGTTTGTGCCTACGGCAGTTGTTTCCAGAATTCGGCGACGAACCCGCGAGGATCGAGTGTTTGGCGCGCGAATGAGGCTAGCAGAAACGGAACGGGAGCTTGCCGACAAAACTACTCGGTTTGTTAAGGCTGAACTAAAGAGAGCGGGCGTGACCTACGGCGAAATCGCCCAGCGGCTAGAGCAACAAGGATTAAAGGAAACCAGGCTTCGACAACCAATAGCTCGCCAGAGCAACTGTTCCCGCAACCTTCCTGCTCGCGACATTAGCCGCGTTAGACATGAAGGTGATGAAGTTGGACTACCTCTAGCCGCTGGGCGTCCCATCTTTGGGACAATGCAATATTTATTGCGCCGCCAGGGGAACGGTCGTATTGTTTGTGATACAGTAGGATCGGGATCAGATATGAGCGCGCCTGGGATGGTCTGTGCACAACTCGCTATCCGGGGGGTAGCTACGATAGCCTGCTCCGGGCCAGCCGCGCCCGTGGTGATGGTGTGGGGTATGTCTTGTGTCACAGTCGTCGCGGTAACTGGCGCTGTCGGATGGCTCGCATGGCGGCTTCGGCCAAACGCACCGCCGCCGATGTCCGGTCGCTCACTAGCCGTGGCGGATTAGCGACGGCGTCGCCGCAGTGGCGGTTGCTGGCGCGACTGTTCCCGCTACTTTCCTGCTGGCGACGCTGGAGATGAAGGGGATGAAGTCGGAGGATTTGTAGCCGCCAGCCACGGTGGAATCGGAGCTTGGTCGTCTAGATCAGAGCGGCCAGTAAGTGAGACAAACCTTGCACCCATCTTCACAAAAGTATCGACCATGACCTCAGGGAGGAAGATGGTGCATTTACTTACGGCTCCACCAAATAGTTGTATATCATCAAATGGCACAACATTTGCAGTTGTAGCTCCTTTTGGTCGTATCATCACTATATCACAAGCGATAAATGCTGCGCCATTTGCATTTATGTTGTTACGAAACATTATATTTGCTGGCCCTATCAGTTCACAGTCAACAAACCTCTTTCCCTCTTTCTGCTGACACTAAAGGTGATCGGACTTACAAGGTCTTGGATGTTGATGCGCCGCCGCGTGAACTTAAAATCTAGCGGGTTTATATTATCGACCGATTCTTGCCAGTGCCGAATAGCTATCCC
>JBKPOG010000029.1:0-20094 GCA_046732975.1 Pseudomonadota bacterium
GCGGTCTCGGCATGGTGTCCGTCGGCTTCGACTTTCATGAACGTGACATGCCGCCCACCTCCGAGGATCTGGCCGCGGCGTGGCGGCCGTATATCGAAGGCTGCATCGAAGGGTTCGGTGTTGACCGGTGCATGTTCGAAAGTAATTTTCCACCCGATAAGCAGTCCTGTGGCTACACCGAGCTATGGAACGCGTTCAAGCGCATAACATCCGGCGCATCGGCGGCGGAGAAGAAGGCGCTGTACAGCGGCACGGCGGCGAAGGTGTATCGGCTGACGGTCCCGTGACTACCACATAGGACGCGCCATCACATCAGGAACGTGCATGGTACGATGTGGCGCATCAAGGGTGCACGAGTGCAGAGCTCCTCCGGTCGAGTTGCCGCGGCGACGTTTGTTCGCCGCGCATCTTGAGCGAATTGGCCGCGGCCTTTGCCACGCATTGCATCAAGGCTACCAGCTCGTTGGGTTCTTCGGCCACGTCGTGTTCGAGACTACTGCCGCGATACTCCAGCCGAAGCGCCTCCGTTTCGCT
Source organism: Pseudomonadota bacterium (assembly GCA_046732975.1). Lineage (GTDB taxonomy): Bacteria > Pseudomonadota > Alphaproteobacteria > Acetobacterales > Acetobacteraceae > JAMXLO01. The sequence continues at coordinate 535 of JBKPOG010000029.1, forward strand.
GCCCTCGTCCCTCAGATGGAGGAGACGGGCCTGAATGCCCTGCCGATCGTGAGATTGCTATCGATCCTCGTCGGTGTGGTGTTCGCCTATCAGGGTTCCGATCAATTGCGTGATTTTGGCGCGGACTGTACACCGTCAATCTTCTTGGCATCGGCTTCCTACGGGAACTTGGCGGGCCGCTGACTGCCATTATCATCGCAAGCCGTTCTGGGTCAGCCTTTACGGCACAGATCGGCACGATGAAGGTCAGTGAGGAGCTGGATGCAATTCAGATATCAGGTCTCAATGTCATCGAGGTCCTGGTATTGCCGCGCCTGCTGGGCACTACCTCGACCTCAAAGTCTTCCGGGGCGAAGTCCTCGGCATGGTCGGCGATTCCGGTTCCGGTAAATCCGTTCTCCTGCGCTCGATAATCGGCCTACAGCAGCCAACCAGCGGCACTATTGAAGTGCGGGGCCAGAACATGGCTGATTTGGATGGCGACGCCCTCATCAGAATGCAGATTCGCTGGGGCGTGTTGTTTCACAATGGTGCACTATTCGGCGATCAGACCGTGGCCGAGAATGTCCAGATCCCGCTGCGCGAACACACCGATCTGCCCCAGAAACTCATAGATGAGATTACTTCGATCAAGCTCAGCATGGTGGGATTGCCACCGGATGCTGCGAAACAATACCCTGCCGAGCTGTCGGGCGGCATGCGCAAGCGCGCCGGTCTTGCGCGAGCTCTGGCTCTGGATCCCGAGATTTTGTTTCTCGACGAACCCACAGCGGGCCTCGATCCGATTTCAGCGGCGCAGTTCGACACTCTTATGCGTGAACTACAGCAAAGCCGGCACCTTACGGTGTTCATTGTAGCGCACGACATTGCACCTTGCGTGCTACGGCCGACCGCATTGCAGTACTGGTCGATAGCAAGAGCACCATTGGCACAATTGGCACCTTACGTGACGACTCTGATCCCTGGATTCACGAGTACTTCGCTGGTGTGCGGGGGCGCGCGGCAGTCACGGCATAGGGAGCTGATTCCATATGGAAGCGCGCGCAAATTACGTTGCCGTTGGGGCGTTCGTGCTGCTGGTGCTGGCAGGTATATTGGTGGGTAGTCTCTGGCTCGCACGCGTGCAATTCTCAGCGCAATATCAGTACGTTGAAACGAGCGTCGCTGGGCCGGTGAGTGGCCTAAGCACGGGGGCGATCGTCCGGTTGAACGGAATCCGTGGCCGCACAAAGTTTGACTACCACGCAACTTCGCTCTGGACCGACCGCGTCCGAGCGCTGGCACAAATTCTAACGGTCGAGGCATTCGAGAACGATGGAAGCATTGCACAGGCCGGACGCAAAGCCCAGGATCTGACACCGGAGTACCTTCTTGGGACAGAAATCCGCAGATTTGAGCGGTCTACGGCGGGATGGGCGACCAGCCGTCCACCGCCGTCGCCTGTCAAGATGACTGATCATCGGATGCTCGCTCGCACGCTGTTGGTGGAACGGTCCTCGACGTCCAGCAACAGTGTCGAGAGCGTCGTCGAGGCATTCGATGTTGCCGTGGGAAAGATACTGCCGCAATGCGTTGCCTGGGCGACCAGCGTTATGCGGCGAGGGGGCTAACGTCGGTACTGCTGGTACCCCCCTGAACTGAGGCAGGCGGCCAAGCCCGAACACTCGACAATTGCTAAAAAGTGCGCAACGAGTGGAGTTTGTCGGCGACCAGCGCGGGCCAAATGTGGACAATCTGCCCGCCAGTCTTGCGTTCCGGCAAGAAGGAAGAACGACATGCGAACTCAGCCAGTCCTGGATCAAACTGCGATGCGCACGGTCCGCAGCTTGATTGGTTATGGATGTGGCAAGGAAGCTAAGGCCGGCCAGCGGGCACGCCGATGGATGCTGCCTCAGCCGCATATACTCTGTGCAGTGCGCCGCGTTATGACCCGAAAACCAAGGTCGGATCAATCGCCATCGGCTCGCGCATTCAAGGATTGTCTCCGCGCCAATGAAAGTGGTAGCCGAGCATTCTGGCTTTATCATTGATGCAGTAACTTCTCTGCGGCCAGCAATGCGGTCGGCCGTGGGGTTTGACTGAGCAGGGAGGCTGTCGATGGAACTAGGCATGATCGGCCTTGGTCGCATGGGTGCGAACATGGTGGAGCGGTTGGTCAAGGCGGGCCATCAGTGCGTGGTCAACGACACAAATGCCGACACTGTGCAGCAGCTGATCGCCAAAGGCGCCAAGGGCACGACTAAGCTGCCCGAGTTCATACAGATGTTGGCAAAGCCGCGAGCCGTGTGGCTGATGCTCCCTGCCGCAGCGGTGGATCCGGTGCTGCATTCGCTGACGCCGCTGCTCGAGCCGGGCGATATTGTGATCGAAGGCGGCAACTCGTACTACCATGACGACATCCGCCGTGCGCGCGAGTTGAAAGGCCAGGGTGTGCACTACGTTGACGTCGGCGTAAGTGGCGGCGTGTGGGGCCTGGAACGCGGCTACTGCCATATGATCGGCGGCGAAGACGCTGTCGTGAAGCACCTCGATCCGATCTTCCGCTCACTGGCACCCGGTGTCGAGGCGGCTCCGCGAACGCCGGGGGCGACCGGGGCGCCATCGCAGGCTGAGTATGGCTATCTTCACTGCGGGCCGAACGGCGCGGGTCACTTTGTGAAGATGATCCACAACGGCATCGAATATGGTATGATGGCGGCATTTGCCGAGGGATTTAATATCATCAAGAATGCCGATATCGGCCTCCGCCGCCAGGAAGTGGATGCCGAGACGACGCCGTTGCGCGAGCCCGATCACTACAAGTACCAGATCGACGTCGCCCAGGTGGCCGAGATGTGGCGGCGCGGCAGCGTAGTGGGTTCATGGCTGCTCGACCTCACTGCCGGAGCTTTGCGCCAGGATCCAAAACTGGACAACTTCCAAGGACGGGTTTCGGATTCTGGCGAGGGCCGCTGGACCTTGCATGCCGCGATCGACGAGGGCGTGCCGGCGCCGGTGATCAGTACTGCACTGTATTCACGGTTTGAATCACGCGGCAACGCCGACTTTGCCAACCGCATTCTCTCGGCCATGCGCTTCGCATTCGGTGGGCATGTCGAGAAGAAGGAGTAGGTGGCGCCCATGACAAGCGCGCCAGCCGATGCACTGGTCTTTTTCGGCGCTACCGGTGATCTCGCCTACAAGCAGGTTTTTCCGTCGCTGCTGGGGTTGGTGCGCGAGGAGGGTCTTAACGTTCCTATCATCGGCGTGGCCAAGGCCGGATGGAATCTGGACCAGTTGAAGGCACGTGCCACCGACAGCCTGCAGCATCATGGCGGTGGCGATCCGAAGGCGATCCAGCAACTGCTTGGCCTGCTGCGCTATGTGGACGGCGACTACGGTGACGAGGGCACGTTCTCCGCGCTGCGCCAACAGCTTGGCCAGGCAAAGCGCCCGCTACACTACCTCGCAGTTCCGCCGAGCCTGTTCTCGACGGTGGCACAGGCGCTGGCCAAATCCGGGTGTGCTGAGGGTGCGAGGCTGGTGATCGAGAAGCCGTTCGGCCACAATCGAGCGACGGCGCGCACGCTCAGTCGGCTGCTGTCGCAGTATTTCCCCGAGGAGAACATCTTCCGCATTGACCACTACCTGGGTAAGGAGCCGGTACAGAACATTGTCTATACCCGGTTTGCCAACTCGATGTTCGAGCCGCTGTGGAACCGTGACCATGTCAGCAGCATCCAGATTACGATGGCGGAGGATTTCGGCGTCCAGGATCGTGGACGGTTTTATGACGAGACCGGTGCCCTGCGGGACGTGGTGCAGAACCATATGCTGCAGGTCCTGGCACAACTGACAATGGATCCGCCGACCGGCGAGGAACATGAGGCATTGCGCGATCAGAAGTCAGCGTTGCTGAAGGCGGTGCGTCCTCTGGAAGTTTCCGACATGGTGCGGGGGCAATATGCGGGTTACCAGTCCGTCCCTGGCGTGCGTGCCGGCTCGACTGTCGAAACGTTCGTCGCATTGAAGCTGTATATTGAATCCTGGCGCTGGGCCGGCGTGCCAATCTATATTCGTGCGGGCAAAATGCTGCCGGTGACGGCGACCGAGATCATGGTGCAGTTCAAGCGCCCGCCGCGAGAAACATTTGACGAGTTGGTGCCGGTGAGTTCCGGACATGTACGCATGCGCATCAGCCCGGACGTGAATATCGGCATGGGCGTGCGTGTCAAGCTGCCTGGTGAGCGCATGGTCGGCGAAGACGTCGAGATGCTCCTGACCGAACATGCGCCGAACCTAATGCCGCCGTACCAACGACTGCTCGGTGACGCGATGCGTGGGCTTGGCGAGTTGTTCGGACGCGACGATATCGTCGATGCGCAGTGGCGCATTGTGGAGCCGGTCCTGGATGACACGACGCCTGTCTATCCATACGAGCCAGGGACCTGGGGACCTGTTGAGGCCCAGGCGTTGATTGGGCCGGATGGGCCTTGGCACAACCCGAACCCTGCAGCAGCGACAGCTGCGTGAGGAGGCTGAAATGAAGGCGACAGAGCAGCTCCATGCACTGGGTCAGAGCCTTTGGTTGGATAACATCACGCGAGATCTCCTGACCAGCGGCACGTTGCAACGGTATATCGACGAGCTTTCGGTAACCGGCCTCACCTCCAACCCATCGATCTTTGATCACGCCGTCACGCACAGCAAAGCCTATGATGAGGAGATCCGGCGGCAAGCAAGCTCCGGCAAGAGTGGCGAAGCACTGTTCTTTGAATTGGCGATCCAGGACCTGACCAAGGCCGCCGATATGTTTGCGCCAATCCACAAGCGCACCGCCGGAGTTGACGGCTGGGTGTCGCTTGAGGTGTCACCGCTGCTGGCGCATGACACGGCGAAGACGGTGGCCGACGCACGTGCGCTGCATGCGAAAGCCAAGCGTCCCAACCTGTTCATCAAAATCCCCGGGACTTTAGAGGGTCTTCCCGCCATCGAAGAGGCCATCTTCGCTGGCGTACCGGTCAACGTCACGCTGCTGTTCTCGCGCGACGATTATGTGCGTGCCGCCGATGCCTATATGCGAGGCCTTGAGCGACGCGTCGCCGCTGGCCTCGATCCGGATGTGCGATCTGTCGCCTCGGTGTTCGTCAGCCGATGGGACAAGGCTACATTGGACAAAGTCCCCGCGGAGCTTCGCGATCGACTCGGCATAGCAGTCTCGCAGCAAAGCTATAAGGCGTATCGGGACGTGCTGGAGTCAGAGCGCTGGCAGCGACTGGAGGGGTTTGGTGCGCGTCCTCAACGGCTGCTTTTCGCCAGTACCAGCACCAAGGATCCGCAGGCACCGGACGTTCTGTACATCGGCGCCCTGGCTGCTCCGAACACGGTCAACACCATGCCGGAGGAGACGCTGCTGGCGTTCGGCGAGCATGGTTCGGTCAACCAGGCGATGCCGCGGGACGGCGGCGACGCCGAACAGGTGCTGGTGGCGATCACGCGCGCCGGCGTCGATGTGTCTGCTCTCGCCAGGCAGTTGCAGGACGAGGGCGCCAAGGGGTTCGTCTACTCGTGGAAGGAGCTGCTGGATGCCATCGAGACGAAGAGCAAGGCGCTGACATAGACGCGAGGGAGGACACCATGGCAGCTCAGTCGAATCAGACGGCGGCTTGGCAGGCGCTTGCCACGCACTATCAGCAAATCAAGGACACCCATCTGCGAAAGCTGTTCGCTGACGATCCTGGCCGTGGGGAACGGCTGACGGCAGAAGGTGCAGGGCTTTATCTTGACTATTCGAAGAACCGCATCACTGACGAGTCCGTGCGATTGTTGCTCGGACTTGCGGCAGAACGCGGGGTGACGGAACGCCGGGATGCGATGTTCCACGGTGAGAAGATCAATGTCACCGAACAGCGGGCCGTGCTGCACGTGGCGCTGCGTGCGCCAAAGGACGCGCGTATCCTGGTTGATGGACATGACGTCGTGCCGGATGTGCACCAGGTGCTGGACGCCATGTCCGAATTCGCCAAGCGCATTCGCGCCGGCGCGTGGCTCGGCCATACCGGCAAGCGCATCCGTAACGTCATCAACATTGGAATCGGCGGCTCGTATCTCGGCCCGGAGATGGCCTATCTCGCCCTGCGTCCATTCAGTGAGCGGTCGATGACGTTTCGCTTTGTCTCTAATGTCGACGGGGCCGACTTTACCGAGGCGACCCGCGATCTGGACGCGGGCGAGACGCTATTCGTTGTCGCATCAAAGACGTTCACCACACTCGAGACGATGACCAACGCGGCAACAGCGCGCAAATGGCTGGTCGATGCGTTAGGTTCCGAGGCCGCTGTCGCCAAGCATTTTGTTGCGCTATCGACCAATACTGAGGCAGTGCGCAAGTTTGGCATCGACACCGCCAACATGTTTGGGTTCTGGGACTGGGTAGGCGGCCGCTACTCGATGGATTCGGCAATCGGTCTGTCGACCATGATTGCCATTGGGCCTGACGGCTTCGGCGACTTGCTGTCGGGCTTTCACGCGATGGACGAGCACTTCCGTACGGCACCGCCCGAGCGCAATTTACCGCTGCTGCTTGGCCTGCTGACTGTATGGTACAATGACTTCTTCGGTGCGCAGACGCTGGGCGTGATGCCTTACTCGTCGCATCTCCGACGCTTCCCTGCCTACCTGCAGCAGCTGCAGATGGAGAGCAACGGCAAGCATGTCGACCTGCGGGGCCACGCCGTAAGCGCGCAGACCGGTCCTATCGTGTGGGGGGAGCCAGGCACCGACGGACAGCATTCGTTCTACCAGTTGCTGCACCAGGGCACGAAACTGGTGCCGTGTGACTTCATCGGCTTCTGCCACCCGCTCAGCCCGCTCACCGACCAGCACAATCTGCTGATGGCCAACCTGTTGGCTCAGGCCGAAGCGCTGGCCTTCGGCAAGACTGCGGAGGAACTCACCGCTGAGGGCTCACCAGCCTTCCAGACACCGTTCCGCGTGACGGAGGGCAACCGACCGAGCAATGTTATCCTGGCGGACGCCCTGACCCCTAATAGTCTCGGCGCTCTGGTGGCCTTGTACGAGCACAGCGTGTTCACCCAGGGCGCGATCTGGGGCATCGACTCCTTCGACCAATGGGGGGTCGAGTTGGGCAAGGTTCTGGCACAACGGATCATCCCGGAACTTACCGTGTCTGCAACGCCCGAACTCCGGCACGACGGCTCGACCAACGCCCTGATTCGCCGCTTCCGGGCGCGTCGCTGAATTTAGTGCTTCACGGTAGAAGCCGAGTAGATATCGTCGATTGCTTCGGTCAGCGTGGCATTGAACGCATCGTCGCTCATTGAACGCGTCAATCCTTCGGCCAAGGCCCGCGAGAAACTCGCAATCATGCCGTGGTTCTTGGCCAGCCGCTGGCACGCCTCGGTGCGCGTATACCCGCCGGAGAGCGCCACAACCCTGGCTACCCGATCATGCTTGATCAGCGGCGCATAGAGGTCTGAGACGTCGGGGATCGTCAGCTTCAGCATTACCTGACGGCCACGCGGCAATGAATCCAGCCCGCGCTCAAGGTCCGCCAGCAGAATCGCCTCGGCACCAGCCTTGTCCGGGCTCTTGATCGAGACTTCCGGCTCCAGAATGGGCATCAGTCCATGCCGATCGATCTGCGCCGCTACCTCGAACTGCTGCGCAACAATGGCAGCGATACCCGCCTTGGAAGGCAAATTGATGACCGAGCGCATCTTGGTGCCAAAGACACCAAGTTTGACTGCGCGCGTGAGTAGCGCGTCGAGCTCCGGGATCGGCCGCATCAAGCTGACGCCGTCGCTTTCCGGCTGGAGACCCTTGTCCACTTTCACGAAGGGCACGACCCCCCGCTTGTTCCAAAGAAAGGCAGGGACCGGCTCCCCCTGCACCTGACCATCCATCGTCCCCTCAAAAAGAATAGTGGCAATGATCTTTTCTCCAGTGAACGCGGGTGCCGTCATGATACGGACACGAAACGCATGCATCGCAGCGAACATCTCCGCGTCGCCGCTATAGGCACTGTCCGGAACGCCATAGAGACGTAGTGCACCGGGCGTCGATCCCCCGCTTTGATCAAGCGCGGCGATGAAGCCGCCCTTGCTGGACATCTGCGCAGCCATCCTCTCATTGGTCATGATCAGTGCCCTATCTCTGGTTCAATCACTATCTGCGTCAGTTCTCGGCGATTGACAATCAGTCTCCTCCACTCGCAAAAGACTTGCAACTAGGGAGGGAACTAATGAAGCGATGGATGCTGGTGGCCACGTGCTTTTGCACCGCAACGATCAGCGCAGGCGCGGTTGCCGACACGCCGGGCGTCACGGCCACCGAGGTGAAGATCGGCAATACCATGCCGTACAGTGGACCGGTGTCCTCATATAGCCCCATCGGCAAGCTGGACTCTGCGTTCTTCAACATGATCAACGAACAGGGCGGGGTGGCTGGGCACAAGATCAACTTCATCTCGCTGGACGATGGCTATAGCCCACCGAAGACGGTCGAGCAGGTGCGCCGATTAGTGGAGGAGGACCAGGTCGCCTTCCTGTTCAATACGCTAGGAACGCCGACGAATTCGGCCATCGTGCGCTACGTGAACCAGAAGAAGGTGCCACATCTGTTCGTCGCCACCGGGGCGGCAAAGTGGGGTGACAACAAAGACTATCCTTGGACGATTGGCTTTCAGCCGGACTACCGGACCGAGGCACAGATCTATGGCAAGTACATTCTGAAAGAAAAACCGAACGCCAAGGTCGCTGTCCTCTACCAGAACGACGATTTCGGGAAAGACTACCTGAACGGTCTGCACGCGACGTTTGGCGATCGTTACGGCAAGACGGTGACTGAAGCGACGTATGAGCCGACGGATCCGACCATCGATAGCCAGATCACCAGCTTGCAGAGCTCGGGTGCCGATGTGCTGGTCGTGGCCGCTGCGCCAAAATTCGCCGCGCAGGCGATTCGCAAAGTGCATGACCTCAATTGGAAGCCAATGTTCTTCATGAGCAATGTATCGATCTCGGTTGGTTCGGTGATAACGCCGGCTGGTTCGGACAATGCAGTCGGCTTGATCAGCACCGGCTATCTGAAAGACCCAACCGATCACCAGTGGGACAATGATGCCGGCATGAAGGAATGGCGCGGGTTCATGGCGAAATACATGCCCGGCTCTGACCTGACCGACAATAACTACGTCTATGCCTATGCCGCCTCAAAGTTGATGCTGCAGGTACTGAAGCAGTGCAATGGCGATTTCTCACGGGAGAACGTGATGAAGCAGGCAGAGAACCTGCATGACGTCGAGCTGCCGACGTTGCTGCCAGGCATCAAGGCGAGCACCAGCCACACGGATCATCGGCCGATCAAGGCGATGCAGTTGGAGCGCTGGGACGGCAAGACCTGGGTGCTCTTCGGCGACATTATCGAGGCCGGCTCCTAATCCGACGCACTTCGCCAGAATGGCCTGCGGCTCCGCACCGGATCGAGCAGCGACCAGTCACCCTGCTCGACAACGTGGCCTTTCGGGAAGGGCGGGCGGACCTCGAGGCCGAGTGAAACCATCACCCGATCGTCTCGGTAATAGCAGAGCAGCACGATCCGGGTGAGCACGCTGGTCGGGCCGCCGCCTTCGGCGCGCAGCTTGCCCGCCACCTCGCCGCGGTGCGCGGAATCGAGGTCGACAAAGGGACCGCCGGCTAGCGTGCGCAGTTTGGCCAACGCGGCAAGCACTCTGTCCCGGTCACGGCCAATACTGGTCAAGATATCAGCAAAGATCACGTCGTCGTCTGCGCCAGTTACGCCATGCTTCGCGCTGGCAGGAATGATCATGCCCGCAAGGCAACGGAGATCGGCAATCTGGGATTCAGTCAAGGTCCGGTCGTTCATGTGCGCCTTCAATCGAACAGAGTCGCCAAGCGTTGCTTGATGCAGTCGGCGATATACAGCGCCAGCGCCTGGATCGTAGAGGTTGGATTCACGCCGCCAGACGTCACAAAGATGCTGCCGTCGACGATGAACAGGTTTTTCACGTCGTGACTGCGTCCCCAGGAATTCACCACGGAGCGCTCCGGATCATTACCCATACGGGCCGTGCCGAGTAGGTGCCAGCCGCTGTAGACCACTGGACGAACCGCGTGAACATGTCGTGCGCCAGCCGCGGCAAGGATCTCCCTGCCGCGATCGATTGCGAAGTCGAGCATGCGGTTGGTGTTCTCGCCGATCGTGTAGTCGATCTTTGGCGCCGGGATGCCGTGACGATCCTTCAGCACCGGATCGAGCGTTACCCGGTTGTGCTCCTCGGGCAGGTCCTCGGTACAGATGCCGACCGACATGCGGTGGCCGACGAGGCCACGGAATGCATCGTGATGCCCTTCGCCCCATGGCACAAGGCCGATCGCCTCGGCGTTGACCACCTCGGTGCCGATGCCGATGGTGCGATTGAACTGAAAGTTGAAACCACGCACGAAGCCCCGCGCCTGGTCAGTCTCATAGAACTCCTGGCTCCACAGACAGAGCGGCGGCCCGCGGTGTCCGTCCATCGGCTCGTCCACATAGCCGACAACGTGTGCCCAGGGATGAAACATCAGATTCTTGCCGACGAGCCCGCTGGAGTTCGCGAGCCCGTTGGGGAAACGGCCCGAGGCGGAGTTCAGCAGCAGTCGCGGCGTGCCGACGCCGTTGCAGGCCATGATGACGACCTCGGCCGGTTGGAACTGCGCCGCGCCGTCTGCGTCGTAGTACACGGCACCTGTTGCCATACCATCCTCACCGGTGGTGATCTCTCGCACCCGGCAGTTCGTGCGTAGCTCGACGCCGGCACGGATGGCATGCGGCCAGTACGTGATGTCGGTGCTCGCTTTCGCGCCCTGAGCGCAGGCCGGCGTGCAGTGGCCGAGATTGATGCACGGCGCGCGTCCGTCATACTCGGTCGTGGCGATCGCACTGTCCGACGGCCACCAATGCCATCCAAGCTTGTTCATCGTCTGCGCAATCTTGGTACCGGTGTTGCCCAGCGGCAGCGGCGGCATCGGCGGCTCATGCGCAGGATAGGCGGGATCGCCCGCCAGGCCCGAGACGCCTGTCATGCGATCGTTCTCGGCGAAGAACGGCTCCAGGGTCGCATAATCGATCGGCCAATCATCCGCCACGCCGTCCAGCGCGCGGACGCGAAAGTCGGATGGATGCAGGCGCGGGTAATGCGCCGTGTACATCACGGTTGATCCGCCGACTGCGTTGAAGTTCACGACCTTGATCGGCGAGTTGTCGTCATTGATCGGATAGTCACTGGGCCGCTGGCGGATATTCGGACTGGTGGCATAGTCGCTGAACACGCGCGCCTCATAGTCCCGCCCATTGGACGGGTAGTCGGATTGCTTCATCCAGTCGCCCTGTTCGAGACACAGGATGCGCATCTTTGTCTCGGCAAGGCTCCAGGCGACGGCGGCGCCCGAGGCGCCGGAGCCGATGATGAGAACGTCAACCTTGTCCTTCATGCGGCAACCCTCACCCGCGCGCGACCAGGAATTGCTTGTTCACGCAATTGTCCAGCCGCCCGTCACGCAGATAGCGCGCCGCCGTGCGCGACGCGAACCCGCGATTGTCGCGCATGCTTTCCGGCGTGTAGAAAGCCGAGTGCGGCGTCAGCACCAGCCGGTGGCGGATCCAGTCCTCGTTGCTCTGCCAGGCGGCTATCAGGCGCGATTGCGGATTGGCCGGCTCCTGCGGCAACACATCAAGTCCGGCAGCGAGCACGGTGCCGTCCTTCATCGCATCATACAACGCATCGATATCGACGATCGGTCCGCGGGCCGTGTTGATCAGGATCATCCCGCGCTTGGCCGCGGCGAAGGCTTCAGCCCCCATCAGGTTGCGTGTCTCCGCCGTGAGTGGCGCGTGGATGCTGACGAAATCGCACTGGCCCATCAACTCCGCCAGCGTGTCGGCTCGCCGGACACCAATCGCGAATTGATAGCCGTTTGGCTGATACGGGTCATAAAACACGACGTCCATGTCGAACGCCTTGGCCCGGCGAGCGGCGGCCGTGCCAATGCGACCCATGCCAACGACGCCGAACGTGCAGACCGACAATCGACGCCCGAACGGGTTGTGCGCCGGTCGCCAGTTGGCCCGAAGGTCATTGCGCAGTTCCTGGTCGTGGTAGGCGATGCTCTTGGCCAGCGTCATCATCAGCGCGATCGCATGGTCGGCCACCTCGCGGGTACCGTAGTCGGGCGTGTTGCAGACGGGGATACCCAGCTTGCCGAACCGCTCGATGTCTACATCGTCGTAACCGACTCCGTACTTCACGAAGATGCGGCACTTGCGCAGCTTGTCGATGTATTGCGGCGGACACGAACCCACGACGGCGTCAGCATTGGCCCACTGCTCGTCTGTCACCTCCGAAGCATTGGCGCAGAAATCGGTCTCGAAGCCTGCGCCGATCGCATCGCGGGCCACTGGAACGAATTCGGCCGGAAGGTTCGGCCAGAGAATGCGCATCGCCATCTGGTTTCCCTGTCGCGTGTGTTGCACCGCATACTGCCATCACCCCGCCGAGATGGACACATGCGCGATCCAGCGGCACGCTGGGCTGGTGAAATCGACGGTGAGGCGATGACCCATCAGACCGGCAGAGACCGCATCCGAATGAGCGTCGCTGAAGCACGCGCTCTTGGCGATGCGGCGGACGCGGTCAGCGGATATTTGTCATCGCCTTCAGGCCGGATCTCTTCGTACCGACCGACGAATATGGGCGCGAGGTCAGCCCATCGACATGATCAAAGCCACGCCGCGGCACGAGGATCGACCAGATACGCGTCCCCGGGGAACGCGGAGATTGCACCCGCGCGCGGCTGATGTGCGAAGGGATCGAGATCGATGTGAAGATCCACGACGCGCTGAGACACGTTGCTGAAGGCAATTTCGATGACGGCCTGAGCTGACTGAGGCCGCATCCTCGTGAGACCTACGTGCTGACATTTCCGCAGCAAAGAAGGAAGCAGTCACCATGATGATCGTCGACGCACAGATCCACCTCTGGGCCAAAGGCAAACCATCCGCACACCACCGTCAGACGCCTTACCTCAAGGACGAAGCTCTGGCGGCCATGGATGAAGCGGGCGTAGACCGAGCAGTGATACATCCCGTGATGTGGGACCCTGACTCCAACGAACTCGCCGTTGAAGCGGCACGCGCTCATCCCGATCGCTTCGCCATTATGGGCTGGATCTACCTAGACGACCCGCAGCAGCGCGCCTTGCTCGAGACCTGGAAGAGCCGACCAGGGATGCAGGGGCTGCGGTTCTACTTCTCCGATCCGAGATCGCAGTCATGGCCGGAAGATGGCACGCTGGAGCTGCTGTTCCCTGTGGCCGAGCGCCTGAACATTCCAGTTTCGCTGCAGGCGTCTGCCTTCCTGCCGCGGGTCGGCAACATAGCCGAACGCTACCCGGGACTGAGGATCAGCGTCGATCACATGGGGGTTCCGCGTGCCACCGAGGGGGCGGAGGCCGCCTATCGCAATCTGCCGCAATTGCTCGCGTTGGCAAGACACCCAAACGTCGCAGTGAAGGCAACCGGCCAAGCCGGCTATGCGCTGGACCAGTATCCGTTCCGCAGCATCCACGACGCTTTGCATCGGGTGTTCGACGCATTCGGGCCGCGGCGGATGTTCTGGGGAACTGACATCACCCGCATGCACTGCACATGGCGCCAGTGCATCACATTGTTCACCGAGGAATTGCCCTGGCTAAAGGGGCCTGATCTAGACTTGGTGATGGGCCAGGCATTCTGCGATTGGATCGGCTGGGATACGGCCGGCGCATAGGGCGACGGCGTGCAAGCTTGGCGGATCGTCATTGCTATCTCGATGGCCTTGGTTGGCCCAGCTACCGCGTTAGCATCCACACCGACGGCGGTGGTCTTCCCTTTCGCGTTTATCGACAGCAGCCCCGAACCACCGCGTGCTGACGAACTTGCTAGACTGCACGATGCCGGGGAGGCGCTCCGTCGCTTGCTCGCTCAGTCCAACCAATATGTTGTCATCGAGACAGCGTCCGCCGCGGCGAAGGCAACCGGCGCCGATTTCGTGAATTGCCAAAGCTGCGCCGTCGCTGCAGCGAAGGCGCTCGGTGCCGATGTTGCCGTCATTGGATGGGTGCAAAAGGTCTCGAACCTCATCCTGAACATCAATGCGGTGATCCGGTCGACGGCGACAGACGACGTCGTGTCCGCCGGAAGTGTGGACATCCGCGGCAACACCGACGAATCATGGACGCGAGGTGTGCGATATCTCGCCGCCAACCGGCTTCTCGCATCGCCAAAATAAGAGAGACGGGCCGTTGGTGTCCCGGCCCGTCCCCTTCATCGGTATGCAGCTCTCGAATCAGAAATCCATATCGCCCATACCACCCATACCGCCCATACCACCTCCGGGCGGCATAGCGGGCGCCTTCCTCTCTGGCTTCTCGGCCACCATCGCCTCCGTTGTCACCAACAATCCAGCGACCGAGGCCGCATCCTGCAGCGCCGTCCGCACGACCTTGGTTGGATCAACGATGCCCGCCCTCACCAGATCCTTGAACTCGCCAGTCTGCGCGTCATAGCCCCAGTTGTACTCGTCATGGTCCAGAATGCGACCGGCGATGACCGCACCATCTTCACCGGCGTTTATCGCGATCTGCCGGAGCGGCATCTGAATCGCCTTGCGCACGATCTCAACGCCGAAGCGCTGGTCGTCGTTGTCAGCCTGCAGTTTCGACAGCACGAGTGCCGCACGTGCCAATGGCACACCGCCGCCGGGAACAATGCCTTCTTCGACAGCTGCGCGAGTCGCGTGCAGCGCGTCATCGACGCGGTCCTTGCGCTCCTTCACCTCGACCTCGGTCGAACCGCCGACACGGATCACCGCGACGCCGCCGGCGAGCTTGGCCAGGCGTTCCTGCAGCTTCTCGCGGTCATAGTCGCTGGTGGTCTCCTCGACCTGCGCCCTGATCTGACTGCAACGGCCGACGATGTCATCCTTTTTGCCGGCCCCCTCGACGATCGTGGTGTTCTCCTTCTCGATGACGACCCGTTTCGCCCTGCCCAGATCGTTTAGCTTGACGTTCTCCAGCTTGATGCCGAGGTCTTCGCTGATCACGGTGCCGCCGGTGAGGATCGCGATGTCCTCCAGCATCGCCTTCCGGCGATCGCCGAAGCCGGGCGCCTTCACCGCCGCCACCTTCAGGCCGCCGCGCAGCTTGTTCACCACCAGCGTGGCCAACGCCTCGCCTTCGACGTCCTCCGCCACAATTAACAGCGGCTTGCCGGATTGAACGACACTCTCGAGCAGCGGCAGCATCGGCTGCAGGCCCGACAGCTTCTTTTCATGGATCAGGATGTAGGGTTCGGCCAACTCGGCAATCATCTTCTCGGCGTTGGTGATGAAGTACGGGCTGACGTAGCCCCGGTCGAACTGCATACCCTCAACCACGTCGAGCTCAGTCTGGATGCCCTTGGCCTCTTCGACCGTGATCACGCCCTCGTTGCCGACCTTCTGCATGGCGTCCGAGATCATCTTGCCGATCTCCTGCTCACCATTGGCGGCAATTGCTCCGACCTGAGCCGTCTCCGCCGGCGTCGTAATCTTCCTTGTCCGGTTCTTCAGCTCGTCGACGACGGCATTTACCGCGCGGTCGATACCACGCTTGAGGTCCATCGGGTTCATGCCGGCGGCTACCGCCTTGGCACCCTCGCGCACGATCGCCTGCGCAAGCACAGTGGCGGTGGTGGTGCCATCACCCGCGATGTCGCTGGTCTTGGACGCAACCTCGCGCACCATCTGCGCGCCCATGTTCTCGAACTTGTCGAAGAGTTCGATTTCCTTGGCGACGGTGACGCCGTCCTTGGTGATGCGGGGCGCGCCAAAGCTCTTGTCGAGCACAACATTGCGCCCCTTCGGGCCAAGCGTGACCTTTACGGCGTCGGCCAGGATGTCCACGCCATGCAGCATGCGCTGCCGCGCATCACCACCAAACCTTACGTCCTTGGCTGCCATGCGAATTTTCCTCCGTACTTCGATTCTGGGCGTTTCTGGTTCAGGCTGCCTTCCGTTTGCCGGCGGGCTGACCTTCGATGATTCCCATGATGTCGGATTCCTTCATGATCAGGAGTTCCTCACCATCGAGCTTCACGTCAGTGCCGGACCACTTGCCGAACAGGATGCGGTCACCTGACTTCACGTCGAGTGGAAGCAGCTTGCCGGTCTCGTCACGGGCGCCTGGACCGACAGCGACGATTTCCCCCTCCATCGGCTTTTCCTTGGCCGTGTCCGGAATGATGATGCCGCCGGCAGTCTTTTCTTCGGCGTCCAGCCGACGGACCACGACACGGTCGTGCAAAGGACGGAACTTCATCGGTATCCCCCTGCCTGATAACTGATAGGGCGAGTTCGGGGCTCGCCCCCGCCTCACGCGGCCTCATACGGACCGCGGTGGCGTTCTTAGCACTCTCTGCACGAGAGTGCTACAGGCGCATTCACTGATTGCGCCGGCATCACCAATTTATCTCTGCAGTGCGCGCCCATCCATGCCAATCCGCGGAAGTGCGAGATGGCGCAAAATGGTTGGGGCCAAGTCCACGATGTGCGCCTTTTCAGCGCACATTGTCCCTCCCCGGAACCCCATCCCTTCGACCAGCAGCACCGGTGATTGCTCATACAAACCCAGGCCACCGTGCTGACCGCATCCCGATTGCGTTTTCTTATCCCAACGCGGGACGGCTGCGAGCGAGCAACCTGGCACACCATATTCGTTGACTGCTTGGTCCGCCCGCAGCGATACAGCGACAGCCAACCCGTAACGGGGCGCGTGACCGATCGTATCAAGGTCCTCCCGTGGCACGACTATGCCGGCCCATCTTTGGCTCTGCAGATAATCCAACAACGACGGATAGCGACTCTCTTGGTGGGGATGAAGATAGATCAGCGATGCTGTGCCATTCGACAAGGCAAGCACGTCCCTCGAATCCAGTCCATCTTTTAGTCCGGCGCCGATCAGTTCCGCTTCTATATCGACAAAGCCGCTGACTGTTTCATGCCCATGGTCAGAGCCGACGATCAGCAGCACGTCATCGCCCGTGGCACGCTGACGCTCCACCGCAGCCATGACCGCACCGGCATTGCGGTCCGCTTCGCGCAACACCGCCAGATGCTCTGGCGAACCAAGTGGAACCTCGTGCTGGATGTGATCCGGCTCGCCTAGCCATAGCACGGCCAGCGCGGGTCTGCGCGTCAGTGCCTCGGCAATGAACCGCTCGGTCATCGCGCGATCGCCTTCAGCATCCAATGTGACCCGCAATGGGTCGGAAACTGCAGTACCGCCGGGCCCTCGCGAAAGCACGCGGTGATACAGGTGGCCGTGATAATCGGGGTCATGCGCATTGGCGGCGCCGGGCGAGACGTTGTTGAACACGATAGCCCCGCCACATAGGGCCAGGCGCTCGGCCAGCGTCGGCACCGCCAGCGCATGGCCAGTGACCGCCCGCTTGTGGGCCAGAAAATCGGGCCGGCCAACATCGTGGGGAACGAGCAAATCACTTTCCAGCAGCGCTACTGCATTGCCCTGGAGCGTGTGTCGTGCGGGATAGCATCCCGTCGCGAAGCTGGCCGAAACCGCACGGGTGGCAGAGGGAAACGCCGTGCGGAACTCGGAAAACCAGGTTGCCTGCGCAGCGAACTGGGCGAGATGCGGCGTGTGAACAGTGTCAACCAAATCGCGACGCAGACCATCAAGGATAACGACGACAGCCCTCTTCATTAGGTGTTCACCTGATAATCAGGCTAGCCCCATTTTGCTTGGCCGCCCACGAGCGTAATAGTGATATGGCCCATCGTCGTATCGGGCTTGGCGCCATGCCAATGGCGTTCGCCAGCTTTGATATGCACGACATCGCCGACATCGATCGGGCGTTGCTCATGCTCTGTGGCCACCATGCCTGAACCTGCCGTCACGACCAGGATCTGATCGCAATCATGGGTATGCCAGCCTGTGGTGCAGCCCTGGCTGAAGTTCACGACGCTGCAATTGTAGTTCTTGGACTCTCCCGGCTCGATAATGGTCTGACGCGTCCGGGACACAGGTCCTGTCCAACCCTCGATCCGATCGGCACCTTCCACCGGAACGTTGGGTACGTCTCGAAGCGTGACCACCTTCATCGCGTTTCCTCCTCTTATCGCTGTTTAGTGCAGCCGGTGGAGGGATCGCGCGCCCCCCACCATTTCGATGCAGTTTATTCAGCCGCCAGGTTTGGGGTGAACTCGAGCGGCAGTCCCTTGTGACCCGTCAACCTTTCGCCTTCCTCGTACATTTCGAACGCCCGCTTCTTTAGCGCTGGAACAACTGCGGCGATTTTGTCCAGGTCAAGATCGGCGGCGATTCCGGGATACCCGGCGCGCTCTATCATGGCGCCAAGTTTTCTGTTCTCGAACTGCTCGAAGGTCCACTCCAACGGGTCGTCGACAATCGTCGTGTCAAAGTTGAGCCGGTGGTTCTTATTCCGCGGACCATAGTGGTAATGCGCGTTATTCCAGAAACAGTCGAACGCCAGAAGCTCGGTTTCCTCGACGTATGCCTTGCCTTTCGACCCGCCGACGTCGGCAAGCACGTGGACCGCTAGGCCACCGTCGCCATTGTTCAGCCGTCTCATCTCAAGGCCGAAGCGAATATTGCCGGCCTCGAAAATTTCCGTTCCGCGGTTGTGTTTGACCGTATTCCGCTTGCTGATGAACGTCTCTCGAGCGCATGTCTCGACCTCGGGGAGGATGCGTTGCACGGCGGCTACGTTGGTCGCTGTCGCGATCTCCTTATACCCAGCCCGCTCCAGCATATTCGGGAGTTTGCGGCTCAGAACGCGAATGGTCCACCCAATGGGATTACCATCCGTGATCGGGTCCATTCGGCAATGCACCCCCATGCCACCGCCAACTCGGCCTGGGGTCGACAGCTCGGGATTCTCCGGGCCATAGACATAGCTTCGCTCGAGGTCGAAGCAGTTGAAACGCAGCAGCGCGGTCTCCTTGCCGTCAACGTCGGCCACCACATCGATCGAGACACCCTGGTCGGTGTGATCCTCGACATTGGCATCCCACAGTTGGTGTCTCACGATGAAGGTTAGGGGACTGGCGGAGAATTTGATTCCTGGTGATTGTGGCATGTAGAGACGCTCCTCATGGAGAGATCTCCGCAAGTTTACTGGAGGGGATGCGCTGGTCGCAAGACCGGCTGCCGCGGGTGCGTATGGCGTGCGACAGCTATCGTGAAAACGATCAGCTGTGCAGTTTCAAGTTCCGGTTATTCAACCGGTCCTGCTCCGCTGCGCTGCCCCGAGCCAGGACATGCCCGAACTTCCGTGCCTCTGGCATTCGGAAGGCTGCGCTACAGCGCTCATGACTTATAATATCGGGTGATCTCGCGGGAGAGATACATTGAGTCGGGATGGCCATACCTGACGTTCTGACGGGGGTTGACCATGTTGAGCACGACGCCGGCGAAGGTGTTACGGTGCAGTTGCTTGCGCACCGCC
>JBKPOG010000030.1:0-17094 GCA_046732975.1 Pseudomonadota bacterium
CTGTTACATAGCGAGACCAAACAACCGCCAACGACCCAGGGGGGGGACAGCACTATGGCCGCCACGATCCGCCAGCCGGAAATAGCGAAATCCGCGCTCATCATCGTGGACATGCAGAATGACTTCGTTCACAGCGACGGCGGATTCGCTTGCATTGCCCGAGACATGCCAGAGGCGGGAATTGACATGCCATTTCCTATGGGCACGCTTCCCCAGGTAAAACGCCTCGCTGATGCCTTTCGCAGCGCACGAAGGCCCGTCGTTTACCTCGCACATATTGTCAAGCCGGACTATTCGGACGCGCAGTTTCCTTATTGGCGTGTCGGGGTTGGCCCTGCCACCGATCGGACGTTCATCGTCGAAGGCACCTGGGGTGCACAGATCTTGGACGAACTTAAACCCCACGACGGAGAGCACCTGATTGCCAAGAAGGGGTTTGGCGGATTTTCCAATACGCCGCTGGACACGATCCTGCGGAACATGGGCGTGACCACCTGTGTCATGACGGGAGTGACGACGTGCGTGTGTGTCTCAACCACTATCCGAGGCGGTGTTGAGCACAACTACCATATGATCCTGGTGAAGGATGCCGTCGCTGAAGTGAGTCGAGAAGCCCACGAGGCAGAGCTGAAGACAATGGATCGGATCTTTGCCGATGTGAAGACGACAGACGAAGTGTTGGCGATGCTCTCCCGGCAACATGCCGCGTGATTCGACGCTGACCAATTCGCTGACATCTGACGGGAGTCTGGTGATCCTACGCAAACCAGAAAATGGGAGTCGACAAGTCATGGCAGACGTCACACCCGAACCGATCATGCAGATTGCCCAGGGCTTCATGGCCGCGAAGCATCTCTTTACCGCCAGCGCTATTGGACTTTTCGAGGCACTGGCAGACGGACCTGCAACCCTTGCCGAGATCGCCGCCAAATGCCGCATCCCACAGCGCACGCTGAGCATCAGCGCCGATGCGATGGCAAGCATGGGTCTGCTGCTGCGGGATGGTGAGCGTTATCGCAACAGCCCGTCCGCAGCCGCCTATCTCGCTGGCGCTTCAGGCCCGGATCTGCGGCCGCTGCTGCGCTTCTGGGATCAAATCAGTTATCGACTGTGGCTGGACTTCGAGGCGGCGGTGCGCGCCGGCAAGGGCCAGCGGCAGTTCGAAAGTTTCAGCGACGAGCAGCAGCAGATCTTTTCGGCCGGCGTCGAAGCCATTACGGGAGGAGCGGCAGCCGCGCTGGCCGGAAGTTATGATTTTACCCGACATCGCCGCGTGCTTGACCTTGCCGGTGGCACGGGGTCATTCCTGATCGCGATTCTGCGTCGCTTTCCTGAGTTGCAGGCAACGCTGTTCGAACTGCCCGGCGTCTGCACAGTTGCGCGCCAGCGGTTGAGCGGCGAGCCCGAGGGAGCACGGATTGCTGTTGTCGAGGGCGACCTTTTCAAGGACGCGCTGCCTGATGGGCACGATGCAATCATCGTCGCCAACACGGTGCATGTATTGTCGGCGGCGCATAACGTTGAGCTGCTGAAGCGCCTCCGGGTCGGCGCGGAAGTTTCAGCGCGCCTGCTTCTGGTCGATGTCTGGCTCGACCAAACCCGCATGCAACCCCAGCGCGCGGCGCTGGCATCGGGGGAATTTCTGATGTTCTCCGGCGAAGGTCAGGCCTACGACGAGGACGATGCCGTTAGCTGGTTGGCGCAGAGCGGCTGGCGCAAGCTGGAGCGGCGTCCGCTCGCAGGTCCGGCCAGCGTTGTCATCGCCGAAGCGATCTGAGACGTCAGACACACGCGCATCGCTATCGGTCAGCGTAACCATGCCGCGACGACGCCGCCAACTGCCAGCACGACCAATGCCACCGGGGCGAAGCGGGTGCGTCCTGCCGAATACACTGCCGCATATACGCCCTTAACTACGTTGTTCGACGATGTAGCGATCAGGACCGCGCCGGCATCGACCGTCGTCTGCGCCGGGTCGCCCTGTGCCAGGTTCAGTACGAAAGGGTCGATGTCCGACACGCCGACGATCGCCGCCAGGGCGTAGGTACCGGCGGCGCCGAAGCGTTGCGTGGCCCAGGCCGAGGCGACCGAGATCACCACGAACAGTGCGGCGAACGTTGCCGCGGTGGTAAGTGCCAGCGGATTGGCAGGCGCGACATCATGACCGGCATCGGTGTAATGGACGCCGCGGACCCAGTGCCAGCCGAACGCCAGAACCAGTGCGAGCACTGACAGCACCAGCAGCGGCGGTGCCAACGTCATCGCGAGCGCGCGATTGAAGACAACGATGATGATCAGCAGTCGCAGATACATCACCGCCGTCGCCAGCACGATGCCGGCCTCCGACTGATGGAGCGATGCTGCTTCAGCCCGTGTACGTCGCGCCAGTACAAGGGTCGTCGCCGTGGACGAATACAGGCCGCCGAGCAGCGCGACCCATAGCACGGCCCCAGGGGGCGCCAGGTAGCGCTGCAGGAGATAGCTCGCATAGGAAACCGCGCACACGGCGACCATCGCAAGCCAGATCTGATGCGGCGTGATCGGCGTCAGATCAGTGACGGGAGTATCCGGCAGTAGCGGCAAGGCAAAGCCGGTCAGCAGGAGGAACCGTCCTGCATTGACGATCTCGGGCAATTCGACGCGGTGCGCGAAGCGGTGCAACTCTTGTCGTGCGGTCAACAGCAACACCGCGGCGACAGTGACACCGATTCCGACCCAAGGTGGCTCGGCCAGAACGATTGGTCCCAGCAGGAACGCCAGCACATTCGAGGTGAGCACGATAAGACCGACATTGGGAAAGCCCTCGGCATCGGTCTCATCCAGGTGGCGCCAGTAATAGCAGGCGAGCCACACACCAAGTACCAACAGCCCCGCCGACAGGGGCAGCAAGCGATTTGGATCGAGCCGATACAGCAGCGCTCCGGTCAGCGCGAGCAGCGGGAACGTGCGTATCCCTCCCGGACGCTTCTGACGCGCGCGCGCATAGAATTCCTCGAACGCAAGACCGAAGAAGAACCCAAGGCCCAGGAGCAACAGGAGGCCAAGAATGGACGGGTTGGCTGGCATCGCGCGACGCCATCGTGCACGTTTGCCGTGCATTCGGCTATGCTCGCGGGAACCAGGACGAGGAGACAGTCATGGACGATCTGTTCGAGATCATGCAGACGACGCGCTCGATGCGGCGGCTGAAGCCGGATCCCGTTCCGGACGAACTGATCAGCAAGATCCTGGAAGCCGGCGCCTGTGCCGCTAACGGCGGCAACACTCAGCGCTGGCGCTTCCTTATTATCAAGGATCCGAAGATCAAGCAGGCGGTGCAGGCCTGGTACAAGCGCGCCTTCGACGAAGTGGTCGGGCCGCGTTACGCGAGCAGCGCGCCGCCACCAGGTGTCTCGCCGGAGCGCTACAAGCGGCAGCATTCGGCCGTGGAGTACCTCACCGAACACTACCACGAGGCGCCGGTGTGGATCGTCGCCTGCATCGACGAGGGCACGGCGAGACCGACGCGCTGGTCGGGCGCGTCGATCTATCCGGCCGTGCAGAACATGTTGCTCGCAGCCCGCGCGCTGGGACTCGGCTGCACGCTCACCACCCGCCACCTGCTGTACGAACGCGAGAGCGAGGCGGCCATGGGCCTGCCCGAGGGCGTGCATTCTTACGCGATCCTGCCGATCGGCTATCCGATGGGACGCTTCGGCCCCGTTGGGCGCGGCAAGCTGTCCGACATCGTATTCCAGGACAAATGGGGCCAGCCCTACCAGGCACTGAACTGAGGGGGCGAGCATGCCGCGATACACGCCGGTCACCAGCAAAGAGGCCATGGCACCGGAGCAGCAGCATGTGTTCGATCAGGTCATGGCGGTGTTCGGCCGCATTCGCGGCCCGTTCAGCATGCTGCTGCACAGTCCGAAGCTGGCCGAGAAGCTGCTGCCCATGGTGCCGTTCGCGCGCGAAGGCACCGTCATCGACCCCAAGCTGCGCCAGATCGCCATTCTGACGGCGGTGCGGGAGCGTGACGCCAACTACGTCTGGGCGGCGCAAGTCGATGTTGCCCGGCGTGTCGGGCTGGGCGAGCCGGTGATCGATGTGCTGCGCGTCAAGGGCGAACCAGCGGACTTGCCGCCGGCAGAGCGCGACATCGTCTGGTATATGCGCCAGCTCATGCGCACCAACCGCGTGGAGCAGCCGGTATTCGATGCCCTCAAGGAACGGCACGGCGTGCAGTGGCTGGTGGAGCTGACCGCGGTGGCAAACTTCTATGTAGCCCTGTGCGGTGTGGTGAACGCGTTCGATGTCCCCGTGCCGCCTGAAGGCGATCGGTTCGACCAGTAGCGCAGACCAAAAGGCCGGCTGTGAGGCCGGCCCTTTTTGTCAGCGGCGGTTAATGGTCAGCTGTTGGCGCCGGCGTTGCCATTCGGCGCGAACAGCCATGTGCCCTGGTTAGAGCGGGTCACGTAGACGGGCACCGACTGCCCATTCTGCGCGGTGGCGACCGCGGGGGCGTTCTGGGCGGGTGCCTGGGCGACAACGCCCGGGATCTCGGTGAACTGGGTGTTGGAAACAACGGCCTCACCCTCGCCGGCATAGGCGGATCCGATGCTGGCGATGCTCGCTGCGGCCAGGGCGGCGCGAAGCATGATCTTCATGGTCCTCTCTCCTCGTTCGTCCGCACGTTGCGGAGCACCTTGTTGCTGAGCCGGGATATAGACTTCCGCCTTGCAGGCTATAATCCCGGCCGTCGGCATATCATTTATGCGCAATTCGTGGTGAAAACTGTGACGCACTTCATCGACTCCGCTACCGGACCACGGGGTTTCGCGATAACCTGAGGCCAATCCGAGGAGATGGCTGCTCATGAACGCACCGGTGCACTTCGACCCGAGCGAGGATGCCTATTCGCTGCCGCTCGACCGGATCGATGTCAGCGACCCGAGGCTCTACCAGAACGACATCTGGTATCCGTATTTCGAGCGCCTGCGCTGCGAGGACCCGGTGCACTGGTGCCAGAACGGCATGCACGGTTCGTACTGGTCGGTGACCAAGTACAAGGAGATCATGCATGTCGAGACGCACCACCAGATCTACTCATCCGAGGCACGTCTCGGCGGCATCACCATCCGCGACATCCCTGAGGAGTTTCGCCGCCGGAGCTTCATCTCCTCCGATCCGCCGTATCACGACGAGCAGCGGAAGGTGGTGTCGCCTGTCGTTGCGCCAATGAATTTGCAGCGCATGTCGGGACAGATTCGCGAACGCACCGAGCGGGTGCTGGATGGGCTGCCGCGCAATGAGACGTTCGACTGGGTGGAACGCGTCTCGATCGAGCTCACCACGCTGATGCTGGCGACGCTGTTCGACTATCCGCTCGAGGAGCGGCGGAAGCTGACCTTCTGGTCCGACGTGGCAACAATGGATCCCAAGGCGGGCGGCATTGTCGACTCCGAGGAGAAGCGGCTGGAGCTGCTGACCGAATGCCTTCAGGTGATGACGAAGCTGTTCTACGAGCGGCAGAAGCGCGACCCTGCGCCAGACCTGCTGTCGATGCTGGCGCACGGCGAGGCGACACAGAACCTGCCGCAGAGCCCCAACGATTTTCTTGGCAATCTCGTGCTGCTCATCGTCGGCGGCAACGACACGACGCGTAACTCGATGTCGGGCAGCATCTGGGCGCTGAACAAGCACCCGGACGAGTATCGCAAGCTGCGCGAGAACCCGGCGCTGATCCCGAGTGCGGTGTCAGAGATCATCCGCTGGCAGTCGCCGATCGTGCACATGCGACGCACCGCGACCGAGGACGCCGAGATCGCGGGCAGGCAGATCCGCGCCGGCGACAAGGTCTGCATGTGGTACATTTCCGGCAACCGCGACGAGGACGCGATCGATAGGCCGAACGAGTTCCTGGTAGATCGGGCACGACCGCGCCAGCATCTGTCCTTTGGCTTCGGTATCCATCGCTGTGTCGGCAACCGCCTGGCGGAGTTGCAGCTGCAGATCCTGTGGGAGGAGATTCTGAAGCGCGGCATGGTCGTCGAGATGATGGAGGAGCCGAAGCGGATCTACTCCAACTTCATCCACGGCATCACCGCGCTGCCGGTCCGCATCGCCGGTTAGTTCCTTCCGCGGACCGCTTTGTCGTCATCCCCGCGAAAGCGGGGATCCAGCCCATCGGGTAGTAATTGCGGCGAGGCTGGATTTCCGCCTGCGCGGGAATGACCGACAAGCCGGTCCGCCAGCCTACTCCGCCGCGGACTTAAGGTGCTCCTGCAGCCGCGGCATGAGTTCGACCAGGTTGCAGGGGCGGAACCGGTTGTCGAGCTGGTGGACCAGTATGTCGTCCCACGCATCCTTCACTGCTCCGGTGCTGCCCGGCAGCGCGAACAGGTAGGTGCCGCCGGCGACGCCACCCATAGCGCGCGACTGCATCGTCGACGTGCCGATCTTCTGATAGCTCAGCATGCGGAACAGTTCGCCGAAGCCCTCGATGCGCTTCTCCAGCACGCGGTCGAACGCTTCCGGCGTGACGTCGCGGCCGGTGATGCCGGTCCCGCCGGTGGTCAGTACCACATCGATCTCGCCATCAGCGATCCAGGCACGCAGGTGATGCTCGATTGCAGCAGCGTCGTCTTTCTCGATCATCCGCGCGGCAAGCCGATGGCCCGACTTGGTGATGCGATCGGCCAGCGCGTCACCTGACGTGTCATTGGCCAACGTGCGTGTGTCCGAGACGGTGAGGATGGCGATGTTGACCGCGATGAACGGGCGGTTCTGGTCGATGCCTGGCATGGTGTGCCCTCCTGCTGCCGAATACGTTAAGCACGGCCGACTTCGTCCGCCAGGGCGCAGGCCAGAAATGCCCGCAGCGCGCTCGAGGTGAAGCCTTTCCGGCGGCGGATGAACATGGTCCGCACCAGGGCGTCCGCTGGTGGCAGGGTGTGGACGCGGACTCGTCCCGCATCCCAAATGCCGCCCACCAGCGCTCGCGGCAGCATGGTAATCCCCAGACCGGCGCTGACACAGCCGAAGATCGCCTCCAGGGTGCCGAACTCCAGCTGGCGCTGCACGACAATGCCGCGGCGGGCCAGCAGCGTCTCCAGCATCTGGCGATAGGAACAGCCTGCACGCAGTACGACCAGGCGCACCGCGCCGGCATCCAGCGCCTGCTCCAGCGAGGCAACGTCTGGCGCGGTCAGGATCACCAGCTCTTCGCTGAACGCAGTCTCCTCCTCAATATCCGGGTGAGAGACGGGGCCGCACACGAAGGCGCCATCGACCCGCTGTTCCAGTACGTCCCCCAGCAGTTCCCGCGTCGTGCCGGTGCGCAGAACCAGATCAACCTCCGGGTAGTCTGCAGCAAACCGCGTAAGTAACGGCGTGAGGCGCAGCGCGGCAGTTGTCTCCAGCGAACCGATCGTCAGTATGCCATTGGGCACACCGTCGTCGCGCGCCGCGCGCCTGGCGTCCGCGAGGATGCGCGCGACCTGATCGGCGTATGGCAGCAGCCGCTGCCCCGCCGGTGTCAGCGACACACCGCGACTGTGCCGGTCCAGCAGAGTGCAGCCAATGTCCGCCTCCAGCGCCTGTATGCGCGCTGTGACGTTGGACTGCACCGTGTGCAGTTCCGCCGCGGCTCGGTTCATCCCCCCAAGCCGTGCGACGGCGGCAAAGACTTTCAGGTCGCCCGCGTCCATCGGCGGCTGCCCTAAGTTATCTAGGTGAATGATAGCAGATATCATAAGGAATCGTTTTTCGAAATATCATGGCCGCCGCAAATAACCGGCCATGCAAGATCCCCGAGCCTATTCAACAGCCCTTGGCGGTTTGATCGCCCTGGCTGCCGCCCTTGGCATCGGTCGCTTCGTCTATACGCCGATCCTGCCGCCGATGATGCAGGCGCTTGGGATGAGTCAGGCGGCGGCCGGCATGATCGCATCGGCCAACTTCCTGGGCTATCTGGTGGGGGCCCTGCTGGCCGCCTGGCCAAGCCTGCCAGGCTCTCGGCGTGTTTGGCTGCTGGGCTCTCTCCTACTCAGCGCGGCTACCACCGCCGCCATGGGAGGTGCGGCAACCATGGCGCCCTTCCTGCTGTTTCGCTTTGTCGGCGGCGGCGCCAGCGCGATCGTGCTGGTGCTGGCGTCAGCAATTGTGTTGGAGAGCCTCGCCGAGACGCGGCGTCCTGGCTTGGCGGCGCTGCACTTCGCCGGCGTGGGCATTGGCGTCGCCGTTTCCGCCTTGTTGGTCGCCGGCCTGCAGCGCGCGGGCCAGAATTGGCAGTTGCTGTGGATCGCCAATGGAGCCGTCGCATTGCTGGCCGTATTTGCGGTGGCAGCGCTGATACGTGAAGGAAGGGGGCAAAATCAGCATGCTCGGCAAGCGGCGGCACAGCCGATCGATTCCCGCCTGGTGCGGCTGATCCTGGCCTATGGACTGTTCGGCTTTGGCTATGTGATCACGGCAACCTTCATCGTCGCGATCGTCCGCGGTGCGCCGGCGATCCGCGCACTGGAACCGGTGATCTGGATCATATTCGGCCTGGCCGCAGCGCCATCGGTGGCGATCTGGACACGCGTTGCAGCACGCCTGGGCGTTCCCGCGGCCTTCGCTCTGGCCGCCATCGTTGAAGCCTGCGGCGTGTTGGCCAGCGTGGCCTGGCCAAGCGAAATCGGCCTCTCCTTGGCGGCCGTTCTGGTCGGCGGAACGTTCATGGGGCTCACGGCGCTTGGTCTGATCAGGGCCCGCGCTCTGGCCAGCGGCGCTCCACGTCGCGCGCTGGCTCTGATGACGGCGGCGTTCGGGCTGGGCCAGATCATTGGCCCAAGTTTCGCCGGTGCGCTCTCGGACCGCCTGGGCGGCTTTGCCGCTCCATCGCTGGTCGCGGCCACCGCACTGCTGATCGCCGCCGCCCTTGCATGGGAAAACCGCGTCCTCGTGCTGCGTCCGGGGCAGTAGTATCGTCGCCAGGCGCCACAATGAGGTCCCATCATGCTGACGGACGGCTACGGGCTTTCCTTGTCCACCACTTCGTCCGTTGCGCGAGACACCTACGTTCAGGGTTGCGGAGCGAAGCTCACCATGTATCCCGGTGCGGGCGTTCGATCGTGCAATCGGCGCCGATCCCGGCTTCGCCCTCCCCCATGCCGCCCGCGCGCACGCGCTGCTGGAACGCGGCAACGCTGCAGCCGCGCGTGAGTCGATCGCTGCTGCCAAGGCCCTCGCCACGGGCGTGCCCGGAAGGGAAGCGAGCCACATCGCGTATTTCGACCTGCTGGTTGCCGGCGACACGGAAGGCGCACTTGCTGCCTTGCACGCGCATCTCGACGCCTGGCCGCGCGACGTGCTGGTGCTTGGCACCACCGCCTTTACCAATGGGCTGATCGGCAGCTCCGGACGCGCCGGCCAGAAGCGCACGTTGCTCGCCCTGCTGAACCGGCTCGCCCCGCACTACGGCAAAGACGACTGGTGGTTCAACGCCCATCACGGCATGGCGTTGTCGGAGAACGGCGAGCAAGCCGCCGCCCATCCTAAGATCGAGCGGTCACTGGCGCAGAACCCCACCAATCCGTGGGCGGCGCACGCAACAGCTCATCTCGCCTATGAGGAGGGCAATCCAGGCGTTGCCCGCGACTTCGTGGCGTCGTGGTTGACCAGTTATCCGCGCGAAGGCTCGCTGTACAGCCATCTGAACTGGCACCTCGCGCTCGCCCACCTCGAGGCCGGCGATGTGGCGTCGGCTTCCCGTCTGTTCAGTGAGGCCTTTGCACCCGACGTGCACAGCGGGCCGCCGCGCGGCAAACTGAATGACGCCGTGTCATTTCTCTGGCGCTGGGAACTTGCCGGCCACCCACGCGATGTCGAAGCCTGGCGCGCGATGCGGGACTTTGTGCGAAGTGCTTTCCCCCGCGCTGGCGCAGCGTTCTCCGACCTTCATATTGCGGTCGCCTACGCAGTCGCGGGCGACAACGCGGCGCTGGAGGAGCGTGCACAACAGATCGACTCACTCACGCTGGCCAATCGCTATGCGTCCGGTCCTTTGGTGCCGGCCGCGTCACGTGGCTTCGCCGCGTTTGAGCAGCGCGATTTCCCTGCCGCGATTGACGCGCTCGAACCGATTGCCGACGAACTCGAACGCATCGGCGGCAGCCACGCGCAACTGGACCTGGTGCGATTCACTTTACTGAAGGCTTATCTCGACGCCGGCCGTCTGGATGATGCGCGTCGGATGCTGAATGTGCGGCGTCCGCGTGCCCCGATTGCTCCTGTGGCCGGTTTGGCCTCTCACTGATCGCGGTCAACTTGACTCGGCGAAACCCGCCGCGCGACATAACCGCGAGGCCAGGGTCAGGGAGATCCGAATGAAAACGCGGCTGCTCGCAACGGTTGCGGCACTAGGCGCGCTCGCCGCATCGGGTACAGCGCATGCGCAGATCAAACTTGGCGCCATCCTTTCGATCAGCGGCCCCGGCGCAGCCATGGGTGTCGGCTACAAGGGTGCGTTCGATCTGTTCCCCACGGAAATCGCCGGTCAGAAGGTCGAATACATCATTCGCGATGACGCGACCGATGCCAGCACCGGTTACACCATCGCGCAGAAGATGATCTCGGAAGACCATGTCGATGCGATCATCGGCCCGTCGCTGACCGCCACCGACGCCGCGGTCGCTCCGCTCGCCAACCAGGCGAAGGTGCCGATGCTTGCCATGGCGCCCTACGAATACGATCCGCAGAAGCAGCCATACACATTCAACGACGCGCAACCTCTGTCGCTGATGGTCAGCGCCGTGTTCAAGTACATGCAGCAGCACGGCGTCAAAGACATCGGATACATCGGCTTCTCCGATGGCTGGGGCGACCAGGTCCTCGGCGCCACCAAGCAGGTCGCGGGTGACGACGGCATCAAGATCCTCGCCGACGAACGCTATGCGCGCACCGACACCACCTGCGAGGCGCAGGTTCTCAAGCTGATCAGCACGCATCCCCAGGCGATCATGATGGGCAACTCCGCCACGCCGGCGACGCTGCCGGTCGTCGCGCTGCGCCATCGCGGCTTCAAGGGCGGCATCTACGGCAACCACGGCATTGTCTCGCCCGCCTTCATCAAGGTTGGCGGTACCGCGGTCGAAGGGGTTATCGCTGCAACCTCGCCGGTCGTCGTCGCGGACCAATTGCCTGACTCCAATCCGGTGAAGCAGGTCGCCGCGAAATTCGCCAAGGACTACATGGCCAAGTTTCCCGGCCAAGGCGTCGGTCCATTCTCCGGCTACAGCTACGACGCGTTCCTGTTGCTGAACAACGCCATTCCGGAGGCGCTGAAATCTGCCAAGCCAGGCACCGAGGCGTTCCGCGTCGCGCTCCGCGATACACTGGAAAAGACGCACGAGCTGGTCGGGGTCAGCGGTGTCTACACGATGTCGCCCACCAATCATAACGGCCAGGACGCGCGGGCCGCGGTGCTGGTCGAGGTGAAGGACGGCGCCTGGAGGGCTATCCCGTAGACTCTTTCATATTTCTTGCGCTGCTGCAGGACGGGATCACCACCGGCGCGATCTATCTGCTGCTTGCCATTGGGCTGCTGATCGTCTTCTCGGTCACCCGCGTCATCTTCGTCCCGCAGGGAGATCTGCTGGCATTCGGCACGCTTACCGCCGCCGCACTGCAGTCCGGTCAAACCCCCGGCACGCTGTGGCTTCTCGACGGTGTCTGCGCACTTGCCATGCTGACCTCGTTGCATCGGGCGCCCTTGCGCACGGCGCTGATTTGGGGCGTCTACCCAATTGTATTGACACCGGCCACGCTGCTGCTCGCTCGGTTCGAGCAGCCGGCAATCTCCATCGTGCTCGCGCTCGCGATCGTCACGCCGATGGGCCCGCTGATCTGGCGCTTCGCCTTCCGCCCGGTGGCTGATGCTTCGGTGCTGGCATTGCTGATCATCGCCATGGCGCTGCACTTCGTGCTCGCCGGCGCCGGACTGGTGTTCTTCGGTCCCGAGGAAGCCAGGGCTCCAGCGATCACCGAATCAAGTTTCGACCTTGGGCAACTCAACGTCTCCGGTCAGTCCCTCTGCGTGCTGGCAAGCTGCGTCATCCTGGTCGCCGGACTGCGCTGGTTCTTTGGCACGACGATTTACGGCAAGGCGCTGCGCGCCACTGCGTCCGATCGCCTGGGCGCGCGCCTCGTGGGCATCGACGCGACCGCCACCGGCACACTCGCCTTCGCACTGGCATCGTTCATTGCAGCCCTCGCCGGCGTATTGATCGGCGCAGTGACACCGCTCTCCTATGACGCCGGCTTCGACATCGGCCTGAAGGGCTTCGTCGCCGCGATCATGGGCGGTTTGGCATCCTTCCCACTAGCCGCCGCCGGCGCGGTGCTGGTCGGCGTGCTCGAATCCATTGGCACTTTCTGGGCCAGCGCCTATCGCGACGTCATCGTCTTCACGCTGCTGATCCCGGTGCTCGCCTGGCTGTCGCTACGCGCCGGCTCCGGTGAAGAGCGCGCGTAACACCCAGGTCCCGCCATCCCCGCGAATGTGGGGATCCAGGGTCGCGACACGCAAGCGGTTGCTCTGGGTCCCCGCCTGCGCGGGAATGACGATCCTGGCGCCGCTCTTGCTGCCGCCATTCTACGTGACCTTGGCTGGCTATATCGGGCTGGCGACGCTGGTTGCGCTGGGCCTAGTGCTGCTCACCGGCATCAGTGGGCAGACCTCGTTCGGACAGGCGAGTTTCGTCGGCATTGCTGCGTATGCCACCACGTTGCTTACCAAACTCGCCGGCCAGCCGCCGATCATTGGCCTCATCACCGGCCTGCTGGTGACCGGCATCATCGCGTGGCTGCTCGGCCTGATCACCGCGCGCCTGTCTGGCCATTTTCTGGCGCTGGTGTCCGTGGCGTGGGGTATCTCGTTTTCCTCGCTCTTCGGCACGTTGCCGCTGCTGCACGGCTTCAACGGCATTGGCGATATCCCTCCGCTGCTGCCCGACACCGGGCAGCGCATCACTCTGGGCGTGATATTGGCTGTCGTGGCAATCGTCATGACGATGTCGGCCAACCTGCTGGACAGCCGTATCGGGCGCGCGCTGCGGACGCTGAACGGCGCGCGTTTGATGGGCGCCAGCATGGGCATCGACCCGGTGCGGCTCAGCCGCCAGGTGTTCGTTCTCGCCGCGCTCTATGCGGCGCTCGCGGGTTTCCTTTTCGCGCATTTTCAACGCTTCGTCAGCCCGACGCCGTTCGGTCTTGGCACCAGCATCGACTACCTGTTCATGGTGATCATCGGTGGTGCCGAATCCCTGTGGGGCGCTCCGCTGGGCGCAGCGCTCGTCGTGGTGCTGCGCGATCAATTCAACGACTGGATCCCGCGCCTGACCGGCCGCGCCGGCGACTTCGAGGCGCTGGTGTTCGCCCTGGTCGTCATCGTTCTATTGCAACGCGCCCCCGACGGTCTGATGCCGCTGCTGACGCGCCTCTGGCCGTATCGCCCAGAGGTCGCTCTCGCCGATGCCGAAGACAGGCTGACAGTCCCCGCAGTCTCATCTGCGATCGCAGGCGAGGTGTTGCTCGCCGTCGATGCCGTGTCGCGCAACTTCGGCGGTCTCGCTGCAGTTCGCGACGTGTCGTTCTCGGTGCGCGCCAGCGAAATCGTCGCGCTCATCGGTCCGAACGGAGCAGGCAAGACGACGCTGTTCAATCTGATCAGTGGCGTGCTGGCACCGAGTGCGGGCACCGTGCGCCTGTTCGGTGCGCAGGCTGCGCGTCTCTCTCCGCATCGCATAGCGGCGCTTGGTGTCGCCCGCAGCTTCCAGCACGTGCGCCTTCTGGCACGCCGCAGCGTGCTGGAGAACGTTGCCCTTGGCGCGCATCTCTCCGGCCGCGCCGGCGTGTTGCGCGCCATGCTGCGCCTCGATCGCGCGGAGGAAAGTGTGCTGCTCGAGCACGCCCGCATTCAGGCGCGGCGACTTGGTCTTGGCGCATTGCTCAATCGCCAAGCCGGCGATCTGCCGCTGGGCCAGCAACGCGTGGTGGAGATTGCCCGCGCCCTCTGCGTCCGCCCGCGTCTCCTGCTGCTTGACGAACCTGCTGCCGGATTGCGGCTAGCGGAGAAGCAGCGCCTCGCCGCATTGCTGCGCCAGTTGCGTGCCGAAGGCATCGGCGTGCTGCTGGTCGAACACGACATGGACTTCGTCATGGGCCTCGCCGATCGCGTCGTCGTCATGGATTTCGGCCAGAAGATCGCCGAGGGACCACCGGAGCGCGTGCAGGCTGATCCCGCGGTCATGGAAGCCTATCTCGGCACGGTCGCATGACCGCGCTGCTGCGCGTCGACAGTCTGCACGCTGGTTATGGCAAGGTGGAGGTGCTGCATGGCATCAGCCTTGCCGTTCCCGAAAGCCGCATGATCGCCATCGTCGGCCCGAACGGCGCCGGTAAGACAACGCTGCTCAGCGCGATCATGGGTCTGCTGCCACGTATCGGCGGCCATGTCCTCTATTGCGATCAACCCGCCGGCTCCACCGAAGCACTGGTCGCGTCTGGCGCCGTTCTTGTGCCGGAACGCCGTGCGCTGTTCGCCGACATGAGCGTGGAGGACAACCTGCACCTCGGCGCCTACACCCGCCATCGTGCCGGCAATCGCGACGCACCGACCATTATGCGCGAGGTGTTCGCGATCTTTCCGCGCCTGGAGGAACGCCGCCGCCAACTCGCCGGAACGTTGTCCGGTGGCGAGCGGCAGATGCTGGCGCTGGGTCGCGCATTGATGGCTCGCCCGCGTCTGCTGTTGCTCGATGAACCAAGCCTCGGCCTCGCCCCACTGATTGTAAGGGCCATCTTCCGCGTCCTCGCCGAACTGCGTGCCCGCGGCCTGTCGATCCTGCTGGTCGAGCAGAATGTCCGCGCCGCGCTGCAGGTGTCGGACTATGGCTACGTGCTGGAGATGGGTGCCGTTGTCATGGAGGGACCCAGCAGCGACCTCGCGGCGGATACGCGCGTCATTGCGACCTATCTCGGTCAGCGTCGCTGAGCACGACGCGACGGTTTGCTCAGGAGCCGTCGCAGCGCATTCTCAGGCGACAGGGGCGGTCGCCGTCTGACGAGAGCCAGAACTTTGGTTGACCACGGCCGAGGCGCTTCCTAGCTTCGTCTTGAGCTTCCATGGACAGCCCGCGCAACCCGACCGGCATCCCTCTCCGCACCGTTCTGCCGCCGGGTCTGGATGCGCGATCGGCCGCCGTCCTGCGCGAAATCGTCGAACAGTACGTTGAGACCGGAGAGCCCGTCGGGAGCCGTACCCTCTCCCGCCGCTTGCCGATGAATCTGTCGCCGGCAACCATCCGGAACGTCATGGCCGACCTGACCGACGCGGGTCTGCTGTTCGCGCCGCACACTTCGGCCGGCCGGTTGCCCACCGATCAGGGGCTGCGTCTGTTCGTGGACGGACTGCTGCACTTCGGTGAATTGGCGGAGGACGAACGAGAGGCGATTTCAGCCGCACTCGCTGCGTCCGGCCGCAGTCTCGAGGACACGCTGGCGGAGGCCAGCTCCATGCTGTCCGGCTTGTCTCAGGCCGCCGGTCTGGTCCTCGCTCCCAAATCCGATGGCGCCGTCCGGCATATCGAGTTCGTGCCTCTCGGACCGGGTCGCGCCCTCGTCGTGCTGGTCAACGCCGACGGTCACGTCGAGAACCGAGTGATCGAGACTCCCCCGGGCCTGCCGCCCTCCGCGCTGCAGCAGGCGGCCAATTTCCTCAACGCGCGCCTTTCCGGCCGCTCGCTGGCGGAACTGCGTCTGATCGTCGCCGATGAAATTTCGGCCAATCGTAGCGAGCTGGATATCCTGTCGGCACAGGTCGTCGAGGCCGGCCTGGCTACCTGGACCGGTGAAGGACGGCCGGGCAGCCTGATTGTTCGGGGCCAGGCGCGGCTGCTTTCCGATGTCACGCAGATCGAGCGCCTTACCGCAATTCAGTCGCTGTTCGAGCGACTGGAGGCGCAAGAGACGATGCTGCGCCTGCTGGAGCTTGCGGAGCAGTCGGAGGGGGTGCGTATCTTTATCGGCTCAGAAAGCGGCCTGTTCGGCACGTCGGGCGTATCCATGGTGGTCGCCCCTGCCCGCAATGACGGCGGTCGCATCGTCGGCGCCATCGGAGTCATAGGTCCGACCCGGATCAACTATGGCAGGATTATCCCGGTCGTGGACTATACTGCGCGGGTGATTGGCCGGTTGCTGGGCTAGACACCGGCTCTCTGCGAGTTGCCGCCAGGTAAACCAGCCCTTCACCGGTTGGGGTTACGCCAATGGGATTCTCAAGCCCTAAAGCGCTTGTCCACCACGCCATCTGACCCTAACTGATCGCCGGCATGAGCAACGAAAAAGGCCAAATGACCCAAGACCCTGCCAACAACAACGAGACGCCCGATGCGCCCGGGGCGACGGACGCGCCGCAGACGCCGGACCAGATCATGCAGGCGGCCACGACACGGATCGCGGAGCTCGAGGCCGAACTGGCGGAGATGAAGAACCGCTGGATGCGCGCCGAGGCCGAAACGGCGAATGTGCGCGCGCGGTCGCATCGCGAGGTGAACGAGACGCGGCAATACGCCGTGCAGAAGTTCGCTCAGGACGTGGTGGAGGCAGCCGACAATCTACGACGTGGCCTGGAGAGCCTGCCGGAGAGGGAAGCGAACGAGCCGGAACTCGTGACGCGGTTCCGCGAAGGCCTGGAAGGCGTCGAGCGCAACTTCCTCAATATCCTCGAGCGCAACGGGATCAAGCGAGAGGATCCAACGGGCCAGCCGTTCGATCCTAACCAGCATCAGGCAATGGCCGAGCAGGAAAGTGCCGCTCATGCGCCCGGCAGCGTGATGCATGCCTGGACGCCGGCGTGGACATTGCACGGTCGGCTGCTCCGGCCAGCGATGGTTGTGGTCGCCAAGGCGCCGCCCGAGGAGATAGGCAGTTCGGCGAAACTGGATACCACGGCCTGAGGAAACCATGTCGCTCGCGCACGAGATTCCCGCACCTGCCCCTTGCCCGGCCGGGCACCCCCTCATACATCCTTGATATCTGACCCCATAGGGACGTCCGCGGTGCCTCGGGCCG
>JBKPOG010000031.1:0-14680 GCA_046732975.1 Pseudomonadota bacterium
AGCGCGAAGGGCTGGACAATCTGCGCGACTACTACCTGCAGAAGGTGCGGCAGATGGGCGTGCTGCGCGAAGGTGCTGCACGCTTCACCGACAAGATGCCGCTGAACGAGACCCATCTCGGCCTGATCGCGCTGCTGTTTCCCGAGGCGCCGCTGATCCATGTGCTCCGTCACCCGCTCGACATCATGGTCTCGGCGTTCTCCAATCAGTTCACCCACGGCTTCTTCTGCGCATATGACCTGGAGACCGCCGCGCGGCACTACGTGCGCGTCATGGACCTGGTGCAGCACTACCGCGCGGAGATGACGCTGCGCTATCTGCCGATCCGCTACGAGGACATCGTCGCCGACCAAGATGCGAGCGTCCGCAGCATGCTGGCGTTCATCGGCGAGCCTTTCGACAACGCCTGTCTCACCTTTCACCATAATCGGCGCTATGCGCGTACCGCCAGCTATGCGCAGGTGACCGAGCCTTTGTATGACCGCTCGGTGTATCGCTATCGCCATTACCGCACACAGCTTGAGCCGGTGCTGCCGGTCCTCCGCCCGGTTATCGAGCGCCTC
This sequence comes from Pseudomonadota bacterium, assembly GCA_046732975.1. Taxonomy (GTDB): domain Bacteria; phylum Pseudomonadota; class Alphaproteobacteria; order Acetobacterales; family Acetobacteraceae; genus JAMXLO01. Next base: position 564 of record JBKPOG010000031.1, read on the forward strand.
GGCTACGCGGTGGACTGATGGAGACCCCGGCGCCGCGCGCGCTCGCGCCCGGCACAGTGGCACTGCCGATCGGCGAAGTTCTGCGCATCGCCAACGAATACGAGCGCGGCGGACGGCTCGCCGATACACAACGACTGCTCAACCACATTCTTGGCGCGGAGCCGCATCAGGGAGATGCGTTGCACCTCGGCGGCATTGTCGCCTTTCGTCAGGGCGATATCGCCACAGCGCTGGACTTGATGGAGCGCTCGCTTCGGCACGGCATCGATACACCGCTGTATCTACGCAACATCTGCGAGGTCTATCGCACGCTGGGACGGCTGGATGAGGCATTGTCAGCGGCACAGCGAGCCACTGCCTTGGCACCTGCGGATCCGTTGTGCCTGCACAACCAGGCCGTCATCCATTATCACCGCCTGGAACTGCCGGCGGCGCTGGGCTGCGCCGGTCAAGCACTGCGGATCGATCCATCATTGCCTGGTGCGCACTTCATCCGCGCCGAAGCTCTGCTGCTTCGTGGCGAATGGGCCGAAGGCTGGGAGGAATACGAATGGCGCTTCCGCATCCCCGGCGCCGCACCGCTGATGCCGCCCACGACAAAGCCGCAATGGGACGGCACGCGCTCGACGGACGGCACGCTGCTGTTGATCGCGGACCAGGGCTTTGGCGATATCATCCAGTTCGCGCGCTACATCCCCTGGGCAGCGGAACGCTGTTCCCGCGTCGCGATCGCCGGCAATGGCGAGGTGGCATCGCTGTTGCGGCAGATCGCACCCGGCGCACGACAGTTCCTCCGCTGGGAGGACGCGCCTGACTACACGGCATTCTGTCCGCTCTCCGGCCTGCCACGGCTGGCTGGCACGCGCACCGACAACGTCCCTGCCCCGGTGCCGTATCTGCACGCCGATCCGGCCCGCGTCGCGCAATGGGCCGAAAGGCTGGAAGGACTGGTGCCACGCGGCTTCCGCCGCATCGGCGTGATCTGGGCGGGCCGGCCCACGCACAATAACGACCGCAACCGCTCAGCTCTGCTCGCCGACTTCCACCCCTTAGGCGATGTCCGTGGCATCGCGCTGCTCGCGTTGCAAAAAGGACCAAAGACCGAGCAGGCCGGTGCCTGGTATGGCCGCGCGCCAATGATCAACATCGGCGCAGAGATTGCCGACTACGACGACACGATGGCCATCCTCGACAACATCGACCTGCTCGTTACCGTCGATACCTCGGTCGCACACCTCGCCGGAGCAATGGGCCGTCCGGTCTGGATCATGCTGCCGCGCGCACCTGACTGGCGATGGCTGCTCGATCGCGACGACACGCCGTGGTATCCCAACACCAGGCTTTTCCGCCAGAAGACTGTACGCCGCTGGGACGACGTGGTGCAGTCGATCGCAATGGAGCTTGGCGCGCCGCGAATTTACGATGCCATCGGCACCAGGTGTGACAGGAAAATCTCCGCACACGCGCGCCACGAATAGCGTTCCGCATGAACGCGGCAGGCTGCGCGATCTGCTGTCAGGGCCTCCAGTGCTGCGGTGCGCAGATCCGCGTTCACCGCACCAATCTTGCCGTGCGCGTCCGCCAGCACATCGATCGGCCCAGTCACCGGATATGCGGCAATTGGTGTGCCGCAGGCCAAAGATTCCAGCAGGACCAGTCCGAACGTATCGGTGAGGCTGGGAAACACCAGCGCGTCCGCACCCGCATAAGCCCGCGCCAGCGTGTCGCCGTAGCGCGCTGCGGTGAACAATACCTCGGGATGCACACGCTGCAGTCGGGACAGCATCGGTCCGTCACCCACCACCACCTTGGATCCCGGCAGATCGAGATCCAGAAAGGCCTCGATGTTCTTCTCAACCGCCACGCGTCCGACATACAGGAACACCGGGCGAGGCAGACCCCACTCCTCGCGCGGCTCCGGCTTGAACTGATCGAGATCCACGCCGCGCGACCAGGAACGGATGTTACGAAACCCTCGCCGTGCAAGTTCATCGCGCAGCGACTGCGTCGCCACCATGGTTCCTCGCGCCGCGCTGTGGAAACGGCGCATCCAGGCATATACAGGCCGCACCGGCAGACCCGTGCGGGCCTTGATGTATTCGGCGAAGCGCGTGTGGAAAGCCGTAGTAAAGTTAAAGCCGTTGCGCATCGCCCAGCTTCGTGCCGCCAATCCCAGCGGCCCCTCCGTCGAGATGTGCATCGCCTCCGGCTTGAACGCCTCGATTATTCGTACCAGCTTCCGGCGCGGCAGCAGCGCCAACGGAATGTCGCTGTAGGTCGGACAAGGGATGGTGCGGAACAGATCGGGCGAGATCACCTCGACCGCATGTCCCATCGCGCGTAGTTCCTTCACCACCGTGGTCAGCGTGCGCACCACGCCGTTCACCTGCGGCGACCACGCATCCGTGACGATCAGAATCCGATGCGACAAAGTGGGATTCAGCCCGGCATCGCAATCGGCCGGAGCGAGAAGGTCGGGCGCGTCAGGCAGCTTCGCGCAACGTGCTGCGACTGGGTGTAAAGAACGACAGACGGTTGACCTCCGCCCAATCAATCAGTTCAAGCCGACCATCGTGATGTTCAACCAGGGCGGTGCAGCTCTCCACCCAGTCACCGTCGTTGAGATACAGCACGCCGTGCAGGTCGCGTATTTCGGCCTGATGAATGTGACCGCACACCACGCCATCAAATCCGCGTCGGCGCGCCTCGACCGCAAGCGCATTCTCGAACCGGTCGATCGCCTTCACTGCTTCCTTCACCTGCTGCTTCAGCCAGGCTGACAACGACCAGTAGGGATAGCCGAGGCGCCTCCGGACGGCATTGAACCAGCGATTGAAGTCGAGCGCCGCCGAATAGGCCCAGTCGCCCAGCAGTGCTAAGAACTTCGCATAGCGCACGACGCTGTCGAACTCGTCGCCATGCATGATCAACAGGCGCTTGCCATCCACAGTAACGTGCTCGGCTTCCGCCAGCAGTCTGATGCCGGCGATCTCCAGGCCCCCAGGAATAAATGGATCCAGCCAGGCACGGAACATCTCGTCGTGATTGCCGGGAATGTAGGTCACTGCAGTGCCACCGCGTGCATGGCGCAGGATCTGGCGCAGCACATCGTCATGGTATTCGTCCCAGTGCCAAGACTTACGCAGTCGCCAGCCATCGAAGATATCCCCAACAAGGAACAGATGCTGGCAACTCGTGCGACGAAGGAAATCCGCCAGGAAATCGCAGCGCGCACCGCGTGTCCCGAGATGCGCGTCCGAAATGAACACGCTGCGATAGAGCGGTCGCGCACCAGGAACAATAGGAGCGTTCATGTGGCGCCGGATTTACTCCCAATGGCTTGGGGATGAAGTGAAATTTAGGTGACGAAACAGTATATTCGCCGCACATGTGAAAGTCATTCCTCCGAAACGAAAGTGCCATCGTCCTGCAATGCGTCGAGTGGCACGACTGGTAGCTTGCTGCTGCCGATTCGCCCATGCGACTCGCGTTATGATTATCGTGTTCAATCCTGCCGCCGGCATGCGCCGTGCCAGTCTGTTATGGCGCGTTCTCGACGTGCTGATGGCGAACGGCATTCGCATCGAATTGGCAGAGACGCACCGGTCGGGGCATGCCGAGGCTCTGGCACGGGAGGCGGCATCTCGGGGTGCCTCGATGGTGGTGGCAGCCGGCGGTGATGGCACGATTGCCGAAGTCGCCAACGGCCTGTTGGGATCGCCGGCGTGCCTTGGCGTCATTCCCCTTGGCACGGCAAACGTGATGGCACGCGAATTAGCACTGCCGTTCGAACCCCGAGCGGTCGCCGCTGCACTGGCCTTCGGTCGCACGCGTTTGATTTGGCCTGGATTGGCGCGCAGCGCCAGCGGGTCACGGTTGTTCGTGCAGATGTTAGGCGTGGGATTCGATGCTCAGGTGGTGCACCGCCTGCCCGCTCCGCTCAAGCGAGCCCTGGGCCGCAGTGCCTATGCGGTGCAGACACTGCGGGAATTGCCGCTCTATCCTTACAAGCCGATAGATATTCGTCTCGACGGGCAGGAAACCCAGGCATTCAGTGCCATTGTCAGCAAAGGCCGCCTTTACGGCGGCAGTTTCCTGTTGGCCCCGACAGCCTCTCCTGTTGAACCCGGCTTCTCGGTCGTGCTGTTCGACCATGCCGGCATCGGCGCCCCGCTGCTGTACGGCGCGGCATTGCCGCTGGGCTTGCTGTGCCGTGCGCCAGGCGTCAGACACATGCGGGCACGAGCAGTCGACTTTGCCGGCAACGAAGTGTTACCGGCGCAGGCCGATGGCGATCCAGCAGGCTGGACGCCGATCAGCATTACCGATGCACCCGCGGCAATCCCGGTGGTCGTGGGATAAGGGGTGACCAACTGCACCGCCCCGGCGGGAACCCTCGGTTTTTGTCATGCAAACGATGACGAAATTTGGGTTTGGGCGCGCGATCGCTCGCGCCTAATGTCACCCGGCCCAGGAACAGCCACAAGTGAACGCCATGCCGGGAACGCCGTTCGACCGCATATGGGACTCGCATGTTATCAAGGACTACGGCGATGGCCGTTGCCTGATCCATATCGACCGGCACTTTGTCCACGAAGGTTCCAGTGGCCGGGCATTCGACGGGCTGAGACAGGCGGGGCTGGCCGTACGCCGCAAGGACCTGACCTTCGGGGTGATCGATCACGGCATCTCGACATTGCCTGGTCGCACAATCGAGAGCTGGGCGCCGACGCGTAGCCGAAATCTGCAGATGCGGCGAAACTGTGAGGAATTCGACGTCCGCCTGTTCGATGTCGGCGACCCAAACCATGGCATCGTGCACGTCGTTGCGCCGCATCTCGGCATCGCGCTGCCTGGCTGCACCTATGTTTGCGGAGACAGCCACACCGCGAGTTGCGGTGGTCTCGGCGCCTGGGCCTGGGGCATCGGCACGACCGAGGTGATGCAGGTGCTGGCCACCCAAGCCCTGGTGCAGCGCAAGCCGCGCACCATGCGAGTGAACTTCTTCGGCGCGCCGCCTGCCGGTATCTACGCCAAGGACATGATTCTGCGCCTGATCGGCACTCATGGCGTGGACGCCGGCGTCGGCTACGTCGCCCAGTATACTGGACCGGCAATTCGCGCCTTGCCGATCGAGGCACGTCTGACGATCTGCAACATGTCGATCGAATTCGGTGCGCGCGGCGGGTTCATCGCGCCTGACGATACGACCTTCGAGTTCCTGCACGGCAGGCGTTATGCGCCGCAGGGCGCGCAGTGGGATCAGGCGGTTGCCGCCTGGCGCGACCTGTTTGACGACACGCATGCGCAATACGACCGTGAGATCGATGTTGACTGCTCTGCGATCAAACCGCAGGTGACCTGGGGCATCTCGCCAGGCGACGTCATCGGCATCGATGAGCAGATTCCGGATCCGTCCCTTGCCACCGACCCGGACCGGCGAGAGATGATGGAACGCGCGCTCGCCTATATGGACCTTACGCCGGGCGACGCGATCGCCGGGACACCGATCGACATTGCATTCATCGGCTCGTGCACGAATGGCCGGCTGTCGGACTTCGAGGCGGCGGCCGCAATTGTTCAAGGCCGCAAGGTTGCCGCGACAGTAAAGGCCTTGGCCGTGCCGGGTTCCGCGCAGGTCAAGGCCGCTGCCGAGGCGGCTGGCCTGCACCGTGTTTTCATCGATGCTGGCTTCGAGTGGCGAGAGGCCGGGTGTTCGATGTGCGTTGCCGCCGGAGGCGACATGGTACCCAGGGGCCAGCGTTCGATGTCTACCTCGAACCGCAATTTCGAAGGACGCCAGGGCCCTGGCAGCCGCACGCATCTCGCCAGCCCAGCGATGGTCGCAGCGGCCGCCATCGCAGGCCGTATCACCGATGTCCGCCGGCTGATCGGCTGAGCAGGAGCCAGACGTTGGAAAAATTCACCTCGCTTCAGGGCGTCGCGGCACCGATGCTGTCGGTCAACATCAACACCGATCTGATCGCGCCATCGCTGGTTCCCGGCAAGGACCTCGTGGACATTCCGCTGATCCCACTCAAGGACAAGATGTTTGCCAACCTGCGCTATGACGCAAGCGGCGCTGAGAAGCCGGATTTCGTTCTGAACCAGCCGCGCTATCGCAACGCCCAAATCTTGCTTGCCGGGCCAAACTTCGGCTGCGGCAGTTCGCGTGAGACAGCGGTCTGGTCGTTGATGGAGTACGGCATTCGCTGTGTCATCGCGCCAAGCTTTGGCGACATCTTCCACGACAACGCCTTTCAGAATGGCCTGCTGCCGGTCAAGTTGGAGATGGCACAGATACGCCGCATCGCACAGGCGATCGAACGCTCCAACAACGCCGAGATGACCGTTGATCTGCAGCGCGGCGTTCTTGAAGTACCGGGACTGGAGCCAATCCGCTTTCAGATTGCCGAGGAGCGCCGCCTGCCGCTGTTGCAAGGTCTCGACCAGCTCAGCGTCATCCTGCGCGATGCCGCCGAGATCATCGCTTTCGAACAGCGTGACGCCGCCGAGAATCCCTGGCGCTATCCGAACTGACGTATGGCGGGCATTCCGCAGCCTCGGACAAGATCCACGCGCTGAATGCGCCGGCGTTCGGGTTGGCATTGTCGGTCGCGCGGCTCACCAGGTAATACGCCTCTTCTATGGCGACGATCAGCTCCGAAGCGGGGACAAGCCGGCCGGACGCCAGATCATCCTGCACCATCTGCCGATGTGCGATCGCGATACCGGAACCGTCGATCGCCGCCTGATAGGCCAGTGCCGAGTTACCGAATGTCAGGCCATCGCGAATTGCCGCGGGTGCGATACTGGCGGCCTCGAACCAGGTTTGCCAATCGCGCGGACGCTGCATCGAATGCAGCAATGGCTCTCGCAGCAGATCTTCAGGCGCCCGCCGCGCCGCGAGGCGGCGTCGTAGCTCGCCGCAGCAGACCGGCAGCAGCTCGACGCCGAACAGCTTGTCATAGCGTACGCCCTGCTGCGGGCTCTGACGCATTTGAATGGTGAAGTCCACATCCTCCGCGTCGAAGCGCACTGGACTCGCGGTTGTCGTAGTCTGCACATCGATCTCCGGATGGCGTGCATGGAACCGCCCCAGCCGGGGCACAAACCACTTGATCGCCACCGTCGGAAACAGCCGGATGCGCAAAGGCGATGGTCGGTCAGTGCGGCGCAGCAGTCGCGTCGCCTCGTCCATCTGATCAAAGGCGGCGCGGATCGTCTGAGCGTATTGTGCTCCCTCGGCGGTCAGTTTCACTTTGCGGTGATGGCGATGAAACAGCTTGAGCCCGAGATGGGCTTCGAGTTGCGCCACATGCCGACTGACCGCCCCCTGCGACACGTGCAGTTCGCGCGCCGCGAGAGTGAAGTTCGTAGTCCGCGCAGCCACCTCGAAGGCGCGCAGCGCATTCAGCGGCGGCAGTCGCCGGTTCACCATGCCTCGGTCAGTCCCCAGGAAAACTCATCGATCCGATGAGCAAATTGACATGTTGCGCTCCCTGCAAGGACCGTAGTCTCGCAGCCAATCGGACCCGGCGGTCAAGTCGGGCCGATGGAGAGCGTCCTGATGCATCATCCGGTCAATGCTGCGGCGCGGTTAGACCGGGTCCCGATGGGCCCTTTCCATTGGCGCGTGCTGCGTCTCGTTGCACTCGGCATGTTCTTCGACACGTTCGACAATTCACTGGCCGCCGGCATCCTTGCCTCGCTTGTGCAGAGCGGCTGGTCCACCCTGGCGCTGAACGCGCACTTTATTTCCGTCACCTTCGTAGGATTGTCGGTGGGTGCCGCGATGGCGGGCGTGCTCGGCGACAGATTCGGACGCCGCTTTGCCTATCAGTTCAATCTCCTTTTGTTCGGCGGCATGGCGCTCGCGTGCGCCGCAGCGCCATCGATGGACTGGTTGATTGTGGCGCGCGGCCTGATGGGAATCGGGCTGGGCGCAGAATACGTCACAGGCTACTCGATGGTGAGCGAGTTCGTGCCGCCGGGCCGACGCGGCTGGGCACTCGCACTTGTCAACCTCGTATCCACGTCTGCGGGCTTCGTTGTGTCTCTGGTTGGCTTTGCGGTCATCCCGACGATCGGCTGGCGAGCGATGTTCGTCATCGGCGGGATCGGCGCATTGTGGGTGTGGTATCTGCGCAAGAGCCTGCCTGAATCGCCGCGTTGGTTGGAACAGGTTGGACGCGGCGAGGAGGCTGAGGCCCTGCTTCGACAGATCGAGCAGGAGGCCGGTGTGACGGCACCACCTTTGGTGCTGGCTCCCCCACAGGCGCCGCGTCGCGTGCCGATTGGCGTGCTGTTCACCCGTCCGGTGATCCACCGCACGATACTGGCCATGGCGATCAACATCGTCTGCCTGGTCGGTGCCTATAGTTTCACCTCGTGGGTGCCGACCTTCTTCGTCAAGCAGGGTCTGAGCGTGACCAAGTCGCTGGGCTTCATGACTGCGATGACACTCGGCAATTTGGCGGGCCCGACCATTGGGATGCTTGTCTCTGATCGCATCGGGCGGTTGCGTGGGTTGATCATAACTGCGGTGGTTTGCGCGACGGCCGGCTTCATCTACCCGCAACTCGGTTCGCCACCAGCGATCGTGGCATGCGGCTTTGTGCTGGTGAGCGGCATGAGCCTGATGATCGGCTTCGGCCTGGGTGCCTATACGCCGGAACTGTTCCCGACCGAATATCGTTTCCGCGGCAACGGTCTCGGTCAGATGGTCGGCCGCGTCGCCGTGATAGGCTCGCCATACGCAGTTGTTGCCTTGTACGATGCGTATGGGATCGGCGGTGCGGTCGGAGCGGTTGCCATACTGTACTTGGCGCTGGCGATCGGCTTGGCCTGTGTCGGGATCGAGACCAACCAGCGCCCACTCGAGGCACTGGCGCCAGAACTGAGCGGTCCGGATGCCATGAGGCAGGAGTCCCCCGATACGGCCGCCACCTAGCCGTCGGCACTTGTCTCCAGCGCCTGGTCCAGATCCGCGATCAGATCTTCTGCGGTCTCCAGCCCGATCGACAGCCTGATCACATCCGGGCCCGCGCCGGCTGCGAGTCGCTGCTCGTCTGTAAGCTGTCGATGCGTGGTCGATGCCGGGTGCAGGATCAAGCTGCGCGTATCGCCGATATTGGCCAAATGCGAGAACAGCTGAACGTTCTCCACCAGCTTCACCCCCGCGTCGTAACCGCCGCGAACACCGAACGTGAACACCGCGCCCGCGCCTTTCGGCAGGTATTTGCGTGCCAGCGCACAATACGGGCTCGATTCCAGCCCGGCATAGGTCACCCATGCAACGCGCGGGTGCTGCTCGAGGAACTCCGCCACGCGCTGTGCATTGGCGCAGTGCCGTTCCATCCGCACATGCAGTGTTTCGATCCCAGTAATGGTCAGAAACGCATTCATCGGCGCGAGCGTTGGTCCATAGTCGCGCAGCGCCACCGCACGCGCCTTGGTCGTGAATGCAAAGTCGCCAAAGTTCTCGTAGAAGCGCAGTCCGTGATACGCTGGCTCAGGCTCGGTCAGCGCCGGGAATCTTCCCCCCTGCGACCAGTCGAACCTGCCACTTTCGACCAACACGCCACCTAGCGAGTTGCCGTGGCCATCAAGGAACTTGGTGGTGGAATGCAACACCAGATCGGCGCCCCACTCGATCGGGCGGCACAGGTACGGTGTCGCCAGCGTGTTATCGACGATCAACGGAATACCGGCCTCGTGCGCAATCTTCGCCACCGCTTCGAGATCGACGATAATTCCACCGGGATTCGCCAGGCTTTCGAGGAAGATCGCCTTGCAGCGTGGCGTGAGTGCGCGGCGAAAGTTCTCCGGGTCGTGCGGATCGACAAAATGACAGGTCCAGCCAAGTTTCTTGAACGACAGGCCGAACTGCGTCAGCGATCCACCATACAGATTGCGTGATGCGACGAACTCGTCGCCCTGCTCCATCATGGTCGCAAAGGTGATGAACTGCGCTGCGTGACCTGATGCCGCTGCGCAGGCGGCACGGCCGCCTTCCAGGCTGGCGATGCGCTCTTCCAGCACCGCCACTGTCGGATTGGTCAACCGCGAATAAATGTAACCGAAATTGTGCAGGTTGAAGAGCGACGCGGCGTGGTCGACGTCATCGAACACGTAAGCTGTAGTCTGGAAGATTGGCGTCGTGCGTGCGCCGGTCGTCGGATCCGGCGCCGCTCCTGCATGGACCGCGCGCGTCTCGAAACCGTAATTCACGTTGGCAGACGGCAAGGTGCGCGGCTTCGACTTGCGTTCAGTTGGGGACTCAGGTGCACGGTTGCGGATGATCCCAGAGTTTACGCCGCTCCACGACAACTCGCCGCCCAGCCGACCGAACTCGATCTTTGGGCAGCGGTTCATGACCACTTCGATGCCAGCGGCTTCGCCGCGCGCGGCGGCTTCGTCATTGCGCACGCCAAGCTGCATCCACACCACCTTTGCGCCGATCGCGATCGCATCCTCGACGATCGGCCCCGCCTGATCGGAGGCGCGAAAGATATCCACCATGTCGATCTTGTCGGGGATGTCGCGCAGGCTGGCGTAGATTTTTTCGCCCAGCTGTTCTTGGCCTGCAGTGCCCGGGTTCACCGGAATGACCCGGTAGCCTTTGCCCTGCAGATACTTCATCACGAAATAGCTTGGGCGGTTCCAGTTGGATGACGCGCCGACCATCGCGATGGTGCGCACCGTCGACAGGATGCGACGGATCTTCGCGTCAGAGTAAGGAATCGGATCGAGTGCGGCCATCGGCGGTTTTTCCTCCTCGGAGCGGATGACGGACTGACAAGTCTTTATTATTTGGCTCGACCGACTCAGTCCGGCAAAAAATCAACCGATAGGATCTGGTCCAGCGACCACGGACAAAGGTTATCGGGCAGGTTAAGCAAACCCGCTTCTCGCTCTGCCGCCTCGCGCCCGTTCGCAAATGCCGATGGCAATACTTGCTCGGCGAACGGCCGCAGAGATGGACTATCGTCGAAAAGGCTCTGAAGGTCGCGGCGGTGCACGTAAATCGTGGCTTCCCAGCTCCGCGACTGTCGCTCCGGCTGATATTTCCACTTCAGGAGGTGCTGACATATGCGCATGAGTCGCGAACGGACTTCCCGTTTCTCGCTCGCTCCCATGCTCTGGATCTCCTCGGCAAGGTTCGGCCAGTCCAATCCTTCATCATTGGGAAGCTCGCCGGCAGCGCGCCGCCGCAATAGCTCTGTCTGCTGCTCTGTCCATCGCAGGAAGTCACTGTCGTACAGAGTGCTCACTCTGCTGTCCTTCGGATCGATCTACCTTGCTTCAGAAACCCCGTGCTGCCGTGACGAGATGACGGCCGACGTCGTTTATCGCGCCTGCTGAATGGCGGACAGGATCCAGTGCCCGCCCGGCGAGCGAACGAAGGTCCATAGCTCGGTCGCGGTTACGTGCTCGTTCGGATTGCCGTCGACAATCCGACCGCTCGCATCCACGGTCACGTCCACCATCGAAAACCGCATCGCCACCGAGGCGTACTCGCGACTGCCCTCGCCCCACGCCTGCGCCAGGTCACCTTGCAGCAGACGCACATTCGTCACCTCGTTACGAACGCCGCGGCTGGCCTGCTCGGCTAACTGCTCCGAGAAGTAACTGAGCATCTCCGGCGTCACCAGTGCGCGCAGCGCGTTGAGGTCGTGCCGGCTCCAAGCGTTCTGGATCCCCTGCAGCAACTGCTCGAACGCCTGATAGTCCTGTGGACCAATCTGCAAAGGCGGCGGTCCACTCGGTCGCGCGAAGCCGCCACCACCCATCGGTGGTGCTCCATTGCGCGCGAAGATGTTGGGGCCGCCGGCCAGCGCGGGCGAAGAACGGCGGAACAGGCCGATCAGGAACCGCACCAACAGCACGATCAGGAAGATCTGCAGCAAGAAGCCCAGGAAGCCGCCGAAACCCATCATGCCGCCGAAGAAGCCGTGGCCAAGCAGCAGTCCGCCAAGCCCCGCGCCGATCAGGCCGCCCATCAGCCCCGACATGAAGCCGGAGCGCGGCGCATAGCCGGGCGCGCCAAAGCCGCCATACCCAGGGGACGGACTGTTCGGCGTCATGCTGCGCTGCATCGGCGCTGCTGCGTAGGGCGCTGTCCGCGTCGTCGGAGGAGACGACCATGTCATGCTGCCGCGGCTGCCGAACGAGCCGCCACCGCCGGCGCGGGCATCCGCAAGGCCCGGCGCCAGCGCGAGGGCCAAGGCGGATACCGCCGCCAATCCCAAGGACGTCCGTCGCATCGTTTTTCTCTGTTTGGTGAGCATGCGCGGAATATGGTGCTGGCGCGCCTCAGGCGCCAGCCATCGTCATCCCTTCGACGCGTACGGTCGGCGCATCCATGCCACGCCGGAACCGCAGGTCGTTGGCTGGAGTCAGGTGCGCGAACATCTCCAGCAGGTTGCCGGCGATGGTGATCTCCGCCACCGGCTCGGCGATCGCGCCGTCACGGATCATGAAGCCGGATGCGCCGCGGCTGTAATCGCCGGTTACCCCATTTACTCCCATGCCGATCATCTCGGTAACGTAGAGCCCCAGTTTGATGTCCGCCATGAGTTCCGCCGGCGTCATCTCTCCTGCCGCGAGGTACAGGTTGGTCGGGCCCGGCGCCGGTGGACCGCCAGTACCGCGCGACGCGTGGCCGGTGGACTGCATGCCAAGCTGGCGGGCCGACCGGCTATCCAACAGCCAGGTCGTCAGTACCCCTGCGGCAACGATGTCGCGCGCGGCGGTGGGGGTTCCCTCGCCGTCGAACACACGCGAGCGCAGCCCGCGCACCCGACGTGGGTCGTCATGGATCTCGATTGTATCCAGAAAGATACGGGTTCCCAGGCGATCCTTCAGGAACGTGGTACCACGGGCGACCGAAACCCCGTTGATCGCTCCGACCAGATGCCCGAGCAGACTGCCCGCGACGCGAGAATCATACACCACCGGCAGCTTAGCCGTCTTCGGCCTTGTGGGGTTCAGCCGTACCACGGCCCGTTCGCCAGCGCTGTGGCCGATCCCCGCCGCGTCATCAAGGTCAGCCAAATGTACGGTGGAGTGGTAGTCGTAGTCCCGCTGCATCGCCGTCCCGCTACCGGCGAGTGCTGTGGCGGACACCGAGTGGTTGGTGCGCGCGTGACGCCCGGCGAAACCGGCCGAGTTGACCAGAAATGCCTCGGTGCGCGAGAAACCGGCCTCCGCGCCCTCCGAGTTGGTGATCCCAGGCACCGCCAATGCGGCCTCTTCGGCGGCTGCGGCCCGGTTCAGCAGGTCGTCGGTGGAAGGTTCCGTTGGGTCCTCCAGGTCTAGCGCCACCGGTTCCGGTGCGGCAGCGGTCTCGGCGAGACCGGCATAAGGATCTTCTGGCACCACCCTGGCCATGGCGACCGCCCGTTCGGCGAGTTCGGGGAAGCTGGCGGGGTCTATAGCGCTCGAGGACACGATCGCCGCCCGCTTTCCAAGGAATACGCGCAGCCCGAGATCGCGCCCTTCCGAGCGCTCCACGTGTTCCGTATTACCCAACCGGCGCTGCACCCCGATCGCCGTCCCGGAGATTAGTACGGCATCCGCCGCGTCCGCACCGGCCGCTCGCGCACGAGCAATCAGATCAGCGAGGAGGTCAAGCGGCTCCGGCATTGCGAGCTCCTGGGTTCAAGCCGCAAGCCTGTCGGCAATCTCTCCCAGCGCCGGAACCCGCTCCGCCGGGCCCATCGTCGCTAACGTCGGTGTGCCGCGGAACAGCCGGGCTGCGGCCCGGCAGACGTCGGCGGTGGACACTGCATTGAGCTTCGCCACCGTCTCCGCGGTCGGCACCACCCGATTGAACACTTGCAACTGTCGGGCAAGTTGCTCGCAGCGGCTGCCGGTGCTCTCAAGCGACATCAGCAGGCTTGCCTTCACCTGCGCCCGGGCCCGCGCCAGCTCCGCCTCGGTGACCTCGTGCTGCACCTTGCGCAGCTCCTCAAGCGTGATGGGCACCAGCTCCTCGGCCTCGCTCTCGCCGGTGCCGGCGTAGATGCCGAACAAACCGCCGTCGAGGAAGGGCGAGCTGAACGAATAGATCGAGTAGACCAACCCTCGCTTTTCCCGCACCTCCTGGAACA
>JBKPOG010000032.1:0-32951 GCA_046732975.1 Pseudomonadota bacterium
GCTCTTCGTCTTTCGCGCGTATCATTATACCGTCGCAAATATTCAACAGACGCAGAGCTCGGTCTGCTCGCTGCTGGTCTGCTTCGGCCCGTTTCGTTTCGGTCAGGTCGGTGACGATCGCGGTCGAACCGACAAAGTTTGCGTGAGTATCGAAGTGTGGGCTCGCTGATACTCGCGTTGCTATCTCGTGCCCGTCCCGATGCAACCAGTTGAGTTCATAGACTTCGCCGAGGCCGGCCTTTCGCTTGGCCAGATGCTCTACCGACAAACGGGCGGCGGCGTCAGCCATGAACCGGCGCGCCGGCTGGTCGATCAAATCCTCCTGCGCGTAGCCCAGTAACGCTGCGAAGCGGGGGTTGACATACACAAAGGCCGCTGCGTCATCGGTCTCGATGAAGCCGTCGTTCATGGTCTCCAGCAGCAGATTGGACCGTGCGTCAGCGAACTGTTGGGTTGCTAAGAGCCCGGGCGCTGCAACGGACATAGGATGCCTTCCAGGGTAGCGCGGCATCCTGTCGCGTGCGGTCTTGCAATGAGTCTGCGGCGCCACGTGGCGTGCAAGCCACAAGGTAATGCCATGTTCCGGCTAACGATTGATTAATCCGTTCATCAATCGTTCCGCCGGTCATCCAAGTGGTCGCGCGGCTGCCTCCCGTTGAGGGACCGGTGCGAAAGCGACACTGGAAAGTTGCCGGACGCGGCGTCCTCGTCATCGAACAGGATCCGGTTCGCGGCCCCTTCCATGTCGTCGTACTGACCGGTGCGCAAGGACCACAGGAATATCGCCAGCGCGCCACCGCCAAGGAGCAGGCTTGCACCGAGCAGATAAAGGATGACGTTCATATCGTGCTGCCCCGCAGCCTGAAGCTGTTGGCCATGACGAGCAGCGATGAGCTCGACATCGCCGCAGCCGCCAGCCACGGCGTAACTAGGCCAGCGATTGCCAGCGGCACCATCAACGCATTGTAGCCAATCGAGAGCGCCAGGTTCTGTCGCATCAAGCTGCGGGCATGGCGCGCGATTTCGACCACCGACGCTACCGGTGCAAGTTGCTTTCCCTGAAACACCACATCGGCAACCGTCTGGCTAATATCGGCGGCACTGGACGGTGATGCGGAGACGGAGGCGGCGGCCAGCGACGCGCTGTCGTTCAGTCCATCGCCAACCATCAGCACCTTTCGCCCCTGTGCGACGAGTGCTTCGATCGCGTCCACCTTATGCACCGGCGTGCGCGCCGCCTCCCAGGTTGCAATGCCAAGGGTCCTGGCGATCGGCGCCACCGCAACCGCGTGGTCGCCGGATAACAGACGCACCTCCAGCCCCAAGTGTTGCAGCCTGCGCACGGTCGCAACGCCATCGCTACGCAGGCTTTCGGCAAACCGGAAACAAACCGGTGCATGTCCTGGACGAGTCAACCAAAGTTCGGGGCCGACTGGGGCAGTCCCACCTGACAATCCAACGAATGCACGGCTGCCGAGCCTTGTATCCCCTGCCTGTACACCTTGTCCCCGGTGCTCGACCAGTTCGTCGGCGACTGCGACGGGGCCCGACTCAGCCAGCAGCGAGCGTGCCAGCGGGTGCCGGCTTCCCGCCGCCAGCGAGGCGGCGGTCCGCAGTGCTGACTGGTCTACGCCGTCTTCTCGCACCAGCGCCATCGTTGGTTCGGTCAAGGTACCGGTCTTGTCGAATACGACTGTATCGATATCGGAAAGCCGCTCAAGCGCAGTCGCAGACTTCAGCAGGATGCCGGCACGGAACAGCCGCCCGGTGGCGACCACCTGCACTACAGGAATTGCCAGCGCCAGCGCGCAAGGACAGGTGATGATCAGCACAGCGCTCGCTGTAAGCAGTGCCTGGCTGACAGAGACACCCGCACCAAAACACCATCCCGCGAAGGTCAGCAGTGCAACCGCGTGGACCACTGGCGCGTAGCATCTCGCCACGCGGTCGGCGAGTGCGACAAAGCGGCAGCGCCGCGCTTCGGCCGCCTCGATGAGGCGCGCGCATTCCGCGAGCAGCGTGCCGCTGCCGGTTGCCGTTGCGCGCACCGTGAGTGGCTCGCCAAGATTGAGCGTACCGGCGAACACGGACGCACCCGGTGCTGCGCTGACCGGCAGGCTTTCGCCGGTCACCAGGCTGGCGTCCAGCGTCGAGGTGCCGCGCTCTATGATCCCGTCGACGCCGATCCGCTCCCCAAGCGCCACCAGCACCCGGTCACCAGCGGCAATCGCGTGCTGACTGCGCGGCACCGTGCTGCCGTCCGGCTGCAGAACGGCAACATCGGCGGCCCGCAGCGTCAGTAGTTGCTCAGCGGTGGCCCGCGCCTGGCCACGGACCCGATGATCCAGCACCCGGCCGATCATCAGAAAGAACAGCAGCGAGACTGACGCCTCAAAATAAGTGTGAGCACCGCCCTCGATTGTCTGCGCGAGACTGATGCCGGTGACCAGAGTGATGCCCACACAGATCGGCACGTCCATGTTGGTCCGCATATGGCGCAGCGCCGCCATCGCCGAGAGGAAGAACGGCCGGCCCGCATAGGCGATGGCTGGCATCGCGATCAGCGCCGAGAACCAGTGTAGCAGGTCACGCGTTGCCGGCCCCATGTCGTGCAGCAGCCCGCCCGCCTCTCCGGCCCAGATGCCGATCGACAAGAGCATGACGTTGCCCGCAGCGAAGCCGGCAACAGCGAGCGCACGGAGCAGCGCGCGGTCAGTGCCGTCGCGCGCCGCGGTGAGCGATGCCGTATCGAACGGCACCAGCCGATAGCCGAGACGCTCGATGGCATTGACCAGGGATTGGGCGCGATCCGCCGCGCCGCGCCAGGCCAGCCGAAGGCGGCGCGTGGTCATGTTGACGCGCCCGACCAGCACATCCGGCTCGCGCGCCAGGACCGACTCGATCAACCAGACGCAGGCACCACACTGCAGGCCGTCGATCGCCAGCGTCAGTTCGTGCGCACCATCAGGTGCCGAGATGATGAAGCGGGAAAGATCGCGTGGTTCAGAAGGTTCGGGGCGCAGTGCGCGCAACCCGGGGTCGAGTACGCGCTGCGCATAATAGCGACCTAGCCCAAGGCCTTGGATTGTTTCAAACGCAACGGCGCAGCCGGGACAGCAGAAGCGGTGCCCCGACGCCGTCGGTTGATGGCAATGCACACAGCCCAGCATTTCATCTCCCCCTCCGAGGAGAGGGGGAGGGGCCGTCCTGACTTCAGAGCTCAATGCACGATGACCCTGCGCGTTGCCGCAATCTGGCTACCGCCCGCGGATGCAGAGAGCGTCAACTCCCATTGGCCTTGCTCCGGCAACACTGCATCAGCGACGTAACGTCCCGCCGCCAACTCATGGAACGTCAGATGCTGCATTTCGGCGGGCCCGAGCGGACGTTCCGCAGCGCCCTCGAGCAAGGCTCCCTGCAACGGCGTACCATCGCGTTGAGTCAGCACCACTACCGGCACGCGCGCTTTGTCGGTCGATGCCTTGACGGTCCACCCCAGAGCCGCGTCGCGCTCGGACCGCTGCAGCACGCTGTCGTAGCGGTTGCTCAATTCGAAATCCTGGCTGCCGGCCTTGCCGGGGAAGCTCTTTAAGGCTGCGAACACCATGCCGGCATTGATCAGAACCACAGCTCCCAGACCGGCCATCAATGCCAGAGGAAACGAGCGCCAGGGAGAATTCCTCATCGCGGCCCCATAAATTGCGAACGATACACCGTCTGCTCGCCGGTTTCGGTGTTGCGCAGGATGAAGTCTATCGGCTGCGATCCCTCCGCGAGCCGGCTCGGCTGACCGGCGGCCGTGACACGGAACGTGCCAATGCTGTCGGCCTTCACTGTCAGCCCGAGCCTGTCGGCCGGACCAAGCCCCTCATCGGGTTCGGCGAGTGCTGCTGCGTTCAGGCCCTCGGTCCGCAGCTCGAACAACGCCATCTGCTGCGTCTTGTTGACGATCTTCACCGTGTAGCCGTTGCGCAGATCGCCATCCGGGAGGCGCACAAACAGCGGCGCACGGTCGTGCAGCACGGAAAGATCGATCGACGACCGTGTCAAAAGGGCGACCGTCATCACCACCGCCGCCAGCACCAACGCAGAGACGTAGATCAAGGTGCGTGGCCGCAGCAGGCGCAGCGTGGTCTGCTGTCCTTGCGCCTTCGCTGCCTGGTCCGCCAACGTATCCCAGGTGATCAACCATTGCGGTCGACCTGTCTTCTGCATGACGTGATTGCAGGCGTCGATACAGAGGCCGCAGTTGATGCACTCAAGCTGGATGCCGTCCCGGATATCGATCCCTGTCGGACAGGCGGTGACGCAGGCGCCGCAGTCAACGCAGTCGCCGGCAGGTCCAGCTTGGTGCCGCTTGCCACGCGTCCGCGGTTCGCCGCGCCAACCCTGATAGGTCACGGTGACTGTCTGTTCATCCAGCATCGCTGACTGGAAACGTGGCCACGGGCACATGTAGGTGCAGACCTGTTCGCGTGCCCAGCCGGCCAGCAAATATGTCGTCGCCGTGAACAGGAAGGTAAAAAAGTACACTTCCTTCGATGCCGTGCCGGTCCAGAACTCGATCGTCACCGTTGGCGCATCGACATAGTACATGATCCACGCGCCGCCGGTCCAAAACGCAATCCCCAACCACACGGCGTGCTTCGCCAGCTTGCGCCAAAGCGTATCGAAGGAGAGCGGCTCCGCGTCGCGCTTCATGCGCTCGTTGCGGTCGCCCTCTATCTGGCGCTCGACCCACATGAACAGATCGGTCCACACGGTCTGCGGGCAGGCATAACCGCACCAGACACGACCGATCAGGCTGGTGACCAAAAACAGCGCCACCGCGCCCATGATCAGCAGCCCGGTCAGGTAATAGATGTCCTGCGGCCAGAACTCGAGATTGAAGAAATAGAATCGCTCATGCCAGAGCGACAGCAGTACGGCTTGGTCCGGCTGGTTGACGCCACGGTGCCAGCGCAGCCACGGCAGCAGATAGTAGAGAGCAAGGCAGAAGACCAGGACCGCCCATTTGAAGCGGCGGACCGGGCCGTGCACCGTCTTCGGATAAACGCGCACACGGTTGGCATACAGGTGGTCGCCCAGTTCCTCGCGCTGGAGCTGAAGCTGACGGTCGGCCTTGCTGATGCGGGACACCTACTCCCCACCACCCAACGAATGGACATACAGCGCCAGGCTCTTGATGGTCGCCTCATCAAGCCGCGTATGCCATGCCGGCATCACACCCATCCGTGGAGCGCTGATTTGTGCGACGACGGCATCCCGAGTATCGCCATAGATATGCACACGCGACGCCAGTCGTGGCGCTCCCTTCTCGCGATCGCCCTGCCCTGCCTCACCATGACAGACAGCGCAGTTGTCGGCGTAGAGATTCCGCCCGGCCGACACGTCTCTATCGGTTGGCTTGCCGTACATCGTCATCACGTAGTCGCCGACTTTCTGAATCTCGTCGGGTTTCAGGATGCCATCCGCACCGAACCGCAGCATTTGGCTGTCACGTGCTTGATCGCCGCCGCTGCGAATGCCATAGGCGATGGTCTGCTCAATCGCATCCAGCGAGCCGCCCCAGATCCACCCACCAGCTGCCAGGGCCGGATAGCCAGGCTGCCCGCCACCGCCGGCGCCATGGCAGGGCTGACAGTTGTTGGCGAAGGCAATACGTCCCGCCACCTCGGCGGCCGCCATAAGCTGCGGATCCTTGCGGATCTCGGCAAACGACAGGGCCTTGATCTTGTCCATGGTGCCGGCACGCTGCGCCTCGATCGCACGTACTTCGGTGTTCACTTCCCTGCGCTGCGAGTAGCCGAGGATGCCAGGGAAATAACCGGTGATACCCGGCACAGACGGATATAACACGAACCATACAGCCGCCCAGGCAATGGTCGCGTAGAGCACGTACAGCCACCACTTCGGCAGCGGTGTGTTGAGCTCCTTCAGCCCATCCCACTCGTGACCCGTCGTGTTCGTGCCGGTCACTACGTCCTTTTCAATCTTGGTTGGCACTGCGCGGCTCCTCAGCGATCGTCTTCGAGCGGAATGCGGCCATGCCGCTCGATCTGGGCCTTGCGCCCCGGCCAGTAGGTGGTCAGCACAATCAGCAGGAACACGACGGTTACCACCACGACCCAATGGTGCTGCAGCCACATGATCAGCTCCATCATTGCTGCAGCCTCTCATTAGCCGGGTCGGCGAAGTTGACCATGGTCCCCAGCACCTGAAGATATGCCACCAGTGCATCCATCTCGGTGACGACGCGGCCATTCCCCGGCACGGTCACTGCCTTCGGGTAGCGCTTCAACAGATCTGCATTGTCGGCATTCGGATTTGCCTGCGTCGCCAGATCCGCAGCCGCACTACCGATCTCGGCATCCGTGTAGGGTACCCCAACAGCGCGCAGAGTGCGCAGGCGCGCCACGATGTCGTCAGACGCCAGCGGAGTCTCCGCCAGGAACGCATAAGCAGGCATCAACGATTCTGGTACTACGCTCTGCGGATTGATCAGGTGCGCGTAGTGCCAATCGCTGGAGTACTTGCCCCCGACCCGCGCCAGATCAGGGCCAATGCGCTTGGAACCCCACTGGAACGGATGGTCGTACATACTCTCCGCCGCCAGCGAGAAATGCCCGTAGCGCTCCACCTCGTCTCGCAGGGCGCGGACTTGCTGGCTGTGGCAGACGTAACAGCCCTCACGCACGTAAATGTCGCGCCCGCGCTGTTCCAACGGGGTGTAAGGTCGTATGCCCTTCACATGCTCCACTGTTGTCTCGATAGTGAACAGCGGCACAACTTCTATGATGCCGCCGATGGCTATCGTCACCAGCGTCAGAACCAGCAGAAGGAACGCGTTGCGCTCGATGAATTCCTGGCGGAACATGGCTTACTCCCCCGCCACGGCGACGGCTGCCGGCATGACGATCGTCTGCTCGGACGTTGATGTCTTGCCGCGCACTGTCTGGATCAGGTTGTAAACCATCAGCAGCGCACCGATGAGGAACAGCAGTCCGCCGAACATCCGGATGACGTAGTAGGGATGCAGGGCGATCACCGACTCGGCGAACGAGTATTGCAGGAACCCGAACTGGTCATAAGCACGCCACATCAGGCCTTGCATGATGCCGGCGACCCACATCGAGGTGATGTAGAACACGATGCCCAGCGTCGCGATCCAATAGTGCCAGGACACCAGGCGCATCGAATACAGTCCCGGGCGCTTCCACAGCACCGGCACGAGATAATAGACCGCCCCGAAGCTGATGAACGCGACCCAGCCCAGCGCACCGGAGTGAACGTGTCCGATCGTCCAGTCGGTGTAGTGACTCAGCGCGTTGACGTCGCGCACCGACATCACCGGACCTTCGAAGGTCGACATGCCATAGAAGCCGACCGCGGTCACCGAGAAGCGGAGGCTGGGGTCGGTGCGCAGCTTGTCCCACGCGCCAGACAGCGTCATCAGGCCGTTGATCATGCCGCCCCAGGACGGCATCCACAGCATGACCGAGAAGGCCATGCCCAGGGTCTGTGTCCAGTCGGGCAGCGCGGTCCAGTGCAGGTGGTGCGGACCGGCCCAGATGTACATGAAGATCAGCGACCAGAAGTGCACGACCGACAAGCGATAGGAGTAAACTGGTCGGTTGGCCGCCTTCGGGATGAAGTAGTACATCATTCCAAGGAAGCCCGCGGTCAGGAAGAAGCCGACCGCGTTGTGGCCATACCACCACTGGATCATCGCGTTCTGCACGCCAGAGGTGACCTGATAGGCCTGGGCGGAGAACATCGAGATCGGCAGTGCCAGGTTGTTACCGATATGCAGCACGGCGATGGTCAGAATGAACGCGAGATAGAACCAGTTCGCCACATAGATGTGTGGCTCCTCGCGCTTCATCAGCGTGCCGATGAAGATCACTGCGTAGGCCACCCACACGACGGTCAGCCACAAATCCAGGTGCCATTGGGGTTCGGCGTATTCCTGGCTCTGGCTGAAGCCCATCACGTAGGACAGCGCCGCCATGAGAATGAAGAACTGGTATCCCCAGAACACGAAGTCGGCGAGCGCCTCACCACCGAACAGCCGCGCACGGCAGGTTCGCTGAACTACGTAGAATGAGGTCGCGAACAGCGCGGAACCGCCGAATGCGAATATTGCCGCAGATGTGTGGACCGGGCGAAGTCGGCCGAAATTGATGAACGAGAGCCCTAGATTGGCTTGCGGCCAGGCGAGCTCAGTGGCGAGCCAGACGCCGACCAGGAAGGCGACCACCGCCCAGAACACCGTGGCGATCACGAATTTCCTGACGACGGCCTCGTTATAATCCGGGGCCGGGCGCGGCATGATCGCGGCATCAGCCATGACGACGCGCTTCCATCCGGTCGAAATGCCGGCGCAACAGACCGAAGTCGAAGACGCAGGCAAAGCCGAACAGCGAGAGGCCGAAGACGTACATCTCGTTGTCCATCGCCCCGGAGGCGAGGATCAGGCCGACCAGGCCAAAGGCGGCCATCATCAGGCCGACGATGAGGTCGCTCGGGTCGATATCCATGGAACACTCCGGCAGGTGCTCCGCGGAAACTGCCGTGCCGGTGTTAACGGATCATTGATCTAGATCAACAGTCGCCAAACGTCAGAAAGTTAATGAGTTTTCGATTGCACGGCGGGACCCGCCACGACCGGATGCCGGCCATGGCGAATGCCCATGCCCTGACTACGCCTACGTCTTAAGCTGATCCCCGATCGGCAGGCTGCGTATCCGTTTGCCGGTCGCGGCGAAGATCGCGTTGCAGAGCGCCGGCGCGAATGGTGGCAAGCCTGGCTCGCCCACCCCGCTGGACGGCACGTCCCAGTTCGCGGGGACTATATGCACCCGCACATCCAGCGGAGCGTCGTCGATGCGGGCCACGCCAAAGCCGTCGAAGTTGCTTTGCTCGGGGCGGCCATCCTTGAACGTGATCTTCCCATGCTTGGTCAGCGACAGCCCCATCACCGCCGCACCCTCGATCTGCGATCGAATGCGCTCCGGATTGACGTGGAAGCCACAGTCTATCGCGGTGTCGACGCGCGGGATGCGCAGCGTTCCCTTATCGTCCACGGCGACGTGTGCCACCGTCGCGACGTAGGTCAGGAAGCTACGGTGCACGGCAATGCCTAGCCCCTCACCTTTCGGCAAAGGCTTGTCCCACCCCGCCTGCTCGGCCGCAATCTCCGTCACCCGACGCAGGCGACCGGTATCGATCGGATAGGTCTCGAACGGATCGCCGTAGTTCCAGTAGTCGGCAACATCAGGTGACTTGCGCGGATCAACGATGCGATCGGGGCCGAGCAGTTCTAGCAGCACATCCTTGGGATCACGCCCCAGCGCCGCCGCGATCTCACCCACCATCGACTGCACCGCGAACGCGTGCGGGATGTTGGACACCGAGCGGAACCAGCCAATGCGTGTATGCGCCTCGCAGCGGCCGTTCTCGCAGCGAAGGTTAGGAATGTTAAAAGGATTGTCCACCAACCCCATGCCTAGTTCGAACGGCGCTTCATAGTCGGCGCCCGCCTGGAAAGTGGACTTGATCGTCGGCGCCACGCTGCGGTGCCGCCAGCCGATGACCTTGCCGCTCGCATCGACTCCAGCATCGATCCGCTCGACCGACACGGTGTGGTAGAAGTCGTGCAGAATGTCGTCCTCGCGCGTCCACACGACCTTGATCGGTGCGCCCGTCGCCTTCGACAGCAACGCCGCTTCGAGCACATAGTCCCACTTGGACTTCCGTCCGAAGCCGCCGCCCAGCAGCGTCACGTTGACCGTGACATTCTCGACCGGAATGTCGAGAACCTTAGCAAGATCATCGCGACAGCCACCCGGACTTTGCGTCGGTGCGTAGGCCACGCATTGGGTTCCCGCCTTGCCCTGGAAGACATTCACCACGGCTGTTGGCGGCTCCATGCTGGCATGCGCCAGATGCGGCACATAGTACTGTGCGGTGACCACCCTCGCCGCCGACTTCAGCGCGCCCTCGGCGTCGCCGTCGTTGCGAACGACTTTGCAGGCGTTGGCCGCTGTCTGCTCCATCTGTCGGCGGAATGCGACCGAATCGTAACCGGCGTTCGGTCCGTTGTCCCAGACGACCTTCAGTTTATCCCGACCGATGATAGCACAGCCGGTGTTGCGCGCGATCACCGCTACGCCACCAACTGGCATGAACTTCGAGGGCCAGGGCCAGGCTCGGACCTCCACCACCTTCTCCACACCAGGGACTTTGAGGGCTTCAGTGGCATCGAACGATACCAGCTTGCCGCCGACCACCGGCGGGCGCGCGATCACCGCGAACTTCATGCCAGGGATCTTTGCATCGATCCCATAGGTCGCCTTGCCCGTGGTGATATCGTGCAGATCGACAATCGGGATCGACCCGGTGCCGATATAGCGGAAGTTGCGCGGATCCTTCAGCTTCAGACTGTCCGCCGACGGTGTCGGCAAGGCACTCGCAGCCCTCGCCAACTCGCCGTAACCGAGCATGTTACCCGAGCCTAGGTGCACGACCTTGTGGTTCTCCGCCCGGACCTCGGCTACCGCGACACCCCAGCGTGTCGCTGCCGCCTGCTCCAGCATTGCCCGCATCGCCGCGCCGCATTGCCGCATCGGCTCGACCCAGTGCCGCACGCTACGTGAGCCGTCCGTATCCTGGTTGCCGTATTTCTTCTCGTCTCCCGGTGCTTGCGCGACACGCACACGCGACCAATCCGCCTCCATCTCGTCGGCCACGATCATCGGCAGGCTGGTGCGCACACCAGTACCCATTTCCGAGCGGTTGGTGATGATGGTCACCAACCCTGATGGATCGATGGCGACATAGACATGCGGATCGTTGATGGTGCCACCAGGCATCTTGCCGGCCCCCGTGCTCCAGGCCGACATCGCCGGGCGCGGCAGTATGCTCGCTCCGATAACCAGGGCGCCGGAGCCAACGATGCCCTTCATCACGAACCGGCGGCTGACATTGGCCACGCAACCTGGTGGAATCGCGATCGTCTCGAACATGTGGGTCATGGCCTATACTCCCGTCGAGGCCAGGCGCACCGCTTCGGCGATGCGCTGATAGCAGCCGCAACGACAGATGTTGCCCGCCATCGCGGTTAGGATGTCGCTGTCACTTGGCTTTGGTGTAGCCGCGAGCAATGCCGCTGCCTGCATGATCTGTCCCGCGTGGCAGTAGCCGCATTGTGGGGCGCTAGTTTCGCGCCAGGCCCGCTGGACGGGGTGATTGCCCTCGGGATCGAGGCCTTCGATGGTGACAATCGCCTTGCCGCCTGCTTCGGATACGGCCATCTGGCATGAACGGACGGCGACGCCATCCAGGTGCACGGTGCACGAACCGCACAGACCCTTGCCGCAACCGAACTTCGTGCCGGTCAGGCCCAGCTCATCACGGATCACCCAGAGCAACGGTACCGCGGTATCGCCGTCATAGACATGGTCCTGCCCGTTGACCTTCAATGTGACCATCACTCACCTCCTCGAGGACGCGAAGCAGCGGGTACCGATGCCGCTGCTGCGCCGCTCCGTTGCCGACGAATCTTCCTAGCGATGCCGCCTAAGCGCGAACACCCAGACCACCCCACCCTGCGGAACCGCGTTCGGATCGAGCTTCATCGATGTCTTTGCCAGAGAATCCTGAATGCGTTGCGCATCGACTCCCCATCCGGACTGGATGGCGACGTATTCAGTGTCCCCCACCTGATACGCCACCGGCATGCCAATGATTCCCGAGTTTGTCTTCTGCTGCCACAGCAGTTCGCCTGTCTTCGCGTCGAAGGCCCGGAACATGCGGTCATTGGTGCCGCCGACGAAAACGAGGCCACCTGCCGTGCTCAGCACGGAGGCAAATAGCTGGTTTGGGAAGGGATAAGTCCAGACCCGTTTGCCGGTTGCGGGGTCCCAGGCCTGAAGTTCACCGATATGATCGCCGCGCGGCAGCAGGTTCAGGCTGTCCGCATCGGCGCCGAGCCAGAGCTGGCCGACGAGAAGCTGCTTCTTTTCACCCAGCATCTGGCCGCACATGTTTTCATTGGCCGGAATGTACAGAAGCTGGGTCTGATCGCTGTAGGATTCGGAGGGCCAGTCCAGACCTCCCCACAAGGAGGGGCAGAAACTGACTTCCTTGCCGCTGACCGGCTTGTGGTCGAGGTCATAAGTCGGTCGGCCGGTCTGTGGATCGAGGCTCTTGAACGCATTCTGATAAACGAACGGCTGGCCGGAGATGAACTTGATGCCGTTATCGGTCTGCTGCAGCGTCCACAGATAGCCGTCGCGCGCGGGATGCACGAGAGCATCAATGCTCTGACCGTTGTGCTGCATGTTTATCAGCACCGGTGGCCGGATCTCGTCCCAATCCCACGAGTCGTTCCAGTGATACTGGTGATAGCCCTTGATCTCGCCGGTATCCGGATTCAGGGCGATCGTCGAACTCGTATAAAGATCATCGCCCGGGTGCAAATCGCCTGGCCACGGAGCGGCATTGCCAACGCCCCAATAAGCGAGGTTTCGCTTTGGATCGTAATTGCCGGTAATCCAGACGGAACCACCACCGGTCTTCCAGGCATCGCTCTTCCAGGTATCTCCGCCAGGTTCTTCCGGGCTGGGCACCGTGTAGGTCCGCCAGACCTGCTTTCCGGAGTCGGCATCATATGCAGCGATATAGGCTCGCACGCCGAATTCGCCGCCCGACGAACCCACCATAACCTTGCCGTGTACAACCAGCGGCTCAAGCGTCATGTATTCACCGTGCTGGTAGTCGCCGACCTTCGTGTTCCACACCTCCTTTCCGGTCTTAGCATCGAGTGCGATCAGGCGCGCATCGACCGTCGCCAGATACAACTTGTCACCCCACAACGCGACGCCGCGATTTGTTGGATGAAGCTGGAACAAATCAGAAGGCAGCTTTGCTTTATAACGCCAGATCAGATCGCCGGTCGCGGCATCGAGCGCCAGTACTTGCATGCCAGGAGTGGTGACGAACATCAGGCCGTTGTTCACCATAGGCGGCGATTCATGCCCCTCGACCATTCCGGTCGCGAAGCTCCAGACCGGCACAAGATCCTTGACATTATCCGTGTTGATCTGCCGCAGCGGACTGAACCCGTGCCCGTCATACGTCCGCCG
Source organism: Pseudomonadota bacterium (assembly GCA_046732975.1). Classification (GTDB taxonomy): domain Bacteria; phylum Pseudomonadota; class Alphaproteobacteria; order Acetobacterales; family Acetobacteraceae; genus JAMXLO01. The sequence goes on from JBKPOG010000032.1 coordinate 13,149, forward strand.
ATAAAGCAGCCAATTTCCGACTTCTGGATTTTCGAGACGCTGCTGTGTCACCGGCGCGTAGCTGGACACTTCCGCCGCGGCTAGCCATGGTGCACTCATGCAGCCAATCGTACTGACGGCGCAGGCCATGAGTACAGTCTTGAACGATTTTCGCATTGGTTCACCCTCCCCAATTTCAGAACACTAGGCGCCCTGTTGCCGTTCACCTCCAACGCGGCCAGTGAACGGCCCAGCGACGTCAAGCACGCCGTCAGTGATGTTCAACGGCAGCGCAGGTAACGACCTTGGCGCTGGCCCACTAACGACCTTTGCACCCTGGCGCAAATCGTATCGCGACTGATGACATGGGCACTGCAATAGCTGGACAGATTTCAGCCAGTCCGTGACCCAACATTGTTGATGTGTGCAGACGGCCGAAAAGGCGACGACACCTGCAGATGATAACGGCCGCTCCGCTTCGCCGAGTGTAGCTGGGTCAAAGCGCATCAGAAGCACCATATTCAACCGGGATCCACTGCGCACAATCTTCTTGTTTGGATCATACGCCCAGGCCAGGACCGGTTCCTGCAGACCGACGTTATCAGGTGTGAGTGGCTTGGCTTCCGCTTCATGCCCCAGTTCGACAAGCTGATCACCGGTACGTGGCAGCTCTGATTGTCCCGCATCTTCATCGGCAGACGCTGTTCGGGTGCGCGCGAACACTGACGAGGCGCAACACCCGGCAACCAATAGCCGCCGCGAAAATATGCTTCCTCCCATGCTTCCTCTCGAACGGCGGGGCGCGCACGAACATAAGTAACAACGATTGCATATCGGCGCTTCAGCGACAGCAATCGTCGGTGTATCGATTGACCCTTCTTCAACGGATAGGCGTCGTCTGATGCGAGAGTCAGGTGATCCGCTTAGAACCCTTTCTTCAACTATTCCGCGTCATGAGACGAAGCAATTGTAGCGCTTTAGTGAACTGGAAGGCGCTGACAGCGAAGCCGTCTGCGCCACGTCACAGCACTACCTCCAAATAGATATAAGCAGCAGTCGCGGCTTGGACTAACTACAGTGGCGGCTGCAGCGGGGACGCGGCACGGACCGACGTGCACGCCGGGCTGAGCGTGAGCTAGCGCGACCTCCCCCGGCTAGGCTGCAGACCTCCTGGGACAGACGGCGCGAACTGGCGGAAGATGATGGCATGAGCACCTCTCTCTACACTCCGGACGAAGCACTGGCCGAACAGACCTTCCTGCGGGACGCGTCCGTCAAGCTGTGGCGCCGCAAGTGGTCGATCCTGCTGCTCGGGATTGTGCTGTCGGTGATCTTCGCCGTCGGCATCCAGATCCTGCCGAAGAAATATCAGGGCGTTGCCACCGTCGAGGCTGACTCCCCCACGCCGCAGGCAGTCCCTACCTCGGCCATGCTGCGCGACCAGCAGTTCAGCGACTACACGCTGGGTTCGGAACTGACGATCCTGAAATCTCCTGAACTGCTGCTCTCGGTGATCGACAAGCTGGATCTGGCCAATGACCCAGAGTTCAATCCGGCGCTCAAGAAGCAATCCTGGATTGGCGATGCGAAGAGCACGATCAACGGTTGGTTGCAGACCTGGCTGCCCAACAACACGCCGCCACGCCTCAGCCCGACCGAGCGCCAGCGCGGCGAAACGCTGGCCGCGCTGCGCAGCAAGGTGATCTTCGAGCCGGTGCCGCATGCCAGAGACATCCAGATCACGGTGTCGTCGCAGGACAATCAGAAGGCGGCGACGATCGCCAACGCCATCGCCGACGGCTACATCGCCAACCACATGGGCTTCGCCGAGCAGATCATGCGGCAGGTGCACGGCTATACCGGCTCGCATTTGATCGAACTCGGCAAGGACGCCTCGCAGAAGGCGCAGGTCGTCGCCAAGTTCAAGAACGACCACAGCATCGTCACCGGCCGCGAAGCGCCGCTGATCCAGGAGCAGATCACCCAGGTCAGCACCGATCTGATCAACGGTCGGGCCCAGCTGGCCGCGCTACGCGGCCGCTATGACACCGCGCGCAACAGCGATCCCGAGACGCTGGCCGCGGTGCTCGGCTCGCAGACCATCAACCGGCTGCGCGAGCAGGAGGCACAGATCGGCGCCCAGCGCGCCGCCCTGGCGTCGAATTACGTGGCGAACAATCCCACCCTGGGCCGGTTGAATGCGCAGTATGGCGATGTCGAGCGGAAGATCCGCCAGGAGGCGCAGCGCATGGTCGCCAGCCTCAAGAGCGACATTCAGTCGCAGGAGGCCTCGGTGCAGTCGCTGACCGGGCGGCTGGCCGAACTGCATCAGCAGATCGGCTCGACCAACGATGCGATGGCGATGCTGATCCCGCTGCAGCGCGCCGCCGATGCGGCGGCCGACATGTATGACACCTATGCGCGGACGCTGCGCCAGACCGATGCTTCGATGCTGATCCCGGCGACCACGGTGCGCGTCGCGGCGCGATCCGAGGTGCCGATCCATGCCTCCTTCCCCAACAACCTGATCATGCTGCCGGCCTCGACGCTGATCGCCTTCGGCATCGCCGGCATGATCGGCTGGGTGCGCGAGAGCAACCGCAAGGGCCTGGTGAGCATGAACCAGGTGGAGATGGTGCTGGACCTGCCCACGCTTGGGATGCTGCCGCGGTTCGACAGCCACAACGAGGTGATCTACCTCGACGCGGTCGAGCAACTGTTCAACCGGCTGTGGCTGATGGACCGGCCGCGCAGCATCCTGATCACCTCGGCGCGCCCCGAAGAAGGCAAGACCACCACCGCCTGGGCGCTGGCCAAGGCCGCGGCCGATCGCGACATCCGGGTGCTGCTGATCGACGCGGATATGCGCTCGGGGCGGAAGATGCAGGCGGCCCGCAGCGTCAGCGTGGCCGGTCTGGCCGACGTGCTGCGTGGACAGGCCGATGTGCGCGACGTGGTGCAGCGCAATCCGCACAGCGACAATCTGACCCTGCTGCCGGCCGGCCATCCCAAGGGCATCCCGACCCGGCTGCTGGCGCTCGACAGCTTCAACCGGCTGCTGGAGACCTCCAGCCAGAACTATGACCTGGTGATCATCGACAGTCCGCCCAGCTTCGTCGGTGGCGATTGCTGGCTGCTGAGCCAGAAGGTCGACAAGACCGCGCTGATCGCCAAATGGGGCTCCACCACGGCGCAGGAGATCCACGAGGCGGTGCGCAAGCAACTGCACCGTAACACCTTCGCCGGCGTCGTGCTCAACATGGTCAACCCCCGTCAGAACGTCAGGTATGGCCATCCCGACTCAATGTATCTCTCCCGCGAGATCACCCGATATTATAAGTCATGAGACCGAGGACGTGGGTCCTGTCATCAGCTTTTGCGGTTCTGGTGGGCGTGAGCACGTATCCCGCCAAGGGCGCGCAGTGGTACACGGTCGACGACAAGAAGGGTGCGTGCGAACGCGCTAGCCGAACGGATTACCCGAGCCCCGATGACTACATGGACTACCTGCAGAAGCAGAACCGATATCGATCCCGGGACGTCTCTCGTGACTTTACAGGACGGCCGCAGGTCGTGACCGTCATCGATACCAACAACCGCCAGATGACATTTTACGTGGATGACGACTCCTGCCAGCAGGCCATGCGACGCCAGCAGCGTGTTGGCGGCTCTCGGCAGGTGAAGTAGGGTCCCGCGGCCACTGTACAGGCCGCCTCGAGCTCCATGGATAAGCCACCGCCGCCGGGGCGAGACAAGCCCGTCGTCCCCACCGGCAAGCTCGCCACTCGCCGAAAGCGCGAGGCAGAGGCCCTGCGCACCAATCTGCGCAAGCGGAAGGACCAGGCGCAGGCACGGGAGAAGCCGAAGCAAGCGTAATTTGTGGCCGAATCGAGCGCGATTGACGCTACTATGGGCCAATTCGTGACATTGCCTGAACTCAAGGGGAGCTGCCCCACCCGGAGCGACCGAATGTCCGTCATGTCCGACCGCTGGATCCGCCACATGGCACAGGAACACGGCATGATAGAGCCGTTCGTCGAAGCTCAGAAGCGGCAGGGCGTCATCAGTTACGGGCTCTCCTCCTATGGATACGATGCAAGGGTGGCGGATGAGTTCAAGATCTTCACCAACATCGATTCCGCCGTCATCGATCCTAAGGATTTTGCCCCGACTAGCTTCGTCGATCGCAAGATCGACACCTGCATCATCCCTCCCAACAGTTTTGCTCTAGGCCACACGGTGGAGTATTTCCGAATCCCGCGCGACGTGGTGGTAATCTGCCTCGGCAAATCAACCTATGCGCGCTGCGGCATTATCGTGAACGTCACGCCGCTAGAGCCGGAATGGGAAGGCCAGGTGACCATCGAAATCTCCAATACCACCCCACTGCCCGCGAAGATTCACGCGCACGAGGGCATCTGCCAATTCCTGTTCCTACAAGGGAACGAACCGTGCGAGACCAGCTATGCCGACAAGGCCGGCAAGTACATGCGACAACGCGGGGTCGCATTGCCTAGGATGTAGATGGCCTTATCCGTGTCGCGGCGTTTGTTACGAACTCCTTGGGAATCACTGAATGGACCGTATTCGTATCCGCGGCGGCCGTCCGCTTTCCGGTGAGATAGGCATCGGCGGCGCAAAGAATGCCGCGCTGCCGCTTATGGCGGCGGCCATGCTCACCGACGAGCGCCTGGTCCTGAGCAACGTGCCGCGTCTTGCGGACATCCAGACCATGAGCCTGTTGTTGGCCCAGCATGGTCTCGCCGTCGAGGCGGTCGGCAATGACGGACGGACGCTGTCTCTCGGCGGCGCGATCACCAATACCGAGGCGCCTTATGACATAGTGCGAAAAATGCGCGCGTCGGCCCTGGTACTTGGCCCACTGCTCGCGCGAACCGGCGAGGCGCGAGTCTCGATGCCGGGCGGTTGCTCGATCGGCGCTCGCCCGATAGACCTTCACCTGAAGGGCCTGGAGCAGATGGGCGCCACCTTCCGTCTCGACGGAGGGTACATCGATGGCAGCGTGAAGGGCCGACTTCGGGGCGCCGCGATCGTGTTTCCATTCGTCTCGGTCGGCGCCACCGAAAACCTGCTGATGGCCGCCTCGCTGGCCGATGGCCGCACCGTTCTCGCCAACGCTGCGCGCGAACCCGAGATTGGCGATCTCGCGCGCTGTCTGAACGCGATGGGCGCCGCGATCGTTGGCATCGATAGTGATCGCCTTACCATCGAAGGTGTTGCCAGCCTGCATGGCGCCAGCCACGCGATCATCCCGGACCGAGTCGAGACCGGAACCTATGCGTGCGCTGCTGCAATCACAGGCGGCGAAGTGAGCCTGAACAATGCGCGACTGGACCATCTTGGAGCAACGATCCGTATCTTGCGCGAAGCCGGGGTGGAGATCGATGAGAGGCCGGGAGGCCTGCGCGTCCGGCGGCTCAACGGTCTACACGGTGCCGACGTCATGACTGAGCCGTATCCTGGGTTCCCCACCGATATGCAGGCGCAGTTCATGGCGCTGATGGCGGTATCAGATGGTGCTGCGATGGTCACAGAAACAATCTTCGAGAACCGCTTCATGCACGTATCCGAATTGAACCGCATGGGAGCGCGTATCAACGTTCATGGCGCTTCGGCGATCGTTCGCGGCGTTCCGGTGCTGTCTGGGGCTCCAGTCATGGCGACCGATCTGCGCGCATCGGTTTCGCTGATCGTTGCGGGGCTCGCAGCGCGCGGCGAAACAATCGTGAACCGGATTTACCATCTTGATCGCGGCTACGAGGCGCTTGAGCAGAAGTTGGCGGCGTGCGGCGCAGATATTGAACGGTTGAGCGGTTAACGACCAAATTACTGGGTGGACGGATTGCTCCACAGGTCCCATATGGGCGCAACTTAGTACCGGAACTAGTTCAACCGGTGGTATCGGGAGATGCAATTGTCAACGCTACTTGCTGCTCCGCTGGCTTGTTGCCGCCTGGAGCTCGAAGGTCGCCGAATGGTGCCCCCCTCGAACGAGGCGCTGCGACTGATCATTGAGACAGATCCGGCTCTGGTTTCTGATCTGAACCAGTTCTATGGCGATGCAACCGCAGATGGCGGCCTTGATAAGGCCGAGCGCGACAGGCTGCTCGACCTATTAGGTCGGCATTATATCAACCGGTCATGGCCGCGATCGGGTGGCATGGACGTGACGCGTCGGTTCATGGGGACACTTCAGCGTGCCATGACCGCTGCGGGCTGGAAGCTGGACGCCTTCGCCATCGCCGCCTGACTGCGGCTTGATCTTGACATGCTTTGCCGTTGCTATGCTGGTAGCAACGGAGGGCCGGCATGCAGTTCGCCAATCGGACAGTTGTAATTACCGGAGGCACCGGAGCACTCGGCCGTGCGGTGGTCGGGATGCTTCTCGCCCAAGGCGCGCAGTGCCGCGTCCCATATGTCGTGGAAGCAGAAGCCGAGACATTCCCTTACAAGGATGCCGTGACGCTGGTGCCACGCTGCGAATTGACCAGTGAGGATGATGTCACACGGCTTTATGATGGTTTGAGCGATCTCTGGGCCTCGATCCATATTGCTGGCGGGTTTGCCATGGGTGGGGTGGCCGAAACTGATAAGGCAGGCATGCTGCACATGCTGAGCATGAACTTTGTCACCTGCTATCTGTGCTGCCGCGCTGCAGTCCAGAACTTCGGACCCGACGGGGGACGTATCGTCAATATCGCGGCGCGGCCGGGACTGGAACCCCGCTCAGGCAGCGGAATGGCGCCTTATGCTGCCAGCAAGGCCGCGGTTGCCGCCTTTACCCAATCGCTGGCCGGTGAAGTCGCCGGTCAAGGCATTCTGGTAAACGCCGTGGCGCCGTCTATCATCGACACGCCCGCGAACCGCGCGGCCATGCCCAAGGCCGATCACTCGGCCTGGCCGAAGCCCGACGAGATTGCCGCGACAATCGGCTTTCTTGCGTCTCCGGATAACAAGGTGACGACCGGCGCCATTGTGCCGGTGCCGGGTCGAACCTGACCCGATCAAGCCGCCAATTGCCCGTTCGGCTGCAAACGATAGAGGCCGCGCACCAAAACTGAATAATGCACAGCCAGCTGCATTATCTGCCGATCACGCTGCCGTTCTTTTTCATCCTGGTCGGCGCGTTCGTGATGCTGTGTCTTCTGCTACAGCTCAGCGCGTTCCGCTACGCCTATCTGCGCATCGGTCTCGGCCGGGGCATGGCACTGCTGGTACTATTGGCGTCGCTTGTCGGCAGCTACTTTAACATCCCCGTGGCCCAACTCTCGCAACGACCAATAGTTTCCGGGCATCAGGTTAACTACTATGGAATGCATTATGTCATCCCCGTCGTTCATGCTTGGTCAGGCACCATCATTGCCGTCAACGTCGGTGGCGCGGTCATCCCTGTGCTGATGTCTATTTATCTATTGCTTCGCCACCGCTTGTGGGCAACCGCAGCGATTGCCATCGCCTGTATCGCCACGCTCACACATATCCAGGCCCAGCCAGTACGCGGGCTCGGCATCGGTGTGCCTGTGTTTCTTCCGGCAGTAACGACGGCGGTCGTGGCCCTGATCCTGTCGCGCCAGCAGGCAGCACCACTGGCCTATATCGGCGGCAGCATTGGTGTCCTGGTCGGCGCCGACTTGCTCAACCTGGGCAAACTCCGCGAACTTGGTGCGCCGATTGCGTCGATCGGCGGAGCCGGCACATTCGACGGCATCTTCCTGACCGGCGTGCTTGCCGTGCTGATTGCCGTCTTGACCAGCGGCGGGCCCAGGCCGGGTCGGGGTCAGGCGCGAGCCAGGTAATCCATCGCCGCATCCACACCGCCTCTACCGTGCGGCACGTCATTGATCCGCAGCGCCATTTCGACCGCGGATAAAGCACCGAGCACCATCGGTTCGTTGAGATCGCCCAGGTGCCCGATGCGGAACACCTTGCCTCCCAGCTTGCCCAATCCACCACCCAGCGACACGTTGAATTTTTGGCGCGTTGTGCGGCGGATCGCCTCGGCGTCGTGCCCCTCCGGCATCAGCACCGCCGTCACCGAGTCCGAGTAGCGTGCTGGGTTGGTGCAGAACAGTTGGGGACCGTGGTTGCCTGCCCAGACCTGCACCGCCCGGCGTACTGCCTCGCCCAACCGATGGTGCCTGGCGAATACGTTCGGCAGTCCTTCGTCCTCCAGCAAACGCAGCGATTCCTTCAGGCCGTAAAAGAAACTGACCGGAATGGTGCCGACAAAGCTGGGAGGATTTCGGATCGACATCACCGACCAGTCGAAATAGTAGCGCCCTAGCGTCGCCTTGGCATGTGCCTGCAGGCCCTTCGGCGACACCGCCGTGAAGCTCATGCCGGTGGGCAGCATTAGTCCCTTCTGGCTGCCGCCTACCACTGTGTCGATCGCCCACTCGTCCATGCGAAAGTCAATGGAGCCAAGCGACGAGATGGTATCCACCAACAGCAGCGCTGGGTGTCCAGCCTCGTCGAGCGCCGCGCGTACCTCCGGCAGCGGGATGAACATGCCGGTGGCGGTCTCGTTGTGCACCACGCAAACCGCCTTGATGACATGCGTCTTGTCCTCGGCCAAAGCCGCCTTCACCGCTGGTATGTCTACCCCGTGCCGCCAGTCCGATGCCACCATCCGCACCTCGATCTTCAGTGCGCGGGCCATCTTCGCCCACTCGTCGGAAAAATAGCCGGACTCCAGCAGCAGGATGACATCGCCGGGCGACAGCAGGTTGGCGAGTGATGCCTCCCACGCGCCGTGGCCAGAGGCAGTGTACATGAACAGCTGATGCTCGGTGCCAAGGACGCGTTTGACGCCCTCGAAGCAGGCATCCATCACCTCGCGGAAGTCGGGGTCATGGAAGTCGATCGACGGCCGGTCGATGGCACGCAGCACGCTATCGGGGATGTTGGTCGGGCCGGGATTGGCGAAGAAGTGGCGGCCGCGGGGCTTGGTGACGGTGGTGTTCATGGGCTCGACCCTGTGTGGCAGTGCGCATCCACCAGAGAGTTCCGTTCTTGTAAAGCGACGACTGGCGTTGGCCGGTATGCGCCGGCCAGCTGTCCCGTCAGGGGTCCTCTACATCCGTTATCGGATCCGTCGTTACTGCCCGCGAAGTGACCACAGATGGCCGCCGCGAACTTTGCTGGCCCGCTAGCCTCAGTATTGCCAACGCGGACTGGTACACTTGGCGTAGGCACGATAGAATGCCCCCCGAATCGGAGGGGGCAGATGTCGAGCGTTCGGATCGGTGACCAGGAGATCGTCCGCGGCAATTGCCTTGATGTTCTCCGGAGATCGAATTTCGAAAAGGTGGATGTGGTCGTCACGTCGCCGCCATACAACCTAAACCTTGCCTATGGAATGTATGACGATTCGAGAACCGAGGACGACTACGTTAACTGGATCGCCGAAGTCGCAGCGGCGGTCAAAAGCGTGCTGAAGCCGAATGGGTCGTTCTTTCTCAACCTGTCAGGGTCGAATAGCCGACCCTATGTCCCGTTCGAGGTCATGGTGAGACTGCACAAACCTGTTGGGTTTAAATTGCAGAACCACATCACCTGGATCAAGTCGATCGGCATCGGGTCCGGTTCGACCGGACACTTCAAGCCGGTTCCCGGGCGCCGATTCATGCACCACAATCATGAGCATATCTTCCACCTCACTCACGACAACGATGTCATGCTAGATCGCCTGTCGATCGGTATTCCGTTTCAGGACAAATCCAACATCGCGCGCCGCCGCCATCCGCGCGACCTGCGGTGCCGGGGAAATACTTGGTTCATCCCCTATCCAACGGTGAAGTCCAAGGCGCAGAAATACTGGCACCCTGCGACCTTCCCCGTCGAACTGCCGCTATGGTGCATTTACCTGCACGGACGTCCCGGCGCCCGCGTGCTGGACCCTTTCCTTGGTACGGGCACGACGCTGGTGGCGGCGCATCTCGCCGGCGCCAAAGGAGTTGGAATCGATATCGACCCGACTTACATAGCGACCGCGAGACAACGCTTAGTCGAAATCGTGGAGGGATCGATGCGAGTAGTCCTTGATCGGCGAGAGATGGAGCAGTTGTTCCGGCAGGACGAATCGCAGCGCGATGGGGGTGGGTGGCAGCGCAAAATCGTCGGGTTTCAGGAAAGGCTGAACAAGACAACCGGTGAACTGGTGCTGAGTGACGAGGACGTGGTGTGGATCAAACGGCACGGCTCGCATCCGGAGAAGGGCAGTTGGCAGAAGTGGATCAGTGCGGCGTTCGAGCGGCATATCGATCTGACGGTCCCCGCGTAGCTACCGGCGGGCGATAAATGCGCGGCCTTGGGCGGTGATTTGCACCATGGCTGTGCGATCGATGCGGCAGTGCTCGACCAGGCCACGTTCGACCGCGTCCTCCCATACGGTCAATCGCGGGCACGAGGTGCGCCACGCGTCCATCACCTCGGCATAGGGCTGTGCGCCTCGCACCAGCCAGGCGAGCATGTCGTACAGCAGGGCATTGATGGTTTCCGACATGAATGGCTCCAGGCTGGCGCTTGAGACAGGCGCGGTTTGACCCCACAACCGCCGCAATGCAACCCTGCCTGACATGGCTTACGACCTGATCGTCATCGGCGGTGGCTTGGTAGGCGGAGCGATCGCCTGGGGCGCCGCGGCCAAGGGTGCATCGGTGGCGCTGATCGACCAGGGGGACATCGCATTTCGTGCGGCTCGCGGCAATTTCGGACTGGTATGGGTGCAGAGCAAGGGTGCGGGAATGCCGGCCTATGCGCACTGGACCCGCACCTCCGCCGAACTTTGGCCGGAACTTGCCAGTGCTCTCGTCGGAGCAACCGGCGTCGATGTGGCACTGCGCCAGCGTGGCGGTCTCGCGTTCTGCCTGTCGGATACGGAACTGGAGGAGCGTGCGTCGCTGCTCACGCGTATGCACAACGAGAGCGGCGACATTGGCACGCGCATCGTCGATCGCGGCGAGGTGCGCGCCATGGTGCCGGGCATCGGTGATCGCGTGGTAGGGGCATCGTTCTGCCCGATCGATGGCGAGGCGCATTCGCTGTATCTGCTGCGGGCGCTGCATGCCGGCCTGCTGCGTCTTGGCGGCGACTACCTGCCTGGCCGCACTGTCGATGCCATCGACGCGGCACCAAACAGTTTTACGGTGCGCGTCGGCGCCGAAAGGTTCGCCGCGGCGAGACTAGTGATCGCCGCCGGCTTGGGATCGCGCGAACTGGCACCGATGGTGGGTCTCAGCATGCCGGTGACGCCGTTGCGTGGACAGATCATCGTCACCGAACGATTGCGGCCGTTCCTCGACTACACCTGCCACACGCTGCGTCAGACGGTCGAAGGTTCGGTGATGATGGGGGATTCGCAGGAGGACGCCGGCTTCGACACCTCGGTTGGCGTGCCGGTGCTGCAGTCCATGGCGGAGCGCAACACCGCGGTATTCCCCGCGCTGAAGGAGGCATCGATCGTGCGGGTATGGGCGGCCCTGCGGGTGATGTCGCCCGATGGTTTCCCAATCTACGAGCAGTCCGAGCGCTACCCTGGGGCATTCGCCGCCACCTGCCACAGCGGGGTAACGCTAGCCGGCGCGCACGCGCTCGCCCTGGCGCCGGCTATCGTAGCGGGCGAATTGCCTGAGCGCTTCGCGGTCTTCTCCGCTAGGCGGTTCGATGTTCCGACGCATTGAGCCGGGAGCGGACGAAATCCGCTTCCTCTACGAAGGACGCGAGATCACTGCAGGACCCGGAGACTCAGTGGCGACAGCCTTGCTGCTGTCGGGCGAGAGGAGCCTGCGGACGACTCCGATGTCCGGATCGGCGCGTGCGCCGTATTGCATGATGGGTGTCTGCTTCGAATGCCTGATGGAAATCGACGGGGTTGGTAACCGCCAGGCCTGTTTGACGCCGGTTGCATCCGGCATGCAGGTGCGCCGGCAGCGCGGCGCGCGCGACGTGCTGTGAGCGAGGCCTGGGACGTTGCGGTGATCGGCGCAGGCCCGGCTGGCCTTGCTGCGGCCACGCTAATGGCCGAGCAGCGGTCGCGCGTCGTGCTGTTGGATGAACAGGCCGAGCCGGGCGGCCAGATCTACCGCGGCATCGAACGCGCAGCGCATCATGCGGCGCTGCTCACGGCGCTGGGCGACGACTATCAGCATGGTGCCGGTCTGGTGGCGCGTTTTCGCGCGAGCGGCGCGGCGTATCGGCCGGGCAGTCTCGTGTGGCAGGTGACGCCACAGCGCGAGGTATGGTTCAGCAACGGCGGTCGATCGCAGGAGATGGAAGCGATGGCCGTGGTCCTGGCGACCGGCGCGATGGAACGTCCGGTGCCCCTGCCCGGCTGGACCTTGCCGGGCGTAATGACCGCAGGTGCGCTGCAGATCATGCTGAAGTCTTCGGGAGTGGTTCCGGATGAGCCGTTCGTCATCGCAGGCTCCGGACCGCTGCTTTACCTGCTGGTGCAGCAATGCCTCGCTGTAGGTGCGCGACCGCGAGCGGTGCTTGAAACTGCATCGCGCGCAAACGCATGGCGGGCTTTGCCGTATCTGCCTGTCGCGATGCGTAGTCGAGATTTCACCGAGGGACTGGCGATGATCGCAGGGCTGCGGCGTAGTGGCGTGCGTCGCTTTCGCCATGTCAGCGACATCCAGATCGAGGGAACCGATGCCGTCAGCGGCATTAAGTTCCGTAGCGGAGGCAAAGAGCACCGCTTAGCCACGCGGCTCGTGGCGCTGCACGAGGGCGTCATCCCGGCGCAGCAGATGGCGCGCTCGATTGGTTGCGCGTTCACGTGGGATGCGACGCAGCGTTGCTTTGCGCCAGTGGTGGACGAGTGGGGCAACAGCTCAATCGACAATGTGCTGATTGCCGGCGATGCGGCAGGCATTGGCGGTGCACGCGTCGCGGAGCATACGGGGCGCCTTGTCGCCCTGGAGGCGTTGCGCCGTATTGGACGCATCGAGGCGGCGCGACGCGATACGATGGCGAGCACGGATTGGCAGGCGCGGCACACCCATCTGGCAATTCGGCGTTTTCTCGACGCGCTTTATGCGCCGCGCGGCGAAATCCTGCGTCCGGCGGATGATGTATTGGTTTGCCGCTGTGAGGAGGTGACGGCTGCCGCATTGCGCGAGGTCGTGCGCCAGGGCTGCCTCGGTCCCAATCAGGCGAAAGCATTCCTGCGCGCGGGCATGGGACCCTGCCAGGGTCGGCTGTGCGGGCCGGTCGTGTCCGAGATAATTGCGGCGGCACGCGGCGTCAGCCCGGCGGAAGCGGGGTACTACAGGATCCGGCCGCCGTTGAAGCCGATTGCCGTCGGCGAACTGATTGCGAGCGAAACTTAGACACGCGGCAGTCCGGCCGGTCGCTCAAGGCGTGCCACCGGGCGATCGTCCTCCATGGTGACACGGATCGCGAAATCGAAGCGATCAATGTCGAGCGCAATATCCAGATCACCTGGATGGTGCGGGTCAGACGGGTCGTGGAAGCGCTTTATCTCGCCGCCAGCCAAAATAACGCCACGGACGGCCTCTAAGTTGCCGGGCCTGCCTTCCAGCAGGTTGCGAAGGTGAAGAGCACACAGCTCATCCTCGTCCGTTCGTATCAATCCGTTGTTGCCCATCGCTACCAGAGAAATCCGCTCAGTGTTATGCGACAGGAGCGCCTCCGCGGTGGCCTTCGCCGTGACCAGCGACGCCGCGTAGAGATGTTCGGCGCTGCGTGCCGCGACGATCCCCTGGGTTCCAGCGCCCGTGCGTTGCGCGATCGACTTGCCGGCGAAATCCACACCGGAAATTTCGAACGGCGAGTTGCCGAAGTCGAACCCGGGTGGCGCACGACCGCCAACTTCTCCCATGCAGACTTGCGCGAGACCACCGTTACGCAACGATAGTGCCTCTTCGACCGAGCCGACCATGATGATGCGCGACGCTCCGTTGGCGAACGCCATCGCAGCCGTGGTGAAGGCACGAAACACATCGATGATCGCGACCGCTCCGGCCGCGTGCTTGGCGCCATCGAGCAGACTGCCAATGGCAATCCGCGCCGAAGCGGCACTCACCCGTTGACCTGCCGGATCAGCTCAGCCCAACGGTCCAGTATCGGCAAGGTCGCATCTGCCTTCTCCGCCGGCAGGCTGACGCTGACCCGCGCCACGCCAATATCGCGGTAGCGCTTCAGCAGATCGAGATCTTCTTGCACGCTGGTCAGGGAGACCGGACAGGACGCTTCGTCACGCCCCGCCTCCTTCAGCATGACACGAAACTTGGGGATGAAATCGAACACGTCGCCGTACTGATCAGGACGCCCGGCGAGCGGGATCCAACCGTCGCCGTAGCGCACCGCACGTCGCGCTGCACGCGGATAGGCGCCGCCGACGATCACCGGCGAGTGCGGCTTCTGCACTGGCTTTGGCCAGGCCATCATCTCCGGAAAGTTGACAAGCTCGCCGTGGTACTCGGCCTTTGGCTTGGTCCAGATTTCCCTCATCGCCTCAATCCGCTCGCGCACCAGCTTGGCGCGCGTGGCGAACACAGTGCCATGGTCTTCCATTTCCTCGGCATTCCAGCCGATCCCGATGCCGAACAGGAATCGGCCGCCGGACACCTGGTCGATCGAGGCCACCAGCTTTGCCGTCTGGATCGTATCGCGTTGGTTCACCAGGCAGACGCCGGTGCCGAGCTTCAGCGTCTTGGTCGCCATCGCAGCCGCGGTCAGCGTCACGAAGGGATCCATGACATCGTAGTATTGCTTGGGCAGCTCACCGCCCCCGCCCCATGGCGAGCGCCGCGAGGTCGGGATATGCGAGTGCTCGGCTGCCCAAACGGATTCGAAGCCACGCTCCTCGAGTCCCTTGGCAAGTTCGGCGGGAGACATCGAATAGTCGGTGAAGAACATCGACGCGCCGAAATGCATCAGTCTTTCCTCCGTAAGGCGTGGCCGGCACGATGGCCGGCCGCGCAGCATGGAATCAGCCGTTGACCTGGCGGATCAGACCAGCCCACTTGTCAAGTGTAGACAGGACTGTATCGCCCTTCTCGGGAGGCAGACTGACACAGGCGCGCACCACGCCGGCGTCGCGGTAGCGCTTGAGCGTATCGGCATTGTCAGCGCAGCCGAACAGCGTGATCGGACAGGATGCTTCGTCGCGCCCTGCCTCCTTCAGCATTTCGCGGAACTTGCCGATCGCCGTCATAATATCGCCGCGACCGGCCAGCGGGATCCAGCCTTCGCCATAGCGCACCGCGCGGCGTGCGGCCTGGGGGAAGGCGCCACCGACAATCACCGGCGCATGCGGCTTCTGCACGCATTTCGGCCAAGCCATCATCTCGGGGAAGTTGACGAACTCGCCGTGATATTCGGCCTTGGATTTGGTCCAGATCGCCTTCATCGCCTCGACGCGCTCACGCACCAGCTTGGCGCGGGTGGTGAACACGGTGCCGTGGTCCTCCATCTCTTCCGCGTTCCAGCCGACGCCGATGCCGAACAGGAAACGCCCGCCGGACACCTGATCGATCGAGGCAACCAGCTTCGCGGTCTGGATCGGATCGCGCTGGTTTACCAGGCAGACACCAGTGCCAACCTTCAGCGACTTGGTCGCCATCGCAGCCGCAGTCAGCGTCACGAACGGGTCCATCGCATCGTAGTACTGCTTCGGCAGGTCGCCGCCGCCGGGAAACGGCGAGCGACGCGAGGTCGGGATGTGCGAGTGCTCGGGTGCCCAGACGGACTCGAATCCGCGCGCTTCCAGAGCCTGGGCAAGCTCCGCGGAGGTCATCGAATAGTCGGTAAAGAACATCGACGCGCCGAAGTGCATGGCGTGCTCCCTCTCGTTGTGTGTTGTCTGCTCGGAGCTTAGGGGATTGCGCTACGTGGCGCGAGAAGGCGCAAGGGACGCAAGGCCGGGCGCGGCCCCGGCCTCGCGCTTCGGCTAACTGGCTGTCAGTTACGGTGCGCTTGGTACCATGAGTTGCGAATAACGCGCCCCGGAAGCGCCCCGGTGTGCTTGCCGTCCTCCAGCAGCACCTGACCGTTCACGATCGTCATGTGAATGCCTTCAGCCGGCTCCTTGATGCGCCAGCCGCCGGCAGGGAAGTCGTGCACCACGGTCTCCTTGCCCGGCTGCACCGTGTCAGGATCGAACAGCACGATGTCCGCTGCGAGACCCTCGCGCAGCAGGCCGCGGTCGGTAATGCCGAACAGCGATGCCGACTCAAAGGTGAGTCGCCGTACAGCCTGCTCCAGCGTCATCGCCTTCTTCTCGCGTACCCACTCGCCGAGCAGCCGCGTCGTGTAGCCGTAGCCACCGTGGAACTGCACGTGCGCTCCGCCGTCGCCAAGGCCAATGAAGGCGTTGGGATAGGTCAGGATGGCCTTCACCGCATCGTCGTCGATGTTGTTCTCGGCCTGCAGGAAGCGGGTCTCCAGCTCCTCCTCGACCACCAGATCCAGAAACGCATCAATCACCCGTTTGTTCTGCAGCTTGGCGATCTCGCCAATGGTCTTGAACTGCAGATCCCGGTTCTTCTCCAACACCGGCTCGTTGACCCACATATAGTCCCACCAGGTCTTCGAGAACCCGATGGCGCCCTGAATCGGCACCGACCGTTCCACCGCCTCGGCATGCAGCTTGTCGCGCACCTGCGGATCGGAATAGGCGCGCATCTTCTCCTCATCCGACGAGATAAGGATCGGATGCCAGGTCGGCAGGCCGCGGAACACCTGGCAGTTCTTCATGGTGAAGTCCTGCGTCACGCGGTTCGGGCTGCACATCGGATAGGCACGAATGCCGGCGCGAGCCGTCTCGTCCACGCGGGCAATATGCTGCCTCCACTTATCGCCGGTGCGCACAGTCTGGCTCAGACTGTTGTAGATCACCGGCCGGCCGCAGGCTTCCGCAAGGCGCGCCATCATTCCGTCGCTGAGCTCCGGATCGACGCCGCCACCCATCTGCACCGTGCCGGTGCCGAGCTCGCGCAGCACATCGGCCAGGGCGAAAACCTCCTTTTCATCGGCCCACAGCGCCGGGATCGGCACGCCCTGTGGGTCGAAGTGTCCCTTCTGACGCGAACCGGAGAAGCCGATGGCGCCACCCTGCATGCCGTCGCGCACGACCTGCTGCATGGTCTTGATTTCATCGTCAGTAGCGGCACGCTTCTGGCAGTCCTCACCCATCGCGTAAAACCGCACGGCGGTGTGGCCGATCAGCGTGCCGGCATTGACGCCAAGGTTCTTGTCGAGCCGGTCCATATATTGCGGAAACGTCTCCCAGTTCACATCCACGGTGCGCAGCACCTCCATAGGGATCGCTTCGACATAGGACAGGAACTCCGCCATCCGCTCTTCCTTGCCGCGACGCACCGGCGCCAGCGACAGCGAGCAATTGCCGAAGATCACCGTGGTGGCGCCGTGCTGGGGCGAGAAGGTGCACAGCGGGTCCCACGTTACCTGGGCATCGTAGTGACAGTGGTTGTCGATGAAACCAGGCGACACCGCCAGCCCGTCGGCATCAACGGTGCGCGTTGCGGCGCCGTTAATCTTGCCGATTTCGACGATCTTGCCGTCCTTCACCGCAATGTCGCCGCGATATGCCGGCATCCCCGAGCCGTCGACGATGCGGCCATGACGGATCAACAGGTCGTACGCCATCTCTTGTCGTTCTCCCGTGTTATTGAGCCGCCCTCGGCGGCCCTTCCGCTCGCTGTGAGTGTAGTCCGATCTGGCAAAAGGGGAAGTTGCATCCCGCCGGACCTTATCTACCGGAATGGATCGATGATCCGCACCCCGTGCACGTCCCGTTCGTGCGTCAGGTCTTCGGTATAGAGTTCGCGACACCCCAGCGCAGAAGCTGCCGCAATGATGGCGCTGTCCCAATAAGAGAACCCATGCGCCGCCCTAATCGTCAGTGCATCCAAAACAACTGCGCGGGTAAGATCCTGAACCGGGAAGCGCAGCCAAGCCTCGACCAATCCTGCGGCTACCTCATGCGTCAGCGCATCACGGCGCGTCGGGCGCGTAGCCTGCACGTAGAATTCGCCGAGAACCTGAACAGAGAGCCCAATATCCTCTCGCTCCAGCAGGCTGATCGCGCATTCACGCTTCGCAACTTCGGTGCGGTCGGTGCTGATCGAATAGAGTAGGATGTTCGTGTCGAGGAACCGCAGCGGAGTCATTTGCCGCGACGATGCACCGCATCGCGACCCATCCGGTCGCCGCCGCGGAACTTCGTGATCCGCTCGCGCAGCTCTCGCTCCTGTCGTTTCAGCCGCTCGGTCTCGGTCTCGCCCGCGGCCAGGTTGATCAGGAAGTGACGTACTAAAGCGGAGACGGACGTATCCTGCTCGGCCGCCTTCATGCGCGCTCTGCGATAGGTCTCATCATCCACAGAAACTGTGATATTTTTCACGAGAACACAGTAAGCTCATCCCCTCTGGCGTCAAGCACATCCGGATGTGATGACTGTTGAATGGGTGGAATACTTCGTCAGTTCGCTGGTCGGCTCGCCGTTGGCGAGCGGTTGCCGTGGCCGCTGCTGGCGGCGACCTCGCTGGCCATGTTCACCGTTTCTGCCAGCGGCACGACGCGGGCGCCGTTCCTGATCGATATGGCCCGCGATCTGCAGACCAGCGTGCCACTGATCGCCAATCTGGTCGCCATTAACTCCATCACCTGGGGCATCACCTCGATCTTCGCTGGCACAGGTGCCGATCGGTGGGGCACGCGGCCGTTTCTTATCGGCGGACCTGTGGGGCTTGCTGCCGCCACAGTAGGTGTTGCGACCGCGCCTAGCTTTCTCAGCGTCGCCGTATGGGCCACCATCGCGGGCGGGTTCTGCGGCCTGTTCAGCGGCACGACCTTCACTGAAGTATCGGCGCGCGTGCTTCCGAGTCAGCAAGGACGCGCACTCGGTTGGGTGATGAGCGGACAGTCGCTGACGCTGCTGATCGGTGTGCCGCTCGCGGCATGGGTAGGATCCTGGATCGGCTGGCGCGGCGTGAACCTGTGCATCGCGGGACTGGCACTGCTCACCACCGCCAGCCTGTTTGCGACCACGTCGAGGCGACCGAGCGGCAGCACACGCACCACGTCGCGGATGCCGTCGCTGAACGCGGCGTTGTCGCGGCCGGTGATCCGGTTGCTGGTCATGGGGATTGCCGAGCGCATCTGCTACGGGCTGGTCGCGGTCTATTACGCGACATTCCTGCAAGCCACCTACGCGCTGGCGCTCGATGAGGTTGCCTTGCCGCTCGGCATATTCGCGCTGGGCAACATCGTCGGCACGGTGCTGGGCGGCCAGCTCGCCGACCGCCTGCCCGATCGGCTGGGGATTTTTGCCGCAGCGATGTTGTCATCCGGCGTCGCCGCGCTCGCTTTGTTCGGCTGGCAGCCCGACTTGCAGACCTCTGTCGCACTCGGCTTCGTCTATGTGTTCTGCAACGCCATTGCGCGGCCGTCACTGATGGCATCGCTCGGCAGCATGCCGGAACATGTGCGCGGGACGGTGATGGGGCTGAACGTCACCGCCAACAGCATCGGCTGGCTCGGCGCCGCCGGGCTAGGCGGCTGGATGATCGGCAGCTTCGGCTTCGGCGGCTTCGGACCCCTCGCGGCGGCCACAGCATTGCTGGGGGGAGCGATCGCACTGGTGAGCCGGCGCTGAGCAAGTTGCACGCGACGATGTCGGGCTTGATCCTCTAGGGTCCATCCGCCACGCTCTTGTGCTGCGTGGGAGGGCATGATGATCGGACAGCCGGTGCGCCGCAGGGAGGATCTACGCCTGCTCACCGGACGCGGGCGTTACAGCGACGACATCAA
>JBKPOG010000033.1:0-41353 GCA_046732975.1 Pseudomonadota bacterium
GCCTCGAACAGCGCGAGGCTGTGATGCCGCGGATTGACGTGCATGAAATATCCGGTGAGCGGCCCGCGGACGAAGTCGCTGATGCGAAAGCCGAGCAGGTCGCGATAGAACGCCAGGGCCGTATCGACATTCGTCACCATCAGCACCGCGTGGCCCATACCGAGAGGGCCGGTGCGAAAGCCGGAAATCGAGCGACCGGGACGGAACGGCTCGTCGGCGATCTGGGCGCCGTGGAACGCCTCCAGCCGGTTGCCGAACGGGTCGGCGAACGAGATCAGGTCGCTGACGAAGCGCTGGTCTGCGAGCGATTTCGGTTCTCGCGTGACTGCAACGCCGGCCGCTTCCAGACGTGTTCCAAGCGCATCGAGTACGGCGGCGTCAGCCACCTCCCAGCCGAAATAGCGCTGGCCTTCGGCAAGCGAGCGGTCGATGACCAAGCGCTGCTTGCGGTCGTCCATGCGGAACGCGCGGACACCGGCGCCGCGATTGACGGCCTGCATGCCGAGCCAATTGGTGGCGTAGTCCGTCCAGTCATCGAGCCGGTCGGTGCCGATGCCGAGATAACCGAGCGCCTGGATGGTCATTGGAAGTGTCCCCCTGTTTGAGAGGACACTATCACGCCGCGGCGCGAGCCGCATCCTGTCCGCTGATCCAGGCGCCGGCGACGGTCCCGGTCATGCCGGAGTGACAGGCTTCGCCGGCAAACACCAGACGGCCGTCAGCCAGAGGTGTTCCGAGAGCCGCGCGTGCGCCGGCATCGCCTGGGTGCACGAAGGAGTAGGCGCCGCGGATCAGGGGATCGGCCTCCCAATGGGTCACCAGATGCGATCCGCCGGCGAATACGCGATCCACCTGCGAGCCGAGGACGGACCGCAACTGGCCGAGGGCGAAGTCCAGCGCGGCTGCATCACCGGAGCGCGCGAGATCCCAGGCCGCCGGGCCACCGATCCAGCCCTGGATGTAGTCACGTTTGTAGGGCCAGCACTGGAAGGCCATGGTGGGGTCGCCGCTGCGCTTCACCTGCCGATCCAGCGAGCAGTGCAAGGGTAGGCCGATGCGATCCTCGCTGGTGGCGCGCAACGCGACCTTCATCGCAAGGCCCATTGGCATTGCGTGGATCGCCGCCTGGGTGGCAGGTGGCAACGGCGGATCGAAGCGGATCGCGCTGGCTGAGAGGACGCCGGTGGAAACGGTGACGATCGCCGATCGTGCCGTGATGGTGCTGGTCGGGGTCTCCACCTGGACGCCGGGTCCGCCCCAGGTGACGCGGGATGCCGGCGTGCGAAGCCGGATATCGAGCCCTTTCCCTAGCTGTCGCGCGACGAACGCGCCGATACCGCCGTCCGGGACAAGGTTGCTGCCCGACAACACGTTCGTGTGCCAATCGCGCAGCGATAGTTCATCGGCGCTGGCGCAGCAGATGATCGGGCCTTCCCAGGTCTCCACCGTCACGGCCCAGGGATCGTCAGGCAGGGAGCGCGCCACGACGGCGAGCGGCGCGTCGTCGACCTCGCGCAGAAGCGCTCCGGCCTTGACCTCGTAGCGGTCCCAGGCGGCGGCGAAGTCGGCGTACTCGTCCCGGGTCGCCTCGCGGGTGCCGACAAAGGTGCGCTCGCGGCGCAGTTCATCCGAACGCAACAACGTCTCGCCGGTGGCACGAGCGATCGGCACCAGCGGGTTGATCTCGGCGCTGTGCAGCCAGACGGCGCCCATATCGAACCAGACACCGCCCAGTTCCGGTGGATGTGCCGTCCAGGCGCGGCCGCCGATGCGGTCTGCCGCCTCCAGCACCACTGCGCGCCGGCCAGCCTGGCGCAGCGCGGTTGCCGCGCCAAGGCCGGCGAGCCCCGCGCCTATCACCACCACATCGACATCGGGCATGGCGGCAACCTATCGTGGCGCTGATAAGGAGGCCAGCCATGCCCGACGTTGTCCCGATGGGTGCCGACACTCTGGTGATCGACATGGTGCGGCGGTTCGCCACCGATCGCCTCGCACCCGGTGCGGCGGCGCGCGAGAAGGCCGGCGCGATCGAGCCGGAGGTTGTCAGGGAACTTGGCGAACTCGGCGTGTTCGGCGCGACGACGCCGGCGCAGTGGGACGGCTCGGAAATCGATCCGGTGACGTATGCGCTGCTGCTGGAGGAGATCGCTGCCGGCGATGGGTCGGTGTCGACCATGGTGAGCGTGCACAATTCTCCCACGTGCATCATCTTCGACATGTACGGCACTGATGCACAGAAGGATCGCTGGCTGCGCAAGCTGGCGACCGGCGAGCACGTCGGCTCGTTCGCGCTGACCGAGCCGCAGGCGGGATCCGATGCATCCAACCTGAAGACGCAGGCGGTGAAGAAGGGCGACCGCTACGTCATCAACGGGGGAAAATCGTTTATCTCGTCGGGCGGTGTGCCGGGGAGCACGGTGCTGTTCGCGGTGACCGATCCGAGCGCGGGGCGGAAGGGAATCTCGTGCTTTGTCGTGGACAAGGCGACGCGTGGGTACGTGGTGGTGCGGCGCGAGGAGAAGCTTGGGCAGAAGGCAAGCGAGACCTGCGCGCTGGCGTTCGAGGATATGGAGGTGCCCGAGGATCAGCGCATCGGCGCGGAGGGCGACGGGTATAAGATCGCGCTGTCCACGCTGGAGAGCGGGCGGATCGGCATTGCGGCGCAAAGTGTGGGCATGGCGCGCGCGGCGCTGGACTACGCGGTGGAGTACGCGAAGGAGCGGCAGGCGTTCGGCGGGCGGATCATGGATCTGCAGGCGGTTGGCTTCCGGCTGGCGGATGCGAAGACAAAGCTGGAGGCGGCGCGGCAACTGACGCTGCACGCGGCGCGGCTGAAGGCGGAGGGACGGCCTGCGCTGGAGGCGGCGTGCATGGCGAAGCTGTTTGCGAGCGAGACGGCGGAGGCGGTGTGCACGGCGGCGATCCAGACGCTGGGCGGGTATGGGTATCTAGCCGATTATCCAGTGGAGCGGATCTATCGCGATGTGCGCGTGTGCCAGATTTATGAGGGCACGTCGGATGTGCAGAAGCTGATTTTGCAGCGGATGCTGTAACGGATCCGGCCGCAGATTTGTTGAGAAGACGCGGTGAGTGACCTGTATGACAAAGACTTTGTTCTCTGGATCGAACAGCAGGTGGCACTGCTGCGTCGCTAGGCGATGCACTGCCCGATTAAGCAGTAGGCAGCCGCGAGGTTGCTTGGCTGGGCCACCGCTCCGTTCATCGCGATGACAGGAGACAGGCCTGAACTCTCAGGGCGGCCCGGTGGAGGCGGGTGCGAGTGATGACGGGAACGCTGGCGGCTCGGACGGTGCAGCGGATTCGGCCAACGATAGAGATGGCTGCGTGATGATGTCCTTCAGCAGACGGACGTAGCTGCCGCCGTGGTGCATGATGGCCTTCCGCAGATCGCGCCACAGCGGGTGGTTGGGGAGGATACCGAGATCACGGCAGATGTCGGCGATGACGGCGCCAATCGGCCGGCGGCGGACCTCCGCGGCAATCTGCTCGGGCGTGGGTAGCTGCGGGAGAGGCAGGTCCTCATTCCGAGAACCTGGCGGACGGCTGGCACGCGGCCTGCGTTGCATGGGTGCGGGCGGCGCGGGCTGCTTCTCGGAACGTGCAGCCAGGGGGACGAGGCGGGATTCCAAAGCGGTGGCGCGATGCAGGCCACGTGTGATGCTCGCCAGGATCAGCGTCAAATCCCTGGTGCCGAAAGCGCGACAGCTGAAGTAGGGGTTCTCGGCGGCGCCGTTTTGGAGCGTTGCGGCGAGTTCCTTGCCGTAGTCGATGAGCTTGCGGACGAGGTCGAGAAGAGCCGCCATTGCGGGCGCAACAACAGCGCAAAGCGGCAGACCGCGTCAAGGAATATTTTCATATTGCCGAAAGTTGGGTCAGCGGGCAACGCGGCGGGGCCAGGGTGTGAAATGCTTCACTGAAGCACTTCAGCGCGTCGGGCCCGTTCGGTCAGCATTGTCCGCCGCGTCAGCAAGACGCTGAAGCGAACGGAGCAGGTCATGAAGCAGACCCTCATCAGCACCGCCCTGGCACTGGGTCTTGGCTTCCTTAGCTCGCCGAGCTTCGCCGGCAGCTACATCGTTGATGGCCATGCCGCCTCTCCGGCCGAAGCGCAGCACCAGGGCGCCAGCGGTGTGCAGCAAGGTGCGTGGGTGCTCAACGGGTATGGCATCGCTCCGGCCGAGCGCGCGTCCTTCACCGCCTCGGCTTCGAACGAGCCCAGCGGCCAGAAGTGCTACTACGTGCTCGACGTTCTGCTGTGCGACTGACAAGGGCACGGCGCTGACGGATTTCTTGGAAAATGTCTGGCAACCTTGTCTGTGGCATCCAGGCCACCAGCGGATCGTGCAAGGCATCGAAGGAATGCCGGGCTGAGTAACATCCTCGGGTTTGAATGGTCAGAGACTGAGAAGGAGAACACGATGCTTGCATTAGCGATCGGTATGGGTGCGGTGGTGTGGGCGATGATCGGCTATGCGCTGCTCAGCCCAAACCCGCCGGCTCCGGAGGGAGCTGAGGTGGACGCGCATATCTGACGGAGAAGCCGCTCGGGGGGAACGCCATGACGCCGGATGCGCAGCGCCTGGTGCGCGACAGTTTCGCAAAAATTGCGCCCAACGCCGAAGCAACTGCAGGCATGTTCTACGACCGCCTGTTCGTCCTCGATCCATCCCTGCGGTCGCTGTTCAAAGACGATATGGCGGAACAGGGCCGTAAGTTGATGACGGTGATTGGGACTGCCGTCGCGAATCTCCATCGACTGGAGACGATTGTGCCGACTGTACAAGACCTCGGCCGACGCCATATCGGCTATGGCGTTAAGCCGGCGCATTATCAGACTGTCGCAGCGGCATTGCTCTGGACGCTCGAACGCGGCCTGGGTGATGAGTTCACTTCGGAAACCCGTCAGGCGTGGGTGGAGTGCTATACGATGGTGGCCTCCACGATGCAGCAGGCCGCGCAAACGCCATAACCAAGGGATGCGCGCCCTTGGCGTGCATCGCTGCCAACCGAGTGTCGGCTGCGTACGCAAGGCGGGACTGGCGTTCAGAGTGCCCTCAGCAGGCTCACAGCGGTTCAGGTTTTGTCAGCCGGGCAGCGAAGCGATTGACCCACCCGAGCCAGGCCTCGTCGACGCGAGCGAACGCGAAGCCGACCACAAAGACCACTGATGCATAAATGGCGCCGACGATCAGCAGTGTTTCGTGCAGCGACCCAATGGGGCGGAACAGGACGAACAGCGTGCTGCCGAGCGAGCAAAGCAATGGGAAGTGGAACAGATACACCGGGAATGAGAGACGCCCGAGCAGTCGGAATGGCGGATTAGCAAAGGTTCGCGCGAAGCGGTCGTTGCCCAACAGTCCTGTTATGATCAGCAGGCCACTGGTGGTATGGACTGCGATGCGGTCGAAACGCATCGGGCTCGGATCCTGTACGACAGCGAACGCTGCGTAAGACCCGCGTGGTTCCAGATAGCCGAACAAGAAGATGCCAGCGGCCAGGCAGGCCAGCGCAACTGCTGGTGACAGGTGCAGTTCAAAACGCGACATAAGCCACGCGAGCCCTGTGCCGGCAACAAATGCAAACAAGAACGGATCGGCGGAATGCACCACAACGGCGGCAGTGATCAGCAGCCAAAGGGCAGCAGCAGGCCTCGCGCGCCAGAGCATGACCGCAAGGAAGAAGCTGACGAAGCTGCCGAAGAATTCGTGGCGCATGGTCCATAGCACCGGATCGTAGGTCGCCGGTTCACGGAGAAACGCGAACAGCGACCCTTCGAGGAGGGCGCCGAGGAGTGATGGCGAGAAATCCGCCTGGTGGACCGAGCCACCGAATGTGCCGAGCCAATTCGATTGGCTCAGTTGTGCGGCCTCACGGTATCGATAGAGGCCGCAGCGAAATAGCAGCCATGACAACAAGACTGCGAGCATGACGAGACAGACGAGGCGCAGCCAGCGCTTGGCGACGGCACGTACGACGAGTTCCGTGCGGCCGGAGCGGAAAAAGCCAAGCGGCAGCACGAAGCCGGAGAGGACAAAGAACAGTGTCACCGCCGCCGGCCCGTCGATCGAGGCGAAACCGACGCTGCCCAGCATTGCCGCGGAGGGATCGAAGCCGTCCTCGATGCCAATGCGCGCCGGGTCGAACGCCCAGAAGAAATGCCACGCCACGACGATGCACGCCGCGAGACCTCGCAACGCCTCCAGCGGGGCCAGCTTGCCGCCAACCTGGGCTGCTGGGACTGCCGCATCGACGCGAGCGAGGGAGATTGGACCGGCGTACAATGTGAAGGTCCCGTTCCTACTGATCCCGATGCGGTGAAGGCAAGGAATCTGACGAGACTATGACGAAGGAGCGCAAGTCCGCGTGATCCGCTGTGCCCGGGGCGCTCACCGTGGCCGTCGATGTCGCTGCTGTGTTACGATTTCCGCGCTGAACCCGGATGAGGCGCCGAAACATGAAACTCATGTGGTTCCACCTGATGCCGTACACCGAACTGCCGGACGATTTCCGTGAAAAGCATCCATCGGTGTGGGTGGATATTCATTCGTCGCTGTTCGACCCGCGTCGCGCGCATCACATGTACAACGACTTCATGGATGAGCTGGAGTACGCGGCGAGCTGCGGGTTCGATGCGATCTGCGTGAACGAGCACCATTCGAACGGCTATGGCCTCATGCCATCGCCCAACCTGATCGCCTCGTCGCTCTCGCGTCGTACCATGGATACGGCGATCTGCGTGATGGGGAATTCGCTGGCGTTGTACAATCCGCCCACACGGGTCGCGGAAGAGTTCGCGATGATCGACTGCATTTCCGGTGGGCGGCTGATCGCCGGCTTCCCGGTGGGCACACCGATGGACGACTGCTTTGCCTACGGGCAGAACCCGTCACAGCTGCGCGAACGCTACTACGAGGCGCATGACCTGGTGATGAAGGCCTGGCAGCACCCCGACACTTTCGCATTCAATGGCCGCTATAATCAGCAAAGGTATGTCAACATCTGGCCGCGCCCGATACAGCGACCGCATCCGCCGGTATGGATCCCTGGCGGCGGCTCGATCGAGACGTGGCAGTGGTGCGCCGAGAAAGATTACGTCTATTCCTATCTGTCCTACTATGGCCATAAGGTCGGCAAGGCCACGATGGACGGCTACTGGGCCGAGATGGAGCGGCTGGGCAAGGATCGCAATCCGTATCGCGCCGGTTTTGCCCAGACAGTCGCGGTGGCCGAGAGTCGCGAGCAGGCGATCGAGCTCTACACGCAGGCGGCTGAGTACTTCTTTTTCCGCTGCCTGCACATCGATCCGCGGTTTGCTGCACCGCCCGGCTACACGACGGAAGCAACGATGCGATTCGGTCTGACCAGTCAGGTCAGTGCGGCTGCGGCGCTCTCGCAGGCGCGGCCGACCGAGATGAAGGAACTGGTTGATGCGGGTTACCTGGTGATCGGATCACCGGACGAGGTGGCGGAGCAGATCGATGAGCTGGCCAGCAATCTGCACGTCGGTAACCTGATGCTGCTGCTGCAGTTCGGCAACATGAGCAAGGAACTGACGAAGTACAACACGCGGATATTTGCGGAACGGGTGATGCCGAAGCTGCGGGATAAATTCGCCGACTACGAACACCGCTGGTGGCCAAAGCCGATGGACACCGCGCTGCGGGCGGAGTTGCCGGCGTACGCAGCGGCTTGAACCCGTCGCCCAGTGTAGGCCAGTAACGGCGGTGCACTGCCAAGACTGATGGCCGGGACAGGCCCGGCCATGATGGAAGAAAGAGGATAGTCCGATGCGCCTGATGTGGTTTCACCTGATGCCCTATACCGAGTTGCCGGATGGGTTCCGTGACAAGCATCCGTCGGTGTGGGTGGACATCCATTCGTCGCTGTTCGATCCGCGCCGCGCGCACCACATGTACAACGACTTCATGGACGAGCTGGAGCACGCGGCAGACTGCGGGTTCGATGCGGTGTGCGTGAACGAGCACCATTCCAACGGCTACGGCCTGATGCCGTCACCGAACCTGATCGCGTCTTCGCTGGCGCGGCGCACCACCGATACTGCGATCTGCGTGATGGGAAATTCACTGGCATTGTACAACCCGCCGACGCGCGTGGCCGAAGAGTTCGCGATGATCGACTGCATTTCCGGCGGAAGGCTGATCGCCGGCTTCCCGGTCGGATCGCCGATGGACACGTGCTATGCCTATGGTCAGAACCCATCGCTGCTGCGCGATCGCTATCATGAGGCACACGATCTGATTCTGCGTGCCTGGACCGAGCGCGACACGTTCGCGTTCAACGGCCGGTTCAATCAGCAGCGCTACGTGAATATCTGGCCGCGTCCGGTGCAGGCGCCGCATCCGCCGATCTGGGTGCCGGGCGGCGGATCGGTGGAGACGTGGCAGTGGTGTGCGGAGATGGACTACGTCTACTGTTATCTCAGCTACTATGGCTACCAGATCGGCCGCGCCACGATGGACGGGTTCTGGGCCGAGATGGCCAAGCTGGGCAAGGATCGCAATCCTTATCGCGCCGGCTTCCTGCAGTTCGTCGGCGTCGGTGAGAGTCGCCAACATGCGATGGATCTGTATGGCGAAGCCGCCGAATATTTTTATGGCAACTGCCTGCATATCGATCCGAGGTTTGCCGCGCCGCCAGGCTATGCCACCGAAGCGACGCAGCGCGTTGGGTTAGAAAGCCAGGTCACCAAGGCGGCGTCCTATTCCGACAAGTTCCACAAGCTTGCACGCGAGATGGACGCCATCGTTGAGAATGGCTACGTGATCATCGGTTCGCCGGATGAAGTAGCAGAACAATTGCGCGAGGTCGCGGTCAACCTCAACGTCGGCAACCTGATGCTGCTGCTGCAGTTCGGCAACATGAGCAAGGAGCTGACCAAGTACAATTCGCAGCTGTTTGCCGAACAGGTGATACCGAAGGTTAAGCCGTTGTTCAGCGAATGGGAGCACCGCTGGTGGCCGCAACCCATGGCGGCCGCTCAGCGCGCGACGATACCCGCCTATACACCGCGTCTGGCCGCGGAATAGATGGCTGACCTAACGACCCGCTGCTGCGTGGTCGGCGGCGGGCCGGCTGGCATGATGCTGGGCTTTCTCCTCGCTCGCGCCGGCATCGACGTCGTCGTGCTGGAAAAGCATGCCGATTTCCTGCGCGACTTTCGCGGCGATACCGTGCATCCGTCGACGATGCAGGTGATGCACGAACTTGGCCTGCTGGATGCCTTCCTGGCGCGACCGCACAGCGAAGTGCGGACGCTGGCGGCGCAGATCGGCGAGGAAAAGTTCGAGGTGGCGGACTTTTCTCATCTGCCGACGCGGGCGAAGTTCGTCGCATTCATGCCGCAGTGGGATTTCCTTGATTTTCTTGCCGATCATGCAAAGGGTCTGCCGGCGTTTCGGTTGATGACGCAGACCGAGGCCACGGGTCTGCTCCGCGATGCGGATCGGGTCACCGGCGTGACGGCTCATGGGCCAGATGGAGCGCAGGAGATTGGAGCCGAACTGGTCATCGCCTGCGATGGTCGGCACTCCACGATCCGCGATGCAGCCGGCTTCCACGTCGTTGATCGCGGCGCCCCGATGGATGTGCTGTGGCTGCGGATTTCCAAAAAGCCCAGTGATCCGGGGCAGACGTTGGGACGGATCGAGGCCGGCCATATGTTCATTATGCTCGACCGCAATGACTACTGGCAATGCGCCTATGTCATTCCTAAGGGCGGCATTGACGAGGTGCATGCGCGTGGACTGGACGAATTCCGCGCCGGTCTTGTGCGGCTCGCGCCGTACCTGCGTGACCGCGTGCAAGAGCTTGCGACGTGGGAGGATGTGAAGCTGCTGACGGTGGCGGTGAACCGGATCGACACCTGGTCACGTCCAGGTTTGTTGTGCATTGGCGATGCGGCGCATGCCATGTCTCCTGTCGGCGGCGTTGGCATCAATCTGGCAATCCAGGATGCAGTGGCCACGGCGAACATCCTGGTGCCGCGGCTGCGCCAGGGTCGCACGACGCCTGCCGATCTGGCGGCGGTGCAACGGCGTCGCGAGCGCCCGACACGGATGACGCAGGCGTTGCAGGTCGCAATCCAGAACCGCGTCATCAGCACGACTCTGGCGCGCACGACCGCGCCGAAGCCGCCATTGGCCTTGCGGCTGGCCCGCTGGTTTCCACCGCTTCGTCGATTGCCGGCGCGCATCATCGGCATGGGCTTCAGACCGGAGCACATCCGCCACTGAGCGCAGGCTAGCGTTTAGTGGAGGCTGCTCGCGGCACATGTGAAGCAACTCACTTGCTGCCTGTGATAGTTTTGAACACCACGCACGCACGCTGTAGCATCCTGCCGCCAAGCAAAGTGAGGGGACATGCCGCGTTGCGAGATGGCCCCGCCGGCACTGGCAGACTGACCGTAGTTCCGACCAACAAGACAGTCGCACACACGATAACGGCCATCACTCGATCGGATGAGCGTGCATTCTCTACCGGCAATGACACGAGTGATCACTCCCTCAGCGCTGATGGATGACAGTGTCGCTGGGAGGGTTATCGGGGGGAGGCAGGCGCTCGCATCCACCAAATGGTGGACGTATGGACACGAGCTTCCGCTATGACAGGGTGCGAGCGGTGCCGTTGCGGCAGCGGGTTGCCCCGGACCTGCGTGTGATGCAATGACTGCCGTCTGCATGGTCGCGCGGACGCTGCGCGCCACAGCCGACGGGAGTTAAATCGCATGCGGCGCCGAGAGTTGCTGAAAGCTGCCCCTCTCCTTGCCACGGGTAGTCTGGCCACGCCGGCCCTGGCGCAGGCGCAGAAGCCTCTGCGCTTCGTGCCACAGGCCAACCTGACGTCACTGGACCCGATCTGGACCACCGCCGTTATCACCTACAACCACGCCTACATGGTGTACGACACCCTGTATGGCTACGACGGTGCCGGCGAGATGCGGCCGCAGATGTGCGAGGGCCACGATCTGTCCGCCGACAAGCTGACCTGGACGTTCACCCTGCGCGACGGCCTGATGTTCCACGATAAGGAGAAGGTGCTGGCGCGCGACTGCACGCAATCCATTCAGCGTTGGGGCTCGCGCGATTCATTCGGCCAGCACCTCATGCGCTATGTGAACGAGATCGCGCCAATCGACGATAAGCACTTCGCCATCCGGCTCAAGCGGCCTTGCCCGCAATTGGTGTTCGGCCTGGGTGGACGTCAGTGTTTCATGATGCCGGAGCGGGTCGCCAATCGTCCCGGCACCGAGCAACTGACCGACGTCACGGGGTCTGGCCCATTCCGGTTTCTGAAAGACGAGTGGGTGTCCGGCGCGCGCGCAGCCTATGCACGCTTCGACGGCTACGTTCCGCGGCAGGAGCCGCCGCGATTCTTTGCCGGGGGCAAAGTCGCGCATTTCGAGCGCGTCGAGTGGCTGGTTCAGCCGGATCCGTCCGTCGCCGCTGCAGCGTTGCAGAAGAACGAGGTGGACTGGGTGGAGCTGCCGCTGATCGACCTTTGTCCGATGCTGAAGAAGTCGGGCGGCATCGAGGTCAAGGTTCCCGATAAGGCTGGCTGGTTGATGTTCATGGTCCTGAACAACCTCAATCCGCCGTTCGAGAATCTGAAGGTGCGTCAGGCCATCCAGGTCGCGCTGGACCAACAGGCATTCCTAGACGCGGCGATCGGTGACCAGAAGGATCTTGGCATCGTGCCTACCGCACTGTTCGCACCGACCATGCCGATGGCGACCACAGCCGGGATCGACGCACTGACAAAGCCGCGGAATGTCGCGCTGGCAAAGCAGATGATCGCCGAGTCGGGTTACAAGGGTGAGCCGATCGTGCTCATGGCGCCGAGTGATCAGCCGGCACTGTCGCAAATGTCGGAGGTGGCGCGCGAGCTGTTCCAAAGCATCGGCTTGAAGGTTGACTATCAGGCGATGGATTGGGGCACGGTGGTGACGCGGCGTGCCAGCCAAAATCCGATTGATCAGGGCGGCTGGGGCGCTTTTATCACCGTGATGAGCCCACTGACCGCGGCCAATCCCGGCAGCATGCTGCCGCTGCGCGGCAACGGCCGAAAGGGCTGGTTCGGCTGGCCAACGGACGAGCGCCTCGAGGAGCTCCGCGCGGAGTGGTTCGACGCGCCGGATCTCGCGGCGCAGAGGGCGATCGCCGAGCAAGTGCAGTTGCGGTACTTCGAGACCGTGCCTTTTCTCGTGCTGTGCCGCATGCAGCAGCCCACTGCGTACCGCTCGGACATCAAAGACATGGTGTTCGCCTCATTCCCTGTATTTTGGGGCATGCGTCGAGCCTGAGGCGCCGTGGAGACAGTAGATGTGACTGCAGGCAAACAGCATCTGCCAGACGACACCGCATGACGCTGGGGCAGCGCGCCGATCTCGTCCTGGCTTTCGCCAGAACTCTCTACGTCAATGGACAAGCCACGGAGCAAACCGTGGATGCAGCGAGGCGCTTGAGCCGAGCGCTCGGGCTGCGTGTTACACTCACACCACGCTGGGGTGACCTGCAGCTTGTCATCGATAGCGAGAACGGCAACGCAGTGAGCCACGCAGAAGCTGTGCCAGCCAGCGTTGAGATGGATCGCGTAGCGCAGACAATGCGGGCCATCGAAGATATTGCCGCTGGCCGCCTGGCGTCAGACGCCGCGCAAGGTACGATAGAGACCATCGCGCGAACGCCGCCGGCACCGACCTGGCTTTTCGCGCTCGCCGCAGCATCCGGTGCAGTGGCCTTGGCCGACATCTTCGGCGTCCGCCATCTTGCATCAGCGATACTGATCTTTGTCAGCGCAGGCGCAGGCGCTTTCTTACGCCGAGGACTCAGCCGGCTAAGCGGCAATCTGTTCCTTCAACCGTTCTGCGCTGCAATTCTCGCCGGAGGCATAGGCGCCATCGCGGTTCGCTGGAACCTGAGTTCGTCGTTGCGTCTTGTCGCGGTCTGTCCGTGCATGGTCCTGGTGCCAGGCCCACATCTTCTCAACGGCGCACTTGATCTCATCAACGGCCGGATCGCAATCGGCGTGGCCCGATCCGTCTATGCCGGACTGATCGTCGTCGCGATCTGCGTTGGACTGTTGCTGGGTTTGACGTTTCTCGGTGTTTCCTTGCCCACCGATCCCCCGGCCAGGTCGGTTCCTTTGGGGGAAGACGTCATGGCCGCTGGAGTGGCTGTCGCCGCCTACAGCGTGTTCTTCTCGACGCCACTTTCCATGCTCGCGTGGCCGGTCATCGTCGGCATGGCCGCCCATGCATTCCGCTGGACGGTGCTGAGCGAACTCGGCCTCGACGTCGCTGCCGGAGCCTTGATCGCTTGCGCTGCCGTCGCGTTGATCCTGACACCGATCTCGCGACGCAAGCACATGCCCTTCGCTGCCATCGGCTTTGCATCGGTCGTGTCGATGATGCCCGGTGTCTTTCTGTTCAGGATGGCAAGTGGGCTCTGGACGATAGCCAGCGACCCGCAAGCCACATTCGAAGTGGTCCGGGCCACCATGTCCGACGGCTTGACTGCCGCGATGATTATTTTGGCGATGAGCTTCGGGCTGATCGTTCCGAAGTTGCTCGTTGACTATGTCAGCGAACGTCTGGCATCGCGCAGATCATAGCGCGCGCGATCAGCGCCCAAGGGACCAACCAGCCTCGGCCGCAAAACGCTCGTAGAACTCCGGTTCATAAGCATGGTCGGGGTCTTGGCGCACCATGCGATCGATGATGTGCGCGTCAGGCCCGACCAGGATGCGGAGTCGGTCCGCCTTGACACCGTCCAGAATGATCTTCGCCGCCTCGGCCGCGCTGGTTGGCGCCTCGCTGACGAAACGGCGGGCACGCTCGGCGTGCATGCGCTCGATATCGGCGTCCGAATATTGCGCCGCATCCCGGCCCATCGAGGTGAGCCGAGCACGGATCTGCGCGATCTGCGCAGCGTTCAATCCATCCGCGTCGGTGTTGGTCTGCACTTTGAGCGAGTTCTCGCGAATACTCGTGCCGATATGTCCCGGCATCACCACGGACAACCGGATGTGCGGCGCGTTCATCCGAAAATCGGCAATCAGCGCCTCGGTGAAACCCTTCACCGCAAACTTCGCCGCGGAATACGCGGTATGCGGCGTGTCGGGTCCAACCGAGGCCCAGAAACCGTTCATGCTGCTGGTGTTGATGATGTGCGCCTCATCCGCGGCGCGCAGCATCGGCAGGAAGGCGCGTGTGTTCAGATAGACGCCAGCCCAGCAGATGTTGAAGGTGCGTTCCCATTCTGCGCGCTCGTTGGCGATCATGCTTCCGCCGCCACCGATGCCGGCGTTGTTGAACAGCAGGTGAATGCGATCGGTCCGGTGCTGAGCGGACACCTCGTCACGGAAGCGCAGCACGTCGGCTTCATTGGAGACGTCGGCGACGTGCGACGTGACGCGCAGGCCCTGCGGCAGGCCCGCGGCCTCGCACAGACGCTGGGTTTCCGCCATGCCGCGCGCGGACACATCGCACATGGCGACGGCACAGCCCTCTGCGACCAGTTGACGCACGAGTTCGCGCCCCATCCCAGAGCCGCCGCCGGTCACCACGGCGATCCTGCCGGAAAAGTCCTTCATTGGTTTTTCTCCCTCAAGATCGCCGCGCCACCA
Source organism: Pseudomonadota bacterium (assembly GCA_046732975.1). GTDB lineage: Bacteria > Pseudomonadota > Alphaproteobacteria > Acetobacterales > Acetobacteraceae > JAMXLO01. The sequence goes on from JBKPOG010000033.1 coordinate 14,668, forward strand.
TAAGCGCTAGCGGGTCAACTGTGTCACTCCCGCCCGCGCACAGTCCTCGTCCTGCTGTGCCGTCCCGCCGCCGACACCGCATGCACCCTCGACGAGGCCATTGCGGAGGATCGGCACAGCGCCCTGCCCCATGATCATGTGGCCGCCTTCCGCCGCGGCGATGCCGGCCGGAGTGGGATGGTTGGCTCGCTCTGACAACTCGCCGCTCGGACGACCAAAGGCGGCCGACGCGACGGCCTTACCTTGGCTTCCGTACGCGCTCGCCCAAATCGCGTTGTCCATGCGTTGAAACGCGACCAAGCGCCCGCCAGCGTCGCAGACTGCGACGCTGATCCGGATATTGAGTTCGCCTGCCTTCGCGATTGCTGCCGCGACGACGCGATTGGCTTCCTCCAGTTTGAGTGCCATCGCCTTCGCCTTAATTCGCGTGCTTGGCGCGGTAGTACGAGTTGCGCAGCACCCTGCCGGGCAGTGCACCGCAATGCTTGCCATCTTCCAACAGGACCTGGCCGTTGACCACGGTCATGTGAATGCCCTGAGCTGGCTCACGAATGCGCATGGCGCCGGTGGGGAAATCGTGCACAACCTCGTGCGGGAGCGGGCGCACAGTGTCCGGATCAAAGACCACGATATCGGCCACCATACCAGGCTGCAGCAGGCCACGGTCGTTCAAGCCGAAGATCGAAGCGGATTCGAAGGTCAGCCGCCGTACCGCCGTTTCCAACGACATGATCTTCCTCTCACGAACCCACTCGCTGAGCAGACGCGTGCTGAAGCCGAAGCCACTTTGGAACTGCACGTGCGCGCCACCGTCGGAAAGCCCGATCACCGCATTCGGATAGTTCAGGATCTTGGCGACCGCCGCGTCATCGACGTTGTTTTCTCCGTGCAGGAATGCGGTATCGAGGTTCTCCTCGACGACAAGATCAAGGAACGCGTCGATAATGCCCTTGCCCTGCGCCTTGGCAATCTCGCCGACCGTCTTGCCTTCCAGGCCCTTGTTCTTCGGCAGCACAGCGTGCTGGACGGTCATATAGTCCCACCACGTGCGGCAGATACCTGGCGGAAGTGTGTCCACCTTGAACTCGACCGCCTCAGCGTGGAGTTTCTTGCGAACTTCCGGATCGCTGTAGGCGCGAAGTTTCTCGTCATCCGTCGCCAGCAGTATCGGGTGCCAAGTCGGCAAACCACGGAACGTCTGGGTGTTGCGCATCGTAAAGAAGTCGGTGATGCGATTGGGCGTGCAGGTCGGATAGGCACGAATGCCTCTGGCGAACGTCTCATCGACGTGCGCTATCTGCTCCTTCCACTCATTTGGTCGGCGCATCGACTGATTAAGGTTGTTGTAGACCAGAGGTCGCCCCGTGGCTTCCGACAACCGGCTCATCAGACTGTTCTTCATCTCCGCGCCGTTGCCACCGCCGCTCTGGATCACGCCGGTGTTGAGTTCGCGTAGCACGTCGCACAGGGCAAACATCTCCTTCTCGTCGGCCCATAGCGCCGGGAGATGCACGCCCTGCGGATCGTAATGGCCCTGGTTACGCGAGACCGAAAAGCCGAGCGCGCCGGCACGCATGCCGTCACGCACGATATCCTGCATGGCAGCAATCTCGGCGTCAGTGGCGGTGCGCTTCTGACAGTCGTCTCCCATGACATAATAACGAACCGCGGTGTGGCCGATGAGATTGCCGACATTGACCCCGAGATTGCGATCGAGTTTGTCAATGTATTGCGGCACTGTTTCCCAGTCGAATTCGACTGTCCGCAGGACCTCCATCGGGATTGCCTCGACATACGACAGGAACTCTGCCAGCCGTTCCGATTTCCCGGGATGAACCGGGGCAAGCGACAACGAACAATTGCCGAAGATCACCGTGGTGGCACCGTGATCGCATGAATAGGAGCACAGCGGATCCCAGGTGACCTGGGCGTCGTAGTGGCAATGATTGTCGATGAAGCCTGGAGCCACAACGGCGCCATGCGCATCGACGACCCGGTTTGCGGCTCCGCTCAGTTTGCCGATTTCGGCAATCTTGCCGTCCTTCACTCCGACATCACCGCGGAAGGCGGGCATACCAGAACCATCGACGATGCGGCCATCGCGAATCAACAGATCATACGTCATCGGCTTGGTCTCCTCCCTCGAGCTGCTGCACTCAATTTGGCGTTTCCAGTGCAATGTAGCGCGACCAGGTGTATTTGCCTACTCTGGCACACGCGACGGGAATGTCTCGGGATCGGAGAGCGAGTTCCGTTCAGCCGTAGAGGTGGCACGCCACGCTGTGGCGCGGCGCAATCTCCTTCCGCACGGGCACCTCCTGGCTGCAACGCGGCATGACGCGCGGGCAGCGTGTGTGGAAGCGACAGCCGGCAGGTGGCGCAAGCGCACTGGGAACTTCGCCGGCGATCGCCAATCGCACCTGCGGGTCGTCGGGATGCGCCGGCAGCGCTGCGACCAGCAATGCCTGTGTATACGGATGCAGTGGATGAGCGCAAAGCTCTGTTGCCTCGGCCAGTTCCACGAGTTGGCCCAGATACATCACGGCAATCCGGTGACTGATATGGGCAACGCCGGCAAGATCGTGGCCGATGAACAGGTAGCTTACCCCGAGCGTCGCCTGCAGATGTTCCAACTGGTTCATGATCTGCGCGCGGATCGACACATCGAGTGCAGACACCGGTTCATCCAGCACGATCAGCCGCGTATCGGTCACCAGCGCCCGAGCAATCGCAATGCGCTGACGCTGGCCGCCACTGAATTCATGCGGGAACAAGTCCGCGACATCCGGCTGCAATCCTACCAGTTGCAGCACCTCGATCACTCGCTCCCGAATTTTGGCGCGTGAGAGGTCGGTATGAATCTCCAGCGGTTCAGCGACGATGTCGCGCACCCGCATGCGTGGACTGAGCGAGCTGTACGGATCTTGGAACACCACCTGGACCGAACGCCGATAGCGCATCAGTTCGTCGCCCCGCATCTCCAGGACGTTTGCGCCGCTGAAGAGAATTCTGCCTGCGGTCGGCTTCTCCTGCAGCAGAATTAGCTTGGCTGTCGTTGTCTTTCCACAGCCGGACTCGCCGATTAGGCCGAGTGTCTCGCCCGGCATGATGGCAAAATCCACGGCTTCGACCGCCTTCACGTCACCCATGCGGCGGTGCATGAACCCGCCGGTGCTGACGGGGAAGTATTTTTTCAGTCCCTGCACCTCAAGCACTGGTGCGGTCATATTCTTTCCTCGACGGTTCCGCCATGGCGCGCCAACAACTTACCGTCCATCCATCGTCGAAACCTTCCTCGGGTGGCTCTTCGGTCGAGCAGCGCGACACAGCATCGGGGCAGCGCGGATGGAACGCGCAGCCAGGAGGCAGACGGGCAAGGTTGGGCGGCTGACCCGGTATCGCATATAGCGGCTCCTTACTGCCGAGTCTGGTGATCGAACCAAGCAGCGCGCGTGTGTATGGATGCTTGGCGCCGTTGAAAAGGCTCCGCACGGAGCCATGCTCAACGATTTTGCCGGCGTACATCACCGCCATGCGGTCGCACATACGTGCGACGATGCCCAGGTTATGAGTAACGAAGATGATTGCTACACCGGTATCGCGCTGGATGTCTTTCAGCAGGTCGAGGTATTGCGCCTGGATGGTGACATCGAGGTTGGTCGTGGGTTCGTCGGCGATGATCAGCTTCGGGCCGCCGGCGAGCGCAATGGCACCAACAATGCGTTGGCGCATCCCGCCGCTCATTTGATGCGGATAGTCGCGCATGCGTTGGGCAGGTGACGGAATCCGCACTGCACCGAGCAGGTCCTGCACGCGTCGGCGCAGCGTACGGCCACGCATGGCCTGGTGATAATAGGCTGGTTCAGCGACCTGACGATAGATGCTGAACAGCGGATTGAGCGAGGCCATAGGATCCTGCAGAATCATCGCGATCGAACGGCCGCGGATGCGGCGCATCTCGCGTGATGTCTTCTCGGTGAGTTCCTCGCCCTCGAAGGTGATGTGACCTCCGGCAATGCGAGCTGCGGTAGGCAACAGGCCGACAATGGAAAGGCAGGTCGTCGTCTTGCCGCAACCCGACTCACCAATCAGTCCAAGGGTCTCACCTTCGTTCAAGGTAAAGCTGATGTCGTCGACGGCCTTCACAACACGCGCACCGCCGAACGAGGTGAAGTGCGTGCGCAAGTTGGAGACTTCTAGGAGTGGCGTCATGGTCCGGTTCGATCCGATCATAGGTTCCGCTGCTGCGGATCGAGCCGGATGCGCAGCCAATCGCCGAACAACTGAGTAGCGAGAACGACCAGCAGAATCCCAAGGCCGGGGAAAATCGTCAGCCACCAGTCGCCGACCATCAGCATGGAGCGCCCGTCAGCCAGCATCGAACCCCATGCCGGCTGGGGCGGTGGTACGCCGACGCCAAGAAAACTCAACGACGCTTCGGCGATGATCACCACGCCGATCGTCAGGCTGGCCAGCACCATTGTCGAGTTCATCACGTTCGGCAGGATGTGGCGCAGGATCACGCGTGTGCGGCTGGCCCCGGCGATCTCGGCCAACTTGACGAACTCGCGCTCTCGCAGACTCAGGACTTCGCCACGGATCACCCGGGCGTAACGCGTCCAATACACACACCCAAGGATAATGATGATGTTCCACATGCTTGGGCCGACCATGGTCGCCAGGAATATCGCGAAGACAATCGCCGGGAGCGCCAGCCACGCATCGGTGATCCGCATGATGAGTTGATCGACCCAGCCGCCGATATAGCCGGACAGCATGCCAAGCAGGGTACCGATGCTCCCGGCCACCAGGGTGCCCGTGACGCCGACGATGAGCGACACACGCGCCCCGAAGATGAGCCGGCTCAGAACATCGCGCGACTGGTAGTCCGTGCCAAGCAGCGCACGCATGCTGCCACCGTCCGACCAGAACGGCGGCTCGAAGATCTTCGCGCCAGGAATGGGTTCGGTCGGGTCGTACGGCGCGATCAGGTTGGCGAAGGTTGCAACCAGCACAAATGGCACCAGGATCGCGAGCGGGAGTATCGGTAGGTCGCGGCCAGCATGCAGACGATGAAGCAGTGGGTAGGCTGACTGAAGCGTGATTGACATGGCTTGCTACCTGGCTAGCCGGATGCGCGGGTCGATGTAGGCGTAGAGGATATCGACCAGCAGATTGATGACCACGATCATCACGCCGGCTTCCATCACGATACCCTGGACGAGAGGGAAGTCCCGCTGGAAGATGCCCTCGTACAGCAATCGGCCGATCCCGGGCCACGCAAAAATGACTTCGATGATCACTGCCGCGTTCAGCATGATGACGAGGTTGATGCCAGCCAATGTCAGCACGGGGATCAGCGCATTTTTGAATGCATGCATGGCGATGACCGCAAACGCGGGCAGGCCTTTCAACCGCGCCAGCTTGATGTATTCGCTGCGCAGAACCTCCAGCATGCTGGACCTCGTCAGCCGCAGCAGGGACGCTGCAAAGTACCAACCAAGTGCAACGGCCGGCATGATCAGGTTGCGCCATCCCCCTTGTCCGCTGGTGGGCAGCCAGCCGAGCCAGACGGAGAATATCAGGATCATCACCAGCCCGAGCCAGAAGCCGGGAACCGAGAGACCAAGCAGAGCAATGGTCTTTCCGATATGATCCCATACGCTGTTGACTCGTACTGCCGATATGATGCCGGTGGGAATGCCGATCAGGAACGAGATCAGCGTAGCGGCCAACGCCAATTCCAGCGAATTCGGCAGACGTTGAAAATACAACGTGCTCACTGGCATCTCATAGTTGAACGACTGCCCGAGTTCGCCTGTGAGGATGTTCTTGACGAAGGCCGCGTACTGCACCGGCAACGGCCGGTCGAGTCCCCAGTCCTTGCGGACCACGGCGAGATCTTCTTCTTGAGCGCCAGGTTCTGCCAGCAGCGCCACCGGATCACCGGTAAGGCGGACCACGAGGAAGATCGTCAGGCTCAGAATGAACAGCGTAGCAATGGCATAAAGTGTGCGCCGGACGATGAACTGGCCCATGACTGTCTCCTGCTAAGCCAGGTGGATGTCCTCCCAGGGGTAGCAGTATCCTGTCGTTATGGTCGGAAACACATCTTGCCACTTGTTCGCTGCGACGCGAGGCCCGATCGCATTGACGAAGGCGTGCCGGAACACTGGAACGAAGTAATATTCCTCTAACATCACTCGCTGAATCTGCTCAGCCAATGTTTTGCGCTCATTTCGGTCGGAGGAGGCCAGGTACTTTGCGAACAAATCGTCGAGCTGCTTTATGCAGAAGAAATCCTTGGCGTCGAAGCCACCGCACTTGAAGTGTGTATCGTACCAATTCGACCACGTGCCGCCGATGCGGGTTGCCGCGAAAATGATCTGCGCGCCAGGCCACTCCTTGAGGCCCCCCTGCAGTCTCTTCAGGAAAACGCCACGTTCCATCACCTGCAGCTTCGATTTGATACCGATGGCCTGCAGCTGCGAGACAATACGTTCACCACGTGAATAGTAGTTTGGTGTAGGGGTGACCCAATCGACGTTAAAACCATTGGGATAGCCGGCTTCCGCCATTAACTGCTTGGCTTTGGCAATGTCGTGTGGCCATTTTGGCCACTCCATCCCGTACTCGACGTCGTTGTTGATCCAATTGCCGTCAACCACGCCCATGCCGCCGCACTCAGCATTGTTGATCGCCTCGCGGTCGATGGTCAGACTGATCGCCTGACGCACGCGCTTGTCGTGGAACGGACTGGACGGGTTCTGGAAGCCAGGGAACTCCAGCCACCAGTTGCCCGACACCACCGGTGCCAGTCGCAGCTTTGGATTGTTCTTCACCCGGTCGATCAGTTCACCGGGGACAAAGTATATGATATCGGCCTCGCCGCGCTCGAGCATTGCCACGCGCGTCGCGGCCTCTGGAATGCTTACCATGGTCAGCTGCTTGATGCCGACCGGGCGGTAGTACTCGGCGAAGGCTTCGAACTCGAGCTTTACACCGGGCTCCTGCGACACGAGGCGGTATGGGCCCGCACCGATCGGCTTCTGGAGAAAGCCCGCCTGGCCAACCTGTTGGTGGTACTTCGCAGGCACAACCCAGCCAGCGCCGCAGACATTTGCCGTGCCCAGGAGAATAGGGAAATCGAGAAATGGATCCTTGAATTGGAACCGGATCGTCTTGTCGTCCACCACCTCCACGACCTTCGTCTGCTCGCGCAGCACCTCACCCCAGGCGCCGTGATAATGTTCGTAGCTCCATTTCACGTCGGCGGGTGTGACGGGCGACCCATCATGGAACTTGGTACCTGGCCGCAGCCAGAACGTCGCGCTCCTGGCGTCCTCGGCAAACTCGAACCGTTCGGCCAGCGCGGCATGGTCGTAGAGCTGATCGCGGAAGTTCTTGATCAGGCCATCGTGCAGCGCCATCAGAAAATTGTCTGGACTGGCAGTGCCGTCGTGCTGCTGCGGATCGAGCCAGCGAGACGCAATGTTGGTGTGCCAGGCGAGCGTGAGCTTTCCTTCTGGTGCAGCGGACGCGCCCGTTGCCAACCCTGTCAACGACGCCGCGCCGGCGGCAAGGACGCTACGCCTACCCAAAGTCACTCGGTTCGAATGACCGTCATCCCGCTGCATTGATGCCTCCCAGTGCCCGCGCAGGTTCATTGCCTGCAGCGTTGTTGCTGCATCCGTGAGCTATTCGCGCGTAAGATCTTCAGTCGCGATGCGATCCGTCGCTGAAGAAGATCATGCACAGACTCTCCCTGTCCGGCCGGATCAACCCGGCCGCTTGTTTTCGTTCAGGATCCGGCCACCCACAGTGGCAAGTCCCGAGAGCCGGTCGACGACCCGCCACGAGAGTGCAATGGGATACTGCCGGAAAATACTTGGCTTGGCGACTCAAATACTGGCGCTCGGAGGCGCCGCAGGAATTTGCCCTTTAATAAAGACCCTGGGATCGGCCAGCTGACATCCGATGTGCCGGCCAATCTGGTACTTCTGAAATCCGCGTGACGACAGCAGGGCAAATCGCATAGGGTTTTCGAGGTGAGCGACGATAATTCAGACAAGACCGAGGAGGGGAACCCGTGACAACCACAGCCAGGACGTTGTTCGGCGCCGATACCACTCTGAACGATGCGCACCTCGAAGCCTTTCGCAGCAGCCTGCGCGGGGAGGTGATCCTGCGTGACAGCGCGAGCTATGAGACCGCACGGCGGGTCTGGAATGGCAATATTGATCGCCGCCCGGCACTGATTGTGCGCTGCACCGGCGCCGCCGATGTGCAGAGCGCCATCAATTTCGCGCGCACCCACGAGTTGCTCCTCTCGTTGCGATGCGGCGGTCACAGCGCACCGGGCTATGGCACGAATGACGGCGGCATGGTCATTGACATGTCGCTGATGAAGGGCATCCGCGTGGATGCCGCAAGCCGTACAGTCACCGCGCAGGGGGGCGTGCAGTGGCGCGACTTCGACCATGAGACGCAGGCCTTCGGCCTGGCGACGACCGGCGGGACCGTTTCAAACACGGGGATCGCCGGCTTGACGCTTGGTGGCGGGCTGGGATGGCTAATGGGGAAGCACGGGCTGTCGCTCGACAACCTAATCTCCGCCGATGTTGTGACCGCGGATGGACAATTTTGCACGGCGAGCGCCACTGAAAACCCGGAACTGTTCTGGGCCCTGCGCGGTGGCGGCGGCAACTTCGGTGCGGTCACGTCACTGCAATATCGCCTGTATCCGATGACCGAGACATTGAGCGGCCTGGTCCTCTACCCGCTGGATCAGGGGCGCGATGTGATGCGGTTTTACCGCGAGTTCTGCGCGACTCTGCCCGACGAGGCCGAAGCGTTTGCTGCATTGCTGACGCATGATGGACACCCAGTTGTCGCAATGGCGCTGGGCTATAACGGACCGCTCGAGACGGGAGAGAAGGTCCTGGCGCCGGCACGACAGTTCGGGAAGCCAATAGCTGATCTGGTGGGACCGATGCCATACGGTGCGCGCCAGACAATGCTCGACGATCCGCTGGCCAAGCATGGGCTGCATCGTTACTGGCGTTCGGCCTTCGTCGACCAATTGTCGGATGGCTTGATCGATGGGATGCTTGAGGGAGCAGCAGCGTTCAGCTCGCCGCTCAGCCTGATGGGCGTGTTCTATATTCATGGCGCTGCTGCACGCGTCCCGGCCAACGCGACGGCTTTCTCCGCGCGCCGGCCGACGTGGGACTTCGACATCATCGGGCAGTGGACAGACGCGTCGGAGTCGAACGGACACATCGACTGGGTGCGCTCGCTGTGGTCTCGGGTCGAACCGGAACTCCTGGGCACAGTCTATATCAACCATATGATGGGCGATGACCGGCCAGAACGTGTGCGGGCCTCATATGGCGAAAACTACGCACGGCTGCGCGAACTGAAGTCGGTGTACGATCCGATGAACCTGTTCCGGGTCAATGCGAATATCGCGCCGGCGTAGCGGCCCGCACGTCGTGATACGGCAAGGCCGGTTGGCGCGCATGCGCTATTAATGGTCAGATAGCAGTTGCGCGCGCAGAGGAGGACGTAGAATGAAGCAGCCGAACCGCGTCAAAGCGGCCATGCGGGCTGACCGCAAGGCCTATGGTTACAATCTTGCGTTCCCCTCGCCCTGGGTGATCGACATCTTAGGCAAAATCGACTTCGATTTTGTGTTCATAGACGGCGAGCATGGACCATTCGGGCTGGACCAGCTCGAAGATCTTTGCAGGACCGCCGAGCGCTACCGCCTCACAACGATCGCCCGCGTGCCGGACATCGGCTCATCAACGATCCTGCGCTATCTTGATCGCGGGATCATGGGCATATTGGGGCCGCACATCGCAACGGAGGCCGATGCGCGCCAATTGGTGCAAGCCTGTTATTTCGGCCCGCTGGGCGAGCGGTCATTCGGGGCCAACCGGGGTACCGATTACAACGCCGGCATACCGGACAAGGCGGCGTACTACCGTGAGGCAAACGATCAGATGCTGGTCTGCGCCTTGTTGGAGGATGTCGCCGTATTGGACAATCTGGATGCTATTCTCGCGGTGCCCGGCATCGACCTGTACGGCATTGGCCCGAATGATTTCGCACAGAGCCTGGGCTATCCGGGGCAACCAGACCATCCGGAAGTGATCAGGACAATGCAGGACATTACGCGTCGTATCCAGCAGGCAGGACGCACGATGCAATCCGACGTGATGCAAGCAGCTTGGGTCAGCGACATGTTGCTCGAGGCAGGCAGGCGTATCCTGCCATCGTAGAACCGACAAACTTCAGGCATTGATGCACATAGCTCTGCTTTGAGTGCCGATGCGAATTGTGTCAGGTATGCGCAAGGTGCTCTGCTGAAGCGAGGACCCTTCTCGTATTGACTCGCGGAGCTCCGGGCGTGTCGATATGTGGTGCTGGCCAGGAAGCTGACGAGAAACCAACGCAAAGAGGGCAGGCAATGTTCGAGATCGGTGTATTCCATAACGGTGCGTCGCACCTGCCGGTGGTTATTACCAAGGATGGCGTGGCGGTGAACGATGGTTCGCTGGCCGAGGTTCATGCCGCAGCGCAAGAGGTGCTGGTGAACCAAGTGCGCCAGGGCATTCTCGCCGAGAAGCTTGGATACCAATCCTTCTGGCTGACGGAGCATCACTTTCAGCCTGAAGGGGCGGAGATGAGTCCGAACCCGCTGTTCACCCAGATGGCGATCGCGGCGCAGACCAAACGGATCCGCCTCGGTCAGTGCGCGAATATCGTGGTTTGGCACCATCCGGTGCGGCTGGCTGAACAGATCGCCCAGCTCGACGTTATCAGCGGCGGGCGCGTCGAATGCGGGATGGGCCGTGGCTATCAGCCCCGGGAGAACGAAACGCTTGGCCGCCCATACGGCTCGACGATCCAGGACCAGGAACGCAACCGCAAGGCCTTCGAAGAGGTGGTGAGCATCGTCCGCAAGTGCTGGACGGAACCATCCTTCGTGCATCGTGGTGAGAATTTCTCCATCCCGCCCTCTTACACTAAGTGGAACCACAAGCAGACGATCGCCTATTTTCAGATGGAAAAGGTCGAGCGCCGTCTGGAGGACGTCATCGCCATCGGTGCGCCGGACATGTATTCGGCCGGCAATCCGGTACAGGCGACGACCACGACGTTGAAGGAACTTCAGGTATTCCCGCAGCCGGTGCAGAAGCCGCATCCGCAGATCTGGGAGCCGCTGACCAGTGCACGCTCGATCAAGTGGGCGGCGGAGCATGGCATCAACGGCGTGTTCATTGTCGAGCCGAACGACCGGATGAAGCGCAACATCGACCTGTATTACGAAACGGCGGAAAAGGCAGGCTGGCCGGACATGCTGAACCGAGGCAAGTTCAAGTACGGCTGGGATGCGCAGAAGAGGCGTGGCATCATGACCAGCCGCTACGTCCACGTGACGACGCCAGGTACGGAGAAGCAGGCGCTGGAGCGGGCCGCGCGGGCGATGGAACTGCAGTTCGACTACTATGGACCATTCGGTTTCGGTGCTGTCGTGGCACGGCTTGATGAGCCGATGTTCGACCTTAATCGGAAGGTCACCGCGGACATGCTGCGCGAGCGCGAGATCGCGATCCAGGGTTCAAAGCAGTTCGTCATCGACAAGATCATGAAGATGAAGCAGGAAATTGGTTACGACGACTTCCATTTCCTCGGCTGGTTCGAGCTCGGTGGCTTTGAGGGCCGTGAGATCGAGGACCAGATGCAACTCTTCGCCGAAGAGGTGATGCCGGTGATAGCTAGGGAGTGCGGCGGCAAAGTGGAGTTGCCGGCGCGCGGGATCAACTACGTGGCATAAGGAGCTCGGGCATGGCCAGCAAACAAAGCGAACAGCTTATCACGCTGTACAAGAGCTGGGCAGCGACGCTGCACGAAAAGCCGGACATGCCCCTCGATGAGCTGCGAGCGATGTTCGAACATCTGGGGGACATCACGGCGGAACCGCGCGGCGTGGATTACATCGAGACTGACGCCGGTGGACGGACGGCGCTGTGGGCGGTGCCGAAAGGCTGCGCCGATGACCGCGTGCTGCTCTGCTCGCATGGCGGAGGGTATGTCGCCTGCTCGATGTACACGCATCGTAAGATGTACGGCCACATCGCCAAGGCGGTTGGTTGCCGCGCGCTGATCGTGGATTACGGATTGGCGCCGGAGAGCATCCATCCCGGACCAGTGAACGACATGGCCAACGCGTATCGCTGGTTGCTCGACCAGGGCATTGCAGCAAATCATATCGCGCTGACCGGTGATTCGGCGGGCGGTGGGCTGGCCGTTACGACATTGCTTCGGCTGCGTGAACTGACGGTTCCTCTGCCCGCAGGATCGATGCCGCTCTCGCCGTGGCTGGATATGGAGGCGAATGGCGAGACGTTCATCACCAATCGCGAGAAGGATGCGATTGTCGCCCGGGAGATGATACAGGGAATGGCTGAAACCTTCCTGGGCCAAGGCGGCAATCCGAAAGATCCGCTTGCCAATCCGCTTCACGGCGATCTTCGGAACCTGCCACCGGTGTACGTGCAGGTGGGCAGCCATGAGGCATTGCTCGACGATAGCCGCACCCTGGCCGACGCGCTCCGTAGGGCAGACGTGGACGTGAAGCTGGACGTGTATCCGGAGATGCAGCACGTGTTCCACTTCCTGGCTGGCGTCGCACCCGAGGCGGACGAAGCGATCGGGGAACTGGCCGCATGGGTGCGACCGAAGTTAGCGCTCGCCAAGTCCTAAACAGCTGACACCTGGCTCGCTTCGCAACAGGAGATTTGTCATGGCGGATGCCTCTCCGACTCCCGAGGAAGTGGCTCTGCTCGCTCGCCATGCCGGCCTCGATCTGCCCGCTGAATATTTGCAGCAGCTTGTCTCGGCGTACGGCCATGTGCGCCGAATGATCGATCGCCTGCCGCTCGAGCGGGCGCGTGACGATGAGCCCGCCCATAAGTTCGAGCCACGGGACTTCGCGTCGTGACCGATCTGCATTTCCTCACCATCGCCGATGCGTCGCGCCTGATCGCGTCACGCAAGCTGTCGCCGGTGGAACTGACCGATGCATATCTCGACCGTATTGCTGCACTGGATCATCAGCTTTGTAGTTTCGTCACGCTAACGGCGGAACGGGCGCGCAACGAGGCGCGTGTTGCGGAAGAAGAGATCGTCGCTAAGGCCCCGCGCAGCCGGATGCATGGCATTCCGTATTGCCTGAAGGACATCTATGAAACCGCCGGCATCCGGACGACGGCACAATCGAAGCTGCTGGCCGAGAATATCCCCGCGCGGGACTCTGCCTGCCAGCAAAGACTTGCCGCGGCTGGTGGGGTATTGCTCGGCAAGAACGCGACGTGGGAATTCGCCCATGGCGGCCCCTCGTGGGACGTGCTGTTTCCGCCGGCGCGCAATCCCTGGAACACAGAGCACTCACCGGCGGGCTCATCATCCGGTTCGGGCGCGGCGATCGCGGCCGGATTTGCGCCGGCCACTCTCGGCTCCGACACCGGTGGTTCGATCCGCGGACCCGCCGCCGCCTGCGGCATTGCCGGATTGAAGCCGACCTATGGGCTGGTCAGCCGACGTGGGGTAATCCCGAACTGCTTCAGCCACGACCATGCCGGACCCCTCGCATGGACCGCGGAAGACGTCGCGATTTTGCTGCAAATCATTGCGGGACATGATCCGGAGGATCCTGGCTCACTGGATGTTCCGGTGCCGAATTACGTTGCGGCGCTGACCGGCGACGTCAGGGGGCTGGTCATCGGCGTGCCCTGGCGATGGCTAGAGGAAGAGATCCCGCTCTCGCCGGCGACGCGCGCGTCGTTCGATGCCGCGCTGGCAGTGTTCCGCGATCTTGGTGCCACGGTTCGACCCGTCTCGCTGCCGCCATTGCTGCAATTCGACGATGTCAAGCGAACAATTGCCGTGGTGGAGTTGTTCACCATCCATGGCAAGGACCTGCGGACTCGACCGGAGTTATTCGGCTCTAGCCTGCGCTATCGCATCATCGCCGGTGGGCTGGTGCGCGCCGAAGAATACCTGCAGGCAGTGCGCCACCGGACTGTGCTGGCGCGCGCGATGCAGGCAGTGATGGCGAGTGTGGATGTGATGATGATGCCAACTGCGGAGCCCGCGGGAAAACTGGAGCCATTGGCACCCGAAAGCCTGTTCACGCGGCCGTCGTTCACGACAGCCTTCAATGTCGGTGGCAATCCCGCGCTTTCGGTATGTTGCGGATTCACCGCGAACGGACTGCCATTCTCGTTGCAAATTGCCGGTCGGGTGCTGGACGATGCGACCGTGCTCCGCGTGGGCGACGCGTACGAGAAGGCGACGGCCTGGCGTGACCGGCGACCCAACCTTGTTGCCGAACACATATCTTGAGCAGCAGACAACATGGCGCACACGGCACATGCTGCCGATTGCGCAAGAAGGAGGAACACAATGGCCAAGGGCATATTGATCGCGGCGATGGATTTCTCGAATGTCGACTCTGGCGAGTTCAATGACTGGTACGACACGGAGCACATCCCTGAACGCCAACGCGTTCCAGGTTTTCTGAGTCTCCAACGGTGGATCGGCGCGGAGAACCCACGGCAATCGGTAGCGACGTATGACCTCGAGAGTCTTGCCGTGTTGCAAAGCCCGGGCTACCGCGCGATCGGCGGTGAAAACCTCTCACCGTGGTCGAAGCGCGTAACAGCGAAAGTAGAGCGGCTGTTGCGTTATGAAGGTGAGCAGATCCTTCCAGGCGACGCTGTGGCGCCGTCTAGTGCCGGTGGACTGTTGTTGGTCGGCATGACGCCTGCGCCCGACGTCGAGGGCGCATTCAATGCGTGGTATGATAACGAACACGTCCCTGCCCTCGCCCGCGTTCCCGGGGTGCTGTGCGCACGCCGGTTTCGGACCAAAGCCAGTGGGACGAAATACATCGCACTGTATCATCTCACGTCACCTGGTGTGGTCGATACCGCCGAGTGGAAGGACGCCAGCGGCTCGACACCGATGCCGCAGCGTGTTCGCGATCAAATCGGCAATCGCCTGCGTCTCGTGTGCCGCAGCTACGTGCGCGCGTAGGCTGAACCCGCGGTGGAATGACACTCCGGCGATGGGGTGATAACGTCCTCTCCTAAACGGGAGGGCTGCAATGAACATAACTCCTGCATCGCCCGGCTGCTTAGCCGGCATTCGTGTGCTTGATCTGACACAGTTCGAGGCCGGCACAAGCTGCACCGAGGCGCTTGCCTGGATGGGTGCCGACATCGCCAAAGTGGAGAACCCGAAGGGCGGTGAAGCCGGACGGACCGGCTTCGGCGACGCTTATTATTTCATGATGTACAACGCCAACAAGCGTTCGATTACCGTCAACCTGAAATCGGACCGCGGGCTGGCGCTGGTGAAGGAGATGGTGAAGAAGGCCGATGTCTTCGCCGAGAATTTTGCACCCGGCGCAGTCGAGCGGCTTGGACTAGGTTACGACGTCGTCAGCGCGATCAATCCCGCCATCATCTATGCCCAGGTCAAAGGGTTCGGTGACGGCAGCCCGTATGAAAAGGGCTTGGCGTTTGACCCGATCGCACAGGCCGCGGGCGGTGCCATGAGTATTACCGGGGAGCGCGACGGCAAGCCAATCAAGCCCGGCCCCACGATCGGCGATACCGGCACTGGCATGCTGCTGGCGTTCAGCATCGTCAGTGCACTGTTCGACCGCACGCGCTCGGGGAAAGGTCGCCGGCTGCAAGTGGCTATGCAGGATTCCGTGATGCACTACAGCCGAGGGATGTTCATCACCCAGGCGCGCACTGGTGCTGCGGCACCGCGGCGGCGCCCCAGCGATAACCCGCCCGGCGGCATCTTCCCTTGCAAGCCCGGCGGCCCCAACGATTACGTCTACCTGCTCACCAGCCGCGCAAATCCCGAGCACTGGCCACGTCTGCTGAAGCTGATCGGGCGTGAGGACCTGATAAGCGACAAGCGCTACGAAACCCCGGACGCGCGATTACAGCATGAGGCCGAAGTGGACGAGATCGTTTCCAGCTGGACGCGTCGCCATACGAAGCAAGAGGCGATGGCGCAGCTGAGCGCGGTTGGTGTGCCCGCCGGCGCGGTCCTCGATTCGATGGAGCTGACCGAGGAGCCAAGCTTTAGGGAGCGCGGTATTCTGCAAACGATGACACACGGCGAACGCACCATGGCAATGCCCACCTGGCCAGTGCGCTTCGACGGCGTTCCAACAGAGGTCAAGCCGGCGCCGCTGCTCGGGCAGCATACTGCCGACGTGCTTGCGGACTGGCTTGGCCTCAATGGCGATGCGGTCGCTGGGTTACGCCGGGACGGGATCGTCTGAGACTGCGCCGCCCGGTGCGGGTCCTTACTGCCGCACGTAGCGCCGGCAACTGAACCGCAGCAGTTCGTGGAAGTGCGGCCGCATGCGCTGCGTCCATGGCGTATCGGCCGCCTTCTTCCACGCATCGCTGCGCGGCACATCCGGACCGGTCAAGTGGTAAAGCGCCAGGTATTTCCGCTCGCGATCGGCCTCGGGTGAACTGAACCGGCGCGCGCACAGCACGCCGGGTACCGCGCCCAACTGCGGCAAGTGCTCGCTGTTATACCACTCGTTGAATTCGTGTTCCGCAGCAGGGTCGACATTCATCGCCACCGCCAGCAGGGCAGCGGCACCAGATGGCGCCACCGCATCGCCCGGCTTCACCTGCTCGCCCGCGAACCGCAGCAGGCGCTTGGCGATCACCGTGACGCGCCTGGTCCAGACCGAGGCATTCTCATAGCCGATCGCCTTGTAGGGCGCGCTTTGCATGACGGCATGGTTCTCCAGGTCGTAGGTGGCCAGCGCGACCTTCGGGTTTTCCTCGCCGATCCAGCGCTCGGCATTCAGAAAGCCCGGCACGCGCAGGCGCTCGGGGATGTGCTCCAGGTCGTACCAGTCGTGAAACTCGTCGGCCTGGGCGGGGGAGAAGTCGAAAGAGGCGAACAGCAGACCCTTGGGCATGGCTTCCTCCTGTGCGATCGGCCCGCGATCCTGCCCCCTCGACGCCGGCTCGGGAATCCCCCATCTCTCTTGCCATGTCACAGACCCTGCTGCGCCCGTCACCGCATGTGCTGTTCATTCCGGAGAAGCAGCCCGCCAAGCCGCTGACCAGGCGCTTGAAGGTGGTGTCGGAGTACGAGCCGAACGGCGATCAGCCAACCGCAATCACCGAACTCACCGGCGGGGTTGTCCAGAGCGAGCGTGACCAGGTGCTGCTGGGCGTCACCGGCTCGGGCAAGACCTTCACCATGGCGAAGGTGATCGAGGCGGTGCAAAAGCCCACCCTGATCCTGGCGCCGAACAAGACGCTGGCGGCACAGCTCTACGGCGAGATGAAGCAGTTCTTTCCTGAGAACGCCGTGGAGTATTTCGTCTCGTACTACGACTACTACCAGCCCGAGGCGTACGTTCCGCGCACCGACACCTACATCGAGAAAGACGCGCAGATCAACGAGCAGATCGACCGCATGCGCCATGCCGCGACGCAGTCACTGCTGGAGCGCAACGACGTCGTGGTCGTCGCATCGGTCTCGTGCATCTACGGTATCGGCTCGGTCGAGACGTATTCGCGCATGGTGGTGAGGCTGGAGACCGGCGGCCGCATCGATCGCGACGTGATGGCGAAGGCACTGGTCGAGCTGCAGTACCGCCGCAACGACTCGGCGTTCCAGCGTGGCACCTTCCGCCTGCGCGGCGAGACGGTGGACATTTTCCCCAGCCACTACGAGGACCGTGCGTGGCGTATCACGCTGTTCGGCGACGAGGTGGAGGGGATTCACGAATTCGACCCGCTGACCGGCGAAAGGACAACGGCGCTCCAGGAGGTCACGGTTTACGCCAACAGCCACTATGTGACGCCGCGGCCGACGCTGACGCAGGCAATTACTGACATCAAGGTGGAATTGAAGGCGCGTCTCAACGAGCTGACCGCGGAAGGCAAGCTGTTGGAAGCGGAACGCCTGCAGCAACGCACGACGTTCGACATCGAGATGATGGAAACGACCGGCTCGTGCAAAGGCATCGAGAACTATTCCCGCTATCTGACCGGCCGCAATCCCGGTGACCCGCCGCCGACATTGTTCGAATACCTGCCCGAGAACGCGCTGCTGA
Organism: Pseudomonadota bacterium; assembly: GCA_046732975.1. GTDB lineage: Bacteria > Pseudomonadota > Alphaproteobacteria > Acetobacterales > Acetobacteraceae > JAMXLO01. Next base: position 32,855 of record JBKPOG010000033.1, read on the forward strand.
TCGTCGATGAGAGCCATGTCACGGTGCCGCAGTTGGGCGGCATGTACCGTGGTGACTTCAACCGAAAATCCATCCTGGCAGAGTTCGGCTTCCGCCTGCCCTCCTGCGTGGACAACCGTCCGCTCAAGTTCGAAGAGTGGGAAACGTATCGGCCGCAGACCATCTTCGTGTCCGCCACACCCGGCCCGTGGGAAATGGAGCGAACGCAGGGTGTGTTCGCTGAACAGGTGATCCGTCCCACCGGGCTGATCGACCCGGTATGCGAAGTGCGTCCGGTAGAGCGTCAGGTCGATGACCTGCTGGCCGAGTGTCGCGTCCTCGCAGCGAATGGCCAGCGCGTGCTGGTCACCACGCTGACCAAGCGGATGGCCGAGGACCTAACCGACTATCTCACCGAACACGGTGTGAAGGTCCGCTACCTGCACTCCGACATCGACACGCTGGAGCGCATCGAGATCATCCGCGACCTGCGTCTCGGCGTGTTCGACGTGCTGGTGGGCATCAACCTGCTGCGCGAGGGGCTCGATATCCCGGAATGCGCGCTGGTGGCGATCCTGGATGCCGACAAGGAAGGTTTCCTCCGGTCACAGACCTCACTGATCCAGACCATCGGCCGCGCCGCGCGCAATATCGATGGTCGCGTGATTCTCTACGCCGACACGATGACCAACAGTCTGCGCACCGCGATCGAGGAGACCGAGCGCCGCCGCAACAAGCAGCGCGCCTGGAATGAGGCGCACGGCATCACGCCGGTGTCGATCAAGCGGCAGATCGGCAAGGTTCTGGAGAGCGTGTTCGAACAGGACTACGTGACGGTCGCACCAGTGAAGGACACAGGGATTGCCGAATTCGTCGGCAAGGACCTGAAGTCGGCGATCGCCGATCTGGAGAAGCGCATGCGCAGCGCTGCGGCCGATCTCGAATTCGAAACAGCCGCGCGCCTGCGCGACGAGATCCGACGGCTGGAGGCGCTGGATCTCGGGCTAGAACCGCCACCGGCCCCGAGCGCCTCGCTGCGCCCGCCGCGGCGGGATCGCACACCGGAGCCCATGGGTCCTGGCGGTGGCGGCTACGACCCAAGCAAGCGCCGCAGCCGGGGTGGGATGCGGCGACGCGGACCCTAGTACGATGCGGTTATTCGCGGAGCTGGGCCAACTCGCTTCCCGCCGGGCGACATGACCTTCGGTTTTTAAAGACGCCGCCGGATGGGCTGGATCCCCGCTTGCGCGGGGATGACGACTGGGGCCCAACCCACCCAAGTGTGCTGCTGAGCGATGATCACGATGCATATCGAAGCGCCGCCGGTTACCCGGCGGCATCTCACCTCAGAGACCTGTTATGCACCCTCTCCCAAGACGTGCCAGAAGTCACACTTGTGGTCGTTGGCAAAATCGAATTCCGGCCGTGGTCGTGGCGTATCGAGAGATTGCATCGGAGTGCCCGCAACGTGGTTGAAGCGCCGCCAATGAGGTGAAGGCTTCACGCCGTTGGGGTCGCCGAATGTGGCAAACGATGTCCAATACCGGATCATACGGGCAGACAGTTCCTGCTCGGCCGGTGAGAGCCCTGGGGTGCCCGGAATTGTGAGTGCACTCATGTTGAACAAGAACTGCAGTTCGCTGAAGTGCGTCGCCCCGTAGGGAAAGCTCTTCTGGCTTTCCAGCGGTACCACGATCACCGGAGCGTTCACGTCATTGAACTCGTACGCCCAGACCGGCACATAACGGGACAGCTCGTTGTCCACTTCGAGAGCCGGGCAAGCCAGCGCTCCGTCGGTGAACACCTGAGCTGTCGCAAGGTCCGTGCTTGGATACTGACCGAGCGGGTATTCCTGGGTAATTGTTGGGATGTCGCCGCTCGCCCAGCCCGTCCCTGGCAGGAATGGCCCGAAGAACTGAAGTGCCGATTGGTAGTCGCCTGGCTGCAGAGGACCTACCCCTTCCGCCAAATCGTAATTGAGTGCCACGACGATCCGCCCCTCATCGTGGTTTGTGCCGTTAATGATCGGCACATGATTGAACTTACCGGCGGCAAAGGCAGCCGCAGGCGACATCGGCAGCATCTTACCCTCGATGACTGCCGCAATCGGTGTCGCCTCATTGGCTATGAGTTGCGACACTGGCACGGAACGCAGGCACGCGGCGACCTCTGCATCGCTCCCCTGACCGCAGCCAACCTTGCCTGCAAGTGTGACGCCCACAGTCTCGGAGTCCTGGAGAGAGATATAGTGGGTCCCGCCACTATGGATGATCGCTTTCTGGAACAGTCCGGCAGCAAGCGGCGAGGCGAGATGCGCGATGACCGCGTCTCCGCCCGCCGACTCCCCGAAGATCGTCACATTAGCCGGATCGCCGCCGAATGCAGCAATGTTGTGCTTGACCCATTCGAATGCGAGTTGCTGGTCCATCAGGGCATAATTCGCCAGCAGGTGGTCTTCAGAATCGAGCGCTGGGTGAGCGAAGAGGCCAAGCGCACCCAGCCGGTAGTTGATCGTGACAACGATGACATTGCCGCCCTGTGCGAGCGGCGTGGAGTCATAAGCAGCTCCATTGCCAAAGCTGAATCCGCCACCGTGGAGCCAAATCATAACTGGGAGCTCGCCTGCGTGCTCCGACAATCCGTCCGTTCCCCCTGGCACATAGATGTTCAAGAATAGACAATCCTCTGTGGTCGACGGCTTGCCCCACGGGCTCGTGCCCTGTGGGCAGTCGCTGCCGAAATTGGTGGCATCCACCTGCTGCTGGCCGCGAGCTACTGGTTGCGGTGGACGCCATCGCAAGTCGCCCACGGGAGGCATCGCATAGCGAACGCCACGAAATACCGCCACGCCCCCCATGTCGACGCCTGTCAGAGTACCTTGTTCAACCGTCACAGTTGGCGCGGCGGATGCCGCTGTGCCGAAGCAAAGTATGAACAATCCGATTGCGCATACGATCCCGTACTGGATGCCTCGCCAGCACAAGGATCTGCCGTCAGTGACAACGCTCGCCATGTAGTTTCCTCCCGTATCTCTTCTGTTGGATAACCATCCGGACTTGACAAACAACCGTCCAGTCAAACTTGCGTGGAAACTTGAGGGCGGCGCCCACTGCCAAGACCTTGATAAGTTGGGCGGCAGAAGTGGGCAATGCCCAACCGGCATCCTCCTCCCATTTGTGGCTTGTTGGTTCGGTGCCTCTCAGTGCCTTACTATGGGTGGCATCAGAGCACGCACGAACGTTTCGACTGCCCTGCTTGACGATAGATCCATTGGGACTGACAATCATTGCCGTTAGGTTCGCCGGTCGAGCCTGGCCGACGACCTACTTTCGTGAAGACCAGTACAATAAGAGCGGGGGGAAACACGAATGCCACGGTTGTTCCGATTACCTATTGCATTACTTGCCTTGGAGTGTGCGTTGATTGCCACTCCCCCTTGGCGGCCGACATACGCTCAGCCGGTCCAAACTCAATATGTCGTTGTCTATGGCGAGGTTGCTCCGAGTGGGCGCGCCGTACGTCAGGCGCAATCGCTGCTGAATTATCTTGCGGAACTCGCACAGCAAGCCAACGGCTCGATCCGCTTCTCAGTGAATACTGAGGTCGAGCGCCCTAATTTCTTCAGCCTCGTCGAGATCTGGCAGGATGCGTCCGCGTATGCAGCATTCACATCCGCAAGCGGTGTTAAGCAGGTCGTGCAACAGCTGCAACCGCTGCTGATCGCACCGCTGGATGAGCGTGACGGGAATCTCGTCGAGTAGATGGACAGGCAGTGACCCGTATTGATGCCCGGGCTGCGCAAACGCAGCTAGCGGGATGGGAGGTATTCATGCACCGGATGGTACAAAGCCTTATATTGCTGAGCTGCCTGCTGGCGTGGCCTGCGATGGGGAACGAGCGCGGTTCGATCTTCGTGGTCACCCACATCGACGTCATACCGACGAATCTGGACCAGGCGGTCCCGGTGCTGAAGAATTTTGCAGCCGAGAGCAAGGATGACCCGGGCGTGGTTAGTTTTCAACTTATCACCTGGGCACCCACGACGAACCACTTTCAATTGATACAGATCTATAATTCACTCGCTGCGCTCAATCGGCACGTCCAAGCTCCCCACACAATCGCTTTTCGCTCGGCCATTCAGCCTTTTGTAGGCGCTCCCTACGATGAGCGGATCTATATCGCAGGAGGGCAGGAACTCGACTCCGGACGCTAACCCACCAACACCTTTTACGATTCGGGCGGTCAACCCGCTAATGGACGTCGCCCGATTAGCGACGACCGTCCGCCACATGCGATTGGTTCAAGCGGTCGGCACCTGGCGAAAGCCAAAGTGTTCCGGTGGATCGGCCAGATCCTCGTCGATGCTGACCACTTCAGCCATGCGCGGCCCTCGGCGACACAGCCGCAGCAGTTCCTCCACCGCCGCAGTGTCGCCCGCCACTAAAGCCTCCACCGAACCGTCGATCCGATTGCGCACCCACCCTGACACACCGAGAGCACGCGCCTTTTCTACCATCCACTCACGATAGCCGACGCCTTGGACGCGCCCGCTGATGATCATCCGCTTGCTGTTCATAGGCTTGCCCGCGTCAGATGTAGGAAGCGTTCGGCCAGCGCGATATCGGCGGCGATCGAGGCGCGACGCGCAGCGGCTTCGGCGTCTTCACCCCACGCTTCGACCTGAAAGAGTTCGTCCAGTGCGCCCAGCGCATGCGCGCTCGCCGCGTCCAGCTGCCGCTCCGCCAGGGCCAGCCCGAGCACCAGGCTGCCCAACACCGGGACGGCAATACCGAGCGCAGCCAGCGCGGCAATGTCCAGCTCAGCCACGGCGCTACGCAGCGTTGCCACACTGCCTCGATGCTGCTTCACAAAGGCAATGCCGGTCCCGACGCGCAGCGGCGCATTGTAAGTCATGGCAACCCAGTCCAGCCACGGTTGCCACTCTCGCATCTGCCGCGCCACCAGTTCCTCCGGGCCCTCCGCCCGATAGCAGAGCAGATCGCTTTCCGCGTAACGGGCGATCGCATCGACCGTCGGCGCAGGATCCGGCGCGATGCGCTGCTGCGCAGTTCCAGCGAGGCGCGTTAATGGTGTGTCCGCGAACGACATCTCCCCGCCGTTCGCACCACCGGCCGCCTGCCACTCTTCGGCGATGGCGCACGCCAGCTTCTCGGCGTCCACGCGTAACACTGCACCGCCCGGTAAATGCATCGGCTTGCCGTCCAGCAATATGGCGTAGCCGGTCTCATCCGGCTCCACTCTGACGGTATCCCAAAACCGCCTCAACTCAACCTCATCGGAACAACTGCTTTAGAACATTGCCGACATTCGGCGCCTTTGGCGCCTGCCCCCCAGGTGCCGTCGGATTGGCTGCGGGACGTGGGCTTCCGCAACCGGCCTCCGAGCCGCCAAGTAACTGCTTGCCGCCCAGGGCGCCGGCAATTGCGCCGAGTGGTGTCGTCTGGCCAAGTACCGCACCTGCAACGCTGCCCGCATTTTGTGTCACTGCCGCAGCCGCATCAGGCGCTGTCGCTGGCGACCGCCACGGCCCGCTGATCCGCATCGGCACGACGATCTGCGTGCCTGCCACCCTTCCCTGCGGACGCACCCGCAGATCGAGCGTCTCGTTCCCCAGGTTCACGCTGCCACTTCCATCCATGGTCAACAGAGACGAGGCAAAGGCCAGCGGATGGAACGCGGCCACCCCGTGACTTACCGTGGCATTCGCAACAAAGCACTCGACCTGGCTGGTGCCGCCGCGACCGACCAGGTCGAGCATGTTGATCTCGCGCAGCACCGAGGCAAGCGTACTGCCGAGCAGGCGATTGTCGATTGTTCCCTTGCCCATAGTGACGCTGAACGAACCGTCCAAGGTCGAGGCGATTGCATGCGGGGTCATCCCGGCGCCATGCAGATCAGCCTGCACATTCAAGCTGCCGTTGATCATTTCGGGTTTGCCCATTGCTGCCAGCAGCGGCTGCAGGGCGAGCGCGGGGATCTGCGCCCGAATTGCCACCGGCGGATTTTGCTGCGCGGCGTCCGCGCTGAGCGAAGCGTTGACGTGACCCTCGGGCAGATCGGCCGAGAGCGGATCGACCTGAAGTTTGCCGTTGCGCAGGACGATGTGGCCAGCGATCGCGCGGTACAGCGCGCCGCCTGTCTTCAGCTGCGCGATGTTGAGCTTCACATCGGCATCCGCCAGGCGGAGCAGACCGAACGGGATCGGCGTATCCGGAATCATTGTGCCGCTTGCGCGCGTCGGCGGTGGCGGCGCCCCCATCGCGGGCGGAGGTGTTCCCTGCTCGGATTGCGGCTTGGCAAGCGCGCTGCGCACCGCGTCGGCATCGATTTTGTCGGCGACCAACTCGGCCTGCACCGAGGGACGGCCATCGGCCCCGGTGCCGACGCTCCCCTTCGCGCTCAGGCTCGAACCAAGCGCCTGCAGGCTGACATCAAGCGGAACGGGCGCGCCCGGCTTGCTGCCCGGCAGCAGTGTCGCGGGCGCTCCAACGGTTCCAGTCAGCACGATGGGCGCTCCATTCAGGTTTCCCTGTGCCGCGACCTTTGCCGGCTGGTCCAGTGCCGCGGCGGAGACATCCACCTTGTCGAGCTTCAGCCCGGCCATGCTGCTGCTGAGGTCAGAGGGGCCGACATGCAGCACCAAGCCCGAAATCCGTGGCACCGGCCCGCCGCTGTCGGCTATTTGCGCCGCCAGGTTGACATCGTGCAGCGCCGGCAGCCGCTGTCCGGGAAGGAACGGCGCGAGCGCGGCCATATCCGGAATGCTGGCCGTTGTCTTCATCGCATAGCCACGGCCTTGCAGCGGCTGTGCGATCGCGCCGTCCATGGTCAGCTTACTGCCGGCCGCATCCACTTGCAGTTTTACCGGCCACGGTGTGCTTGAGGCGGCTTCCTGCAAGCGGGCCAGGGGTCCGAATTCGCCGGCCAGCGTGAACGGCGCACCGTTATAAGTTGCCGTCGCCGCGAGATGCATGTTGGCGTCAGGCGATGGCGCGTTGGCGCGCAGGCTGACGATGCCCAGCACCGCGCTGCGGCCGCTGCGATCGTCGCGCCAGGTCAGAGTGCCATTGCCGACGCTGACTTCGGCGATGCTGATTTGCGTTGGTGTCTTCTCTTTGGCCTCGTCGGCAGCCGGTTGCGGCACCGGCGCGTTTCCAGTCTCGGGCGTGAACTGCCAATTCGTCTGCCCTTGCGCGTTGGTCTCCAGCACGATGTCGGGCTTCACCAGGACGAGGCGATCGACCACCACGCGGTGGCTCAGCAGCGGGATCAGCGCCAGCTTCAGGTCGAGTTCTTCCAGCGTCACCATCTGCGGCCGGGAGAACCCAGGCGGGTTGGACAGGCTGGCTCCCCGAACCACCAGCGTAGGCTGCAACGACAGACCAAGATTGATCGGTCCCTGCAGGACGAGGTCACGCCCGGTTGCCTGCCTCACAGCGGCAATCACGCGCGGCTTGAAACTGTTAGGATCAAAGCTGAGCGCCAGCACAACGCCGCCGATGATGATAACGGCGACGACACTCGCAAGCGACCACAGGACGATGCGTGCCGGTTTGGAAAGCCTTCGCATTGTCATAACTGCGAGTTCCCTCCTAGCCCCGCTGCGGCCTGCGCGCCGCCGGAGCATTGAAGCCCAGCGTGCGGAACGTCTCCGTCATGTGGGGCGGCAGGTCGGCTTCGACCAGCAATGTTCCGCCCGCGGGATGGGGCAACTGCAGCGCGCGCGCATGCAAATGAAGTTCACCGGAGAGCCCCGCGACAGTGGCACTGAACGCATTGTTCTGGTCCGGGCGCGCGTATTTCACGTCCCCCAGGATTGGCGCTCCGAGGGTGACGCAGTGCACGCGAAGCTGGTGCGTGCGGCCGGTCAACGGCCGGAGTTCCAGCCAGGCGAGCTTCTGCCCGGCGTGATCGAGCGTGCAGTAGTCGGTAATTGCGCGTGCGGCATCCTCGACGCTGCGATCGGCGACTTCGGTGCGTTCGCCGCGGGGCCCACCGATGCGGCGGAGGGCCAGGTCGATACGGCCTGCGGGGGGGACCGGACGGCCGGCCAGCACGGCCCAGTAGGTCTTTTCCACGTCGCGTCCGCGGAATGCCGCGGCCAGCTTTGCTGCGGTGCCGGGGGTGCGGGCGAGCAACAAGACGCCGGACGTGTCCCGATCCAGCCGGTGCACCAGCCGCGGCCGGTCCGGCGCGCCGAAGCGCAGCACGTCAAGCAGACCGTCGAGATGATGGGTAATGCCCGGACCACCCTGCACCGGCATCCCATGCGGCTTGTTCAATACCAGGACACTGTCGTCGCGATAGATCACCAGCCGCTGGAGGTCGCGCGCGGTGTTCGGATCGACATCCGGCGCTGACTTCGGTGTTGGCGAGGCGGGCAATGGCGGGATGCGCACCGATTGTCCGGGGGCGAGCCGCATCGCAGCTTCGGCGCGGTGACCATCCACCCGCACCTGCCCCGTACGGCAAAGCTTTTGGATCGTGCCCTGGGTCAGC
>JBKPOG010000034.1:0-8130 GCA_046732975.1 Pseudomonadota bacterium
CTTCGGTGTTGGCGAGGCGGGCAATGGCGGGATGCGCACCGATTGTCCGGGGGCGAGCCGCATCGCAGCTTCGGCGCGGTGACCATCCACCCGCACCTGCCCCGTACGGCAAAGCTTTTGGATCGTGCCCTGGGTCAGCCCCGGAAAATGCCGGCGGAACCATCGATCCAGTCGGATGTCCGCCTCATCCGTGGAGACGATGCGCGCGTCAGCTGCCATGACACGCATACTACTCGCCCCCGCCCTCTCGGCGGGAGGGGGTAGCCGCACAGTGGTGCCGCAGCAACGCGCCTAGAGCGGTATTGCCAGCAGCGTGTCGATCTTATCGCTGTCCAGTACAACAAGCCGCTCCTTGAAGCGGAACGGCGTTGCGGTGACATCAATCCGGTCCAGATAGCGGCCACTGGCGAACAACGTCGTGACGCCATCGTGCATGATGCGCGCGCACAGGAAGTGCGCATGCACCACGGCGACGCCGTGCTGTGCGTCCTTTAGCCGGATCGGACCGACCACATGACGGTAGCGGTGGGGCTCGAAGATGTTGGCGCGTCGAATCGAGAACACACGGTCCTGCAGCATGCCGCGCGAGGCGGCATACATCACGCCCTGACGTAGCCCTGCCTCATGGTTCGCACGGCTGATCACCAGGTAGCGACAGGGATCGGCGAACAGCTCCGGCCATGCCTCCAGCCGATCCTCGTCTATGCATTCGCAGTACTCGGCGATCAGCGCATGAATGCCTGACGCAAGGTCCATCACTCGCCCATCAGCGCGCGATAGTGTTTCCAGAAGCCACGGATCGCCGCCTCGCTGGCGCGGAAGTTCTGTGACTCGGCCTCGTGGCCGCCCATCATCACGATGCCGGCGCCGTCGTCGTTGTATTGCAAGGCGCGCTGCACGAAGCCACCGACACAGCCATCCTCCATCGATATGTAGCCCGCCGCGCCGATCAGATTGCCCTGGCGCAGCCGTCGTTCGGTCATCGCTTCGTCGTCAGTATCAAAACCCAGGTGGATCCACTCAAGCTCCGCCTTGTCCACGCCGCGCGGACGAATCACGCGCACCGCGATCGTATTGCGCACTTGCTGCAGCACCATGCCTGGGAAGATCGTCAGGATCTGCACCGACACCCCGTCACCGTACTCGTCCACCGACTCCACCACCGTGCGGTCCTGCAATTGGAACTCGCTATCGGCACGCAATGCCGCCGCTTTGTAGTCGGCTTCCTCCGCTGCGTAGTCCAGCTTCGCATAGCTGTAGTGATTTCCGCCCTGTCGGTCGATGTAGATGCCGCCAGGCATGCTGAGCCGGTTGATACGGAACGTCGTCAGGAACAGATGCAGGATCGAGGCGTGATAGGTATCCTTCACGTTCTCGAAGTAAAGCTTCCAGTTGTTCGGCATCACCTGCGTGCTGCGCCCGAGCAAGACCGGCGTGCGGTTCATCACTCTCAGCAGACCGCGGGTAACATCGGGGCCAAGATAGGTTTCGAGATCAGGTGCCGCATCGCTGAATGTGCCGAACACCAAGCCGCCGAGTTCCGATGTCCGCAGTCGCTGGAGCCGATGTTCCTCCTTGCGGAATTCAGGTGGCATCCCGCCTTGGCGCTTTACGCCATGCTCGAACGCAACCCCAGTGAGCTGACCGGCGAGGTCGTAGGTCCAGCCATGGTAGATGCAGGAGAATTCGCGCACGCTGCCGGTGCGCTCGATGCACAGCAGGTTGCCGCGATGAGCACAGCGATTGACGAAGGCATTGATCGCGCCCGCCGCGTCGCGCACAACGATGACCGCCGTCTCCCCGACGGTGGTTGCAACGTAGTCACCCGGCTTGGCCAGCTCCACCGCAAGGCACAAATAGTGCCAGGTGGGCCCCTTGAAGATGCGCTCCTGCTCGCGCTGGTACTGCGCGGCGTCGGTGTAAACCCGGAACGGCACCTCGCTGATGGCATTAGACGGCCAGGTGACACGTGGTTGCGAAGCCACAATGGACTCGGACATCGGTGGTCCTCCCCACTCATGTGTGGCGTAAGTGTAGGCAGTGCGGTCAGGGACGCAAAGCGCTACGTCAATCTGCGACCGCCACTCGTAGGCGGCGACCGCCACGCTGCACGGGACTAGCGTCATCCGGATCAGGCTCGGGATCCAGTCCCGCTTCGGTCAGCAGACGGTGCACCAAGCGCATGAGGCGCATGCCAGTTTCGGTATCCGTCGTACTCCTCGCAATGTCCGCGATTTCGCTCGCGAGATCTACGATATCAGAGTTGTGGGCCATGGTGCCTCCTCCATCAGCTAGCCTCTTTTACTTGGCTTTCTTATGGTTGATTGACTTCTGGGTTCCGCAGCGCGGTGCGGCACTTTCTAACGGGCGCCTGGGCCGCGATGTACACCAGCCGGCGATGAGGTTCGACAGGATGACGTCTGCGCCGGCAGCCGACATGAGATCAAAGCTTCGTGCGGCTTGGCCCCCTCTGCGAGCAGTCGGTACAGGCGGATGGCAGAAAGGATGTAGGGGCAGAGAGCATGCGCAGGACCGCCGGACGGCCTGAGCCGATGTCCGCTGCAAGCGCCTGACTAACAATCCTCTTTTTTCTTCCGGCTGTCAGCCTCTGCTCGATAGCGGTCTGCAAGCAAAGTGAAGATCTTCTCGGCGCGCTTTGTGATCGCTTGCGTGGCCATCCGCCGACAACGGAGTTCCAGTTCCAGAAGCTGCTGAACCGTCGGCCCCCAAGGTGGAGGTAGCTTGGATAGCATGGGAGCGATCCTGCCAGCAGGAACACACCCTGCCGTGAGAGCGATGCGGTCGATCCGTCAATTAGTTGCAACCGAGCGCTGCCTGGAGCGAACGTCAGGATCAAACGTCTAATTCTCCGGATTGGTTATTGCGATTCCGTTAACGGATTGTTACGGTCTCGAGGATGTCTTAACTTCTGGCGCGCACACATCCCCCCGGCGCGCCAGCTTTTTCCCAGATGCCGTCAGGTGCTGTTTCATACCATTGACAGGACAGCGTCACCGCACCCCTGCGTCATGTCCTGCAGGCCGCCAGGGACCGTGGCTCTGCCTGGGCTCGGGTGGTACCCTGCTGCACGGCCCCGCGACGGGTCCGGCGTATAGACAGAACCGGGAGGAAAAGCGCCATGCCGATCTATGAAAGAGGCGCCGTCCGAATTCACTACGAACAGGCAGGCGCCGGCTTCCCTCTGCTGGTCATCCCCGGCGGCGGCCTGAATGCGACGATCGCCTACCTATCGCAAGGCGCACCGTTCAATCCGATGGATGAGTTCCGCCGTGACCATCGCTGCATCACGATGGACCTGCGGAATGCCAACGGTGGCACATCATCAGGTCCGGTGGAAATCGATCGTCCGTGGGACTCCTACACTGATGACCAGCTGGGCCTGATGGACCATCTTGGCATCAAGGAATTCATGGTTCTTGGCTTTTGCATCGGTGGTCCCTTCATATGGAACCTGCTGCGCCGCGCGCCCGAGCGCGTCACTGCTGCCGTGCTGGCGCAGCCCAGTGGCTTTCGGCCGGAACTGCCCGACCTGTTCTACCAAAACAACATCAAGGGCTGGGGCCCGGCGCTTTGTGCCCGGCGACCTGACGTGACCATGGACATGGTGGATGCCTTCCTGAAGCGGATGTACGGCACCAACCCCGATTTCGTCTTTACCGTCACCCGGGACTTTGTTCGCAACTGCCCGACCCCGATCCTGGTCCTGCCGGACGATGTCCCGGCACATCCCTACGCGGTCGCGATGGAGACGGTGAATCTCGCGCCGAATGCCGAAGTCAGCCTCTATCCGTGGAAGGACACCAAGGAACAGATCGAGCAGGCGGTCAGCCACGTGCGCCGGTTCCTCCATGCGCATCAGCCGGTGGCGGCAGCCGACTAGCTGGATCGCTTCGCCCGATCAGGCCCCCCGATCAGGCCCATAGAAACTGGCTTGCCAGCGCGGTTCCCTGCACCAGCGCCTCTAGCTTCGCCCACGCGATGTCCGAGTGGATCCGTCCGCCGAGACCACAGTCGGTTGACGCGATCACCCGCTCTCGCCCGACCAGTTTCGCAAATCGCACGATCCGCTCTGCCACCAGCTCTGGATGCTCCACCACGTTCGTTGCGTGCGACACGACGCCAGGGAGCAACAGGCGGTCGTCCGGCAGCTTCACCTCCTGCCACACCTTCCATTCATGTTCGTGCCGCACATTGCCGGCCTCGAAGGAGTAGGCACCGGCGTTGATCGCCAGCATGACGCCTACGATGTCCTGCATCGGGATGTCGGTGGTGTGCGGGCCGTGCCAACTGCCCCAGCAGAGGTGGAACCGGACGCGATCTTGCGGCAGTCCACGGATTGCATGGTTCAGCGCCCCGACGCGCGCCATCGAGAACGCGCGGTACTCCTGCACGGTCGGTGCGGGATTGATCATGTCCCAGTTCTCGGCGATCGCCGGGTCGTCCAGTTGAAGGATCAGCCCAGCCTCGACAATGGCCCGATACTCCTCGCGCATCGCATCGGCGCAGGCGTAGAGCAGTTCCTCCTCGGTCTTGTAGTAGGTGTTGGCGATACGTGAGGCGCTGCCGGGCGCGACGGCGCTCATGAACCCCTCCTGGAATCCGGCCGCCTGCATTGCCGCCTTGAAGTCGGCTATGTCGGTGGCGACTGCTTCTTGGCCGGTATAGGTGATCGGCCCGACGCACACCGGCGCGGGCGGCCGCGGGCCGGTGGTGATGCCGCACTCGGGGTCAGCATAGGCGGAGGCGAACCGGCTACGGTCCCGCCGATCGGCGAAGCTGGTCAGCACCAACTCGCCGGGGCGGGATCGCCGCGGGGTGGTGTCGAATGGGCTCGGGGTTCTGGGGAAGTCGAGGCCGCCGAGACGGCCCCAGGAATAGCGCCACCACGAGCCGTACTGGACGCGCGTGGCCATCGGCTTGCCGAACTCGCCGTCGCCGGGCACGTCGATGCCGATGTCGCGCTGCCGGCGCACCACCTCGGCCACCGCTTCACTCAGCGTTCGCTGAAAGCTTGTGTCTTCAATGGTTTGCCCGGTCTCATGCGCGCGGTTCGCGGCGATCAGCCGGTCCGGACGCGGCAGGCTGCCGACATGGCTGGTCAAGATGTGGTCGTGGCTGGCCTTCATTCGCGCCCCTCCCTTTCGTTGACTGTTACACGTTCGAGCATTACCCATCCCGCCCCGCGCGGCCATGCCTGACGTGGGCAGTTGACGGAGTCCCTCAGCGAGATGCTGCGTCGCGCCGAAGCCTTGTTACACCCGACTGCACGGCAGCCCGAGGCTCCGCCGACCCCAGGGGCGGGTCCGGATGCCGACACCGGGCTCTCGCGATTCTACTGGCACTATCTTCGTCAGGAGCGCTGGGTCCTGGGCGCCCTGTTCCTGTTTGGTGGCCTGATCGGCATTCTGGACGTCACGATCCCCGCCTTCATCGGGCGCGTTGTGGGGCTGGTTACCAACCACACGCCGCAGTCTTTGTGGCACGACGCCTGGCCGCAGCTTGCCGGCATGGCTGTCGTCCTGCTGCTGGTTCGACCGACGGTGTTCCTCTGCCACGTCGTGCTCATCAACCAGATCGTTAACCCTGGCCTGTCGAACATGATCCGCTGGCAGAACCACTGGCACGTGGTGCGGCAGAGCTGGACGTTCTTTCAGAACGACTTCGCCGGTCGGATCGCAAACCGCGTGATCCAGACCGGGCCAGCGCTGCGCGAGAGCGTGGTGATGTCGTTCGATGCGGCGTGGTACATCGTCGTCTATGGCAGCAGTGCATTTCTGCTGTTGGCTTCGACCGACTGGCGACTGACTCCGCCGATCCTGCTGTGGTTCGCGTGTTATGCCGGCATTCTGCGGTATTTCGTGCCGCGCCTGCGCGAGCGCTCGCGCGCGGTGTCGGAGATGCGGTCCCTGCTGACCGGGCGCGTAGTGGACAGCTACACCAACATTCTCACGGTCAAACTGTTTGCGCGTGCCCGCGACGAGGATGCGTTCGTGCGTGAGTCAGTCGATCTGCATACCGGCGCCTTTCGTGACCAGACGCGGATGATCACCGGCTATGTTGTGCTGCTGGCGGTGATGAACGCATCGCTGATCGTCGGTACGTCGTCGCTCGCAATCTGGCAATGGAGCATCGGACGGATCTCGGTGGGCCATGTGGCGATGGTGCTGCCGCTGACCTGGCAGATCACCAACATGGCCGGCTGGGTGGCACGCAGCGTCACCTCAATCTTCGAGAACATCGGCACGGTGCAGGACGGCATGCGCTCGATCGCGGTCGAGCGCCAGATGCCGGATGCGCCGAACGCACGCGAGTTGGACGTTACGCAAGGCGAAATCTGCTTCGATGACGTGCACTTCGACTATGGCCGCCAGCGGCGTCCGGAGCGCGGCGGTGTGCTGCATGGCATCGATCTGCACATCGCGCCCGGTGAGCGCGTCGGGTTGGTGGGTCCATCAGGTGCCGGCAAGTCAACGCTGGTGAATCTGCTGCTGCATTTTTATGACCCCGAACGTGGGCGCATCCTGATCGATGGGCAGGACATCGCCTTTGTGACGCAAGAAAGTCTGCGCACACAGATCGCGATGGTGACGCAGGACACATCGCTGCTGCATCGCTCGATCAGCGACAATATCCGCTATGGCCGGCCCGCCGCGACCCAGGCGATGATCGAAGACGCTGCGAAGCGCGCCGAGGCGCACGACTTCATTCTGACCTTGGAGGACTGGCACGGCAGGCGGGGTTACGACGCGCATGTTGGCGAGCGCGGCGTGAAACTGTCCGGTGGCCAACGGCAACGCGTCGCGCTGGCGCGGGTGATCCTGAAAGATGCGCCCATCCTGGTGCTGGACGAGGCGACCTCGGCGTTAGATTCCGAGGTGGAGGCGGCAATTCAGGGCCAGCTTGACGGGCTGATGCGCGGACGCACGGTGATCGCCATCGCGCACCGTCTGTCAACGATCGCGCGCATGGATCGCCTCGTGGTGCTGGACCACGGACGCATCGTGGAGATGGGCAGCCATAGCCAATTGCTGGCGCACAACGGCACGTACGCACGGCTATGGCGCCGACAGTCCGGCGGGTTTACGCCGGAACTGGCAGACGTGGCAGCCAAATAGCGCGGCTACGAGCGCCCGCGCAGCGCCGCCAGGCGATCGCTGAGGCTGGTGGGCGCCGCAGGCTTACCGGCTGCGTAATCCATTGCCCGTGCGATGTTCGCATCGTCCTGTTCAGGCTGTGTCGGCTTCAGCAGTTTCGCCTTCATGTTGGCCGCCTCGGCATTTGCGAGATCACGCGACGCGGTGTCCTGCATTGCCTTTAACGCGAGGTTCAGGCTGCTTGTCGTCGTGCTCAATCCCGCCGCGCGGCGTGCCGCGTCGGCCTGCTGTTCGGCCATCTGCCGCTGCTGCCCGGCGCGTCCCATGTCACGCTGCGCACGCTCGAGTTGCGCGCGACCCTCGCGCAGCTTGCCGCCCGCCTCGGCATAGGTCTTCTCGAGCATCTCCAGAAATTCCTTGGCGTCGAGCACGTCTTTCTTCTCACGGTCCACTTCGGGCGCCATTTGCTCCAACATTGTCACCAAGGTTGTCAGGCTCTTTTCCAGATCCGCCTTCTTCGCCGGGTCGGACTCGGCGTTGAGCTGGCTTTGCAAATGCTCTGCAGCCGCCATACGCTGCGACGACAGCGCCTGAATGGTGTTCGCTTCACGCACTTCCTTGTCGTAGCTCTGGCGCGCTCGCGCCACCTGTTGCCCGAGATCGTCGAGATGCTGTTCCATCGTGCGCAGCTCAGCCTCGCTTGCTGATTGCGGGTCCCAGCGGACAAGGGCCTCGACACTGGCCTGTACCGCCTTGTCGGCCTTTACGCCGACCAGATTGCGCATGAACTGAAGCATGTTTGGTCCTTTCGTGTTGCTGGAGACGATCGTCAGACGGGAACCATAGCCGCAGCGTTGAGCAAGGCGATTGTAAGCTGCGCCGCGGCGATCGGCAGCGCCGCGGCAAGGTTGCCGTCGTCGACCCGGAGTTGCAGCCGCTTCATCACATGGGAGGCGATAAGCACGGTGACCAATTGCAGGAGGATCGCCACAATACCCCATACCAGGATATCGAG
>JBKPOG010000035.1:0-48075 GCA_046732975.1 Pseudomonadota bacterium
CTTGGCCTTGCGGCCGGCGAGTGCCGCCATCAGGCCGACCACGGTACCCGCGCCGGCCATGTCCCACTTCATGTCCTCCATGCCGCCCGCCGGTTTGATGCTGATGCCGCCGGTGTCAAAGGTGACCCCCTTGCCGATGAAGGCGACCGGTTTGCCCCTTGCCTTGCGGCCGTTTCCAGTGCCGTTCCACTGCATGACCACCATGCGGGGTTCATTCACGCTGCCCTGGGCGACGCCGAGTAACGCTCCGAATCCCAGTCTGCCCATTTCGCGAGGGCCCAGAATTTCGACCTTCACTCCAAGCTCGCTTAGCTTCTTGCAGCGGTCTGCCATTTCGGCCGGGTTCAGGACATTGGGCGGCTCGCTCACCAGATCGCGCGACAGCGAGACGCCTTTCGCCACCCCCTCCAGCGGTTCCCATGCGGTCTTGGCCGCCGTGGCCTCGCTTGCCAGCAGCGTCAGCTTGGCCAATTTCGGCTTGTCCTCCGGCTTCTCCTTCGTGCGATACTTGTCGAAGCGATACGCGCGCAGCACGGCACCAAGCGCCACTTCAGCTGCCTGCGCAGCTTGCAGCATTCCCGTTGCTATGACCGCAGTTGGCTCTTGCTGCAGCGCCGCCACGGCATGCCCGCCAGCCTCATTCAACACACGACTGTTGAGTTCTGCAGGCTTGCCAAGACCCACGGCTATGACGCGCGACAGGCCGGCTCCGGGTGCAAGGATCGAGCAGGCCTTGCCCTTCGCTCCTTTGAATTCTGCCGACTTGAAGGCCCGTGCAATGGCGCCGCCTGTCGCTTCATCGACTTGCTGCCACACGCCCGAGGCGACTTCACCTTCGCCGATCAGCAGGACGAGGGCGCCGGATTTCGGCAATGTCGGTTTGGCGAAGGCAACATCGATCATGCGTAGGACCCCCTGGAAATTCGCCGCTGAGAGCGCAACGAGCCCAAACTGTAGCAGTGCGCCTCGCCTTTGCCATAGCCGATCTGTGGGGTTAATCAGCCGACAATATGACGGAACTCTTACACGCAAGTCGCGATGGCATCAGACGCGCCGCCACACTGCTGCGCGAGGGTGCACTTGTGGCTTTCGCGACGGAAACGGTGTATGGACTGGGGGCCGACGCAACCAACGATAGCGCGGTTGCAGCGGTGTTCGTTGCGAAGGACAGGCCGCGCTTCAATCCCCTGATCTGCCACTATCCGGATGCCGATACAGCGTTGGATGATGTCATTGTATCTGCCGTGGCACGTCGCGTTGCCAGAGCATTTTGGCCCGGTCCATTAACGCTCGTGCTGCCGCGCGCGAGCGGTTGCTCGGTCAGCCTTGTGGCGAGCGCAGGGCTCGAGACACTGGCGATACGTGTTCCGGCGCATGATGTGGCACGCTCACTGCTGCAGCAGGTGGGTCGGCCGGTCGCTGCTCCGTCAGCCAATCGATCCGGCCGGGTGAGTCCCACGACAGCGCAGCATGTACAGGCTGAATTAGGCGGCCGGATTGCGGCAATCCTCGACTGCGGTCCGTGCGATGTCGGCGTCGAGTCAACAGTACTGGACCTCTGTTTCGCACAACCGAAGCTGCTGCGGGCCGGTGGTGCGACGATAGAGGCAATCGAGAACTTGATTGGCCCGGTGGAGTCGTGCAGCGGAGCGGCCAAGTCCATTCGTTCACCCGGAATGCTCGCTTCGCACTACGCGCCGGGACTGCCCCTCCGCATGGATGCCACTGAGCTGGGAAAAGGCGAAGCCTTGCTTTCATTTGGCGCGCCGCTGCCGGGCGCTCCGCTGGCGTTCAGCTTGAGCGATCGGGGGGACCTGAGTGAAGCTGCGTCGCGACTGTTTGCTGGCCTGCGCATGCTCGATGAGCACGCTCCGACGCTGGGACTGACCGGAATTGCGGCCATGACGGTGCCGGATCACGGCGTTGGACGTGCAATCAATGATCGCTTGCGGCGCGCCTGCGCGCCGCGCCCGCTGAAGGAGGGAAGTCGTCCGTGATCCAGCCACCGACCCAGCAGATTCCAGGCGTATACCACCGCCGCATCGGCGACATTGTGGTCACCGCACTGTCGGACGGTTATCTCGATGGTACTGTCGACGTGCTGCAGAACATCGCGCCGGACGACGCCATGCGCGTACTGAGCGACAACTTCCGCCCCGGACGGCGCACGTCGGTGAACTGCTATGCGATTCATTCCGCTGGCCGACTGGCGTTGATCGAGACGGGATCCGGCGATTACCTGCTGCCCACCGCCGGCAAGCTGCAGCGGAACCTGGCCGCTGCCAGCATCGATCCGGCCGCCATCGAGAAGGTGATCCTGACCCACATGCATCCCGATCACTCAGCGGGGCTCACGGATCCCAAGTCGGGCCGCAAGTTGTTTCCCAACGCGGAACTGGTCGTACATCAGAACGAGCCCCGCCACTGGAACGACGATGCGGCGATGGCCAAGGCGAGCGATCGGGCAAAGAAGCTTTACTTCCAGTGCGCGCGTGAGCAGATGGCTCCGTATCACAATGTGATGCACACTTTCTCTGACAGCACCGAGGTGTTTCCGGGCGTCACCGCGGTGATGCTGCATGGCCATACGCCGGGGCATAGCGGCTACATGATCTCGTCCGGCAACGACTCGCTGCTGATCTGGGGCGACATCGTGCACGTGCCGGATATCCAAATTCCTCGCCCCGAGGTGACCATCGAGTTCGACACCGAGCCGCATGCTGCCATGGCGACCCGAAAGCGGGTGCTCGACATGGTCGCGACCGACCGGTTGCTGGTGGCCGGCATGCACATGCATTTCCCGGGCTTCGCCCACATTGTCCGGCAGGGTGACAGCTACGCCATGCTGCCTGAACCGTGGGATCAGGCGTTCTGACCCCCGCGCCTTGCGTCGCCCACCCCGGTCGTGCTTAACCCCCGCCTTCCCTGCCGGGCGGCGACGGCATCGCCCCCGGCTATGCCCGCAGTCCCGCGGGCCTCCAGCCATAGGGGAGTGATATCATGCCGCTTTACGAATGCGTGCTGATCGCACGCAATGACGTCACGCAGCAGCAGGTCGAAGGCATCGCCGACGGCATCGCCAGCCAACTCGAGACCGAGGGCGGCGAGGTGAAGAAGCGCGAATACTGGGGGCTTCGCAGCCTGGCCTACCGCATCAAGAAGAACCGCAAGGGCCACTATATGCTGCTCGGCCTTGATGCGAAGCCGACTTTCGTTACCGAAATGGAACGCCAGCTCGGGCTGAACGAGGACATCCTGCGGTTCATGACGCTGCGGGTGCATGAAATCGAGGAAGCACCGTCTGCCGTACTCTCGCGCAGGTCTGACGACAGGGAGCGCACCTTCCGTGGTCCCAAGCCTGCCGGCCGGTTCGACAGCGGCCGTCGCCGCGGCTTCGATGACCGCGAGGAATACCGTGCGCGCGATGAGTTCCGCCCCCCCGACGATCTGCGCGCAGAGGCCGAGGAGTAGGTCATGTCCGAAACCACCGAAATCAACCCGGCCGCGCGTCGTGCCGCAGTGGGTGCCCGGCGGCCATTCTACCGTCGCCGCAAGTCCTGCCCGTTCTCCGGACCCAATGCGCCGAAGATCGACTACAAAGATGTGCGGTTGCTGTCCCGGTTCCTGTCCGAGCGCGGCAAGATCGTGCCCAGCCGCATCACTGCAGTCTCGGCGAAAAAGCAGCGCGAATTGGCGGTCGCGATCAAGCGCGCCCGGTTTCTGGCGCTGCTGCCCTACACCGTGAGCTGACGGAGCGCACACCATGGCTGATGTGGAACTGATCCTGCTCCAGCGGGTGGAGAAGCTCGGGCAGATGGGCGACCTGGTGAAGGTGCGTCCGGGCTATGCACGCAATTACCTGCTGGCGCAGAAGAAGGCGATGCGGGCGAACAAGGAGAATCTCGCTCGCTTCGAACAGGAGCGCGCGCAACTCGAGGCGCAGAACCTGAAGCGCCGCGAGGAGGCGGAGCGCGTGGCTGAGCGGGTCACTGGTCTCTCGGTGGTGATCATCCGTCAGGCGGGAGAATCGGGCAGCCTGTACGGTTCGGTCTCGGCGCGTGACATCGCCGAGGCGACAACCGCCGCCGGGCTCACCATCACGCGTCAGCAGGTCGAGCTGGAACATCCCATCAAGTCGCTGGGACTGGCCAGGGTCCGGGTTGCGCTGCACCCCGAGGTATCTATTCCGGTGATCGTCAACGTGGCCCGCAGCCAGGAGGAGGCGGAGCGGCAGGCGCGCGGCGAACGCGTCGGCGCCGAGGCCGAGGAGGAAGAGGCAGAGTTCGACGCCGGGACGCTGTTCGACCCCGGCGCAGCGCCCGAGCAGCCTCAGGTCTGACGCCGCCGCAGGTCTGACGCCGCCGCAGCGCGCCCATCACGCGTGGCGGCAGCATCCCCGCGGCGCGGGCGGCGAGTCCCACCCACTTCGGAAAGACCACGCGCATGCGGCTCGCCGCCACGCCGCGCAGTATGATGCGGGCCGCTCGGTCAGCGTCCATCAGCCCAGGCATGGGAAACTGGTAGCCCGCAGTCATCGCGGTGCTGATAAAGCCAGGACAGACACTGGTGAGCACGATGCCATTCCGCCGCGCTGCTGGCGCGGTCGCCACCATCCACCGATCTACGGCGGCCTTGGAGGCGCAATAGGCTGGAGAATCCGGCGCCGCCACGAACGCAGCGATCGATGCAATCGCCACGATCCGTCCGCGAATGCCATCTGCGCCAGACCGCTGCAGTGCCATGAGTCCCATGGCTGGCAGCACCGCGTTCAGCATCCCACCCAGGTTGACGTCGAAGATCGCCCGGGCCTGCGCTGCATTCTCCGACCCGCCTTCTCGTGAGCGGCCCGAAATACCGGCATTGGCAATCACCAGGTCAAGTTGCCCTGCCGCACCGATCCAGGCCGCCATGGCCTCCGCGTGACGGACGTCGAGCAGCTTGCTCTCGACGGTAGCTCCGCGGCCGCGACAACTCGCCGCGACCGCCTCAAGCCGCGACTGATCGCGGCCAGACAAGTGCAGCGTCGCGCCCGGGCGCGCCAGCGCTCGTGCAAGCGCCGCTCCAATCCCGGAAGACGCACCGGTGATCAGGGACGTGCGAATGTTATCCATGTCTAAGGATTCTCAACGTGGGGCCTCACTGATACAAGGCTCCGCATGACAGCCCTCGCCTCGATGACTGGCTTCGCGCGCGCTGAAGGCAGAGCAGCAAGCATTGCCTGGGTATGGGAACTGCGCAGCGTCAATGGCCGTGGGCTTGACATGCGTTTTCGCCTGCCGCCGGGCCTGGACGCAATGGAGCCGATACTGCGCGAAACCGCCACGAAGGTGCTCAGACGCGGCAATGTGACTGCCAGCCTCTCGGTGCGACGGGAGAGCGAACCGCGTTTGGTCGCTGATCCCGCGGCACTGGAGCAGGTGCTGGGACTGGCGATGGAACTGCATCAGCGGCTTCCGGGCAGCCCTGTGCCGCGAGCCGAGGCGCTGCTGGCTCTGCCCGGGGTCTTGCGGCCGGCTTCCGCCGATGAGGCGGCAGTCGATAGCGGCCCCGTCGTGGCGAGCTTCGCACAGGCGTTGGATGCGCTGGTTGCCGCGCGGCAAGCGGAGGGTGCAAGGCTGTCCGAAACGCTTTTGCGCCTCCTTCGCGAGATTGCCGTCCTGCGGTGTCAGGCCGCAGATGAAGCGGCCCGTCAGCCGGAAGCCCAGCGGGCGCGGATAATGGAGAACCTCACCGGCCTGCTGCGCGAGGCGCCCACACTTCCTGAGGAACGCATCGCCCAGGAGGTCGCGCTGCTCGCTGCGCGATCCGATGTGCGCGAAGAGTTGGACCGGCTGGCGAGCCATATCGAAGCGGCATACGCTCTGCTGCGCGAGGCAGTGAACATCGGCCGGCGCTGCGACTTCCTGGTGCAGGAATTCAACCGGGAGGCCAATACACTGTGCAGCAAATCGGCCGCCACACAGCTGACGACGACCGGATTGAAGATGAAGGCTGCCATCGAGCAGTTGCGCGAGCAGGTACAGAACATCGAATGAAGATCGCCCGCCGCGGTGTATGCCTGGTCTTGTCGGCACCGTCAGGGGCCGGCAAGACCTCAATTGCGACGGCGCTGCTGGCGCGTGATCCTGAGTTGAGGCGGTCGGTGAGCGTGACGACCCGTCCGCCTCGACCGAGAGAAGTCGACGGGGTGGACTACCGCTTCTGCGAACAGCAGGAGTTCGACCGGATGGCTGCGGCCGGCGAACTGCTCGAGTGGGCCCAAATTTACGGGCGGCATTGGTACGGAACGCCGCGTGCGCCAGTAGAGGAGGCGCTCCACGACGGCATCGACGTCGTCTTCGATATCGATTGGCAAGGGCACCAGCAATTGCGGGCAGCACTGCCGGACGATGCCGTGGGTGTATTCATCCTGCCGCCGAATCTTGATTTGCTCGAAGCGCGGCTGCGCGCTCGCGCGGGCGAACATGGCGGAGAGATCGCCCGCCGCATGTCGCTGGCACGCGACGAGATCGAGCACTGGCGCGAGTTTTCACATGTCGTCGTCAATGACGACCTGGAACAGGCGATCGCTGCGGTGCATGCCGTACTTCACGCCGCACGCTTGGCAACCTCACGCCAAGCTGGACTCGACAGGTTCATTGCCGGCTTCTGAAGCAGAGACGAGCCGCGCGAGGCGACCGAATTCTGCTATACTCAGCGTCTCGGCCCGCCGATCAGCAGCGATCCCAGCTCGCCGCAGCAATATCTCACCGCCCAGCGGCTTGAGCGAACTGCGCAACATCTTGCGACGCTGACCGAACGCTGCCGCGGTCAGCCGTTCCATAGTAGTGAACAGAGGCGGATCAGGCTGCGCCGCATGCGGCGTCAGTCCCACCACCGCCGAGTAAACCTTTGGCGGAGGCACAAATGCCGTGGGCGGAATCCGTATCAGCAATGCCGCCTCGCAGGTCCATTGCGCCAGTACCGTCAAGCGCCCATACGCAGCCATTCCTGGCGCCGCACAGATCCGCTCGGCAACCTCCTGCTGAAACATCAGTGTCAACCGCTGGAATGCCGAAGCTTGCCGCAGCCATCTTACCAGCAGTGGTGTCGCAATGTTATACGGCAGGTTGGCGACGATCTGCCGCGGCTCCGGTGTCAGAGACACCATGTCAAGCGCCAGGGCATCGCCAGCAATCACCCTGAGGCGCCCACCATATTGCTTGGACAGGTCACTCAGCGCCTCGACGGCACGAGGATCCACCTCCACTGCGGTAACGCTGGCCGCATCGGAACCGAGCAGCGCACGCGTCAGTCCCCCCGGTCCTGGCCCGATCTCTATTACGTGCACCCCACCGAGCGGTCCGGCGGTGCGCACAATCCGCCCAGTCAGGTTCGCATCCAATAAGAAATGCTGGCCGAGTGACCGCTTCGCTGCTAACCCGTACCGCGCAATGACTTCGCGCAGCGGAGGTTCCGTGGTCACGCCCCGCTAGGGCGCAGATCAATCGTGGCGCGGCGGCGCAGATTGGCGAGCAACTGACGCGATAATAGTTCCACTCGCTCATTCAAGAGCTGGACCTGGATCTCTTCTTTGCTCTGCTGTGCAAGGTTCTTCTGGTCCCGCGAGCAGACAATGAGCACGGCGATACCATCACTGGTCACCACCGGTTCAGTGGCACGCGATAGCGGAATGTTGGCGAGTACTTGACGAAACGTCGGCGGATTCACCGTGTCCAGATTGACCTCGCCAGGATCCGCGGGGCGTGGTGAATTGTTGTCTTTCGCGACTTGCTCCATCTGTTCGCAGCTGTGCACGCTGGCGCTGATGCCTCTGGCCTTCTCCAGTGCCTGCTTCTGCTGTTCGGTAGGCGCCTGGGGGTTGAGTGCACTGGTGAATGGCAGGAAAACCTGCCGCAATGACAGCACTGTCCCGATCTCCCGGCCGATCTCGCGTTTGCCCTGCAGTGTGACAATCGAGAATCCGCCCGGGACCTTCACCGGGTTGCTGATCGCACCGACCGGCATTTCCGCGACCAGGCGTGCCACTTCGGCATCGAGCTGGTTCGGCTGAACCCAGCCCAAGGCCCCGCCCTGCAGCGCAGTCTGGTTCTGGCTGAACTGTGCGGCAACCACCGGGAATGGGGCACCGGCGCGAAGTTCGCTGATCACGGTTTCAGCGAATCGCTGCGCATCGGGCAGTGCCGCGGGATCCTCCACAGGTATGAAGATCTCGCCGACGCGATACTCGGGCTTGCCGATCTGCGCCGCCAGCAGTCGCTGCTGGTCGGCAACTTCCGCATCGGTGAGCTTGGCCTGATCGCCCAATTGCTCCTTCAGGACCTGCGTCCAGCCGAGTTGGGTCCGCAGTTGATCGATCAACGTGCGGAATGCCACGCCGCCGGCGCTGAGCTTTTGCTGCAGCGCACCTGGAGGCAGGCCGTTGCGGGATTCGATGTCGTGGATCGAGTTGGCGATAGCTTTGTCGGGAATCACAATTTTGCGGCGCTGTACCTCTTGCATGCGCAGCTTCTCGTCAATCAGCTGGCGGGTGATCTGCTGTTTCAAGCGGTCAAGGACATCCTGCGTCATTGGCAGACCGGTGGACAGAGCAAACAGCCGGGTGCGGTTGTCCACATCGGCGTTGCTGATGACGTCGCCGTTCACCACCGCGATGATCCGCATGGCATGTGTCGTCGTCGGCGCGGGCGTCACCGCGCGCACCGCAACGGGCTGCGTAACCAGAAAAGCCAGGGCCCACCAGGCTGGTCCGATCCGGGTCATGACCGCGATCTCCTGCTACTCAAAGCGCCTTGTATCCGAACTGCCCGATCGTTTTGAGAGTAACCTGGATTAGCACCGTGGTCGAACCGTTGTCACCATTGAACGAGGTGGATCGCCGGTAGAACCGGAAATCCAGTATATAGCACTCATCCTCGTAGGCAGCATCGGCACCGGCTGCGACCATTTGCTTCAGCTGGAGATCACGCCGCATCCAGCCATTGAATCGATAGTGTCCCAGGTTCGACGACACGCCGAGTGTAATTTCGTTGCGCGGCGTATAGAACTGATTGCCAGCTGGCGGCGGTGGCGGCTGATTGTAGAGCGTATACGGATCGTACGTGGTATAGATGTAGCCAGCATTGACCGAGAACTTGGGCACTCCCACTGTCGCCAACGCGTCGGCCATGCGGACGGTGAGGTCCCGGTGATCGAGCCGGGTACGATAGGTCAAGTTGAGCCAATCCGTTGGCGCAAATGACGTGCGCGCGACCACATCCGAGACTTGGTCGCGCAGCCCGGACCATATCGGTACCGCAGAATTCTTGTTGGTCCGATAGGACTGGCCGATCAGCGAGTCGAAGGTTGTCCCCGCCAAGTACCACACACCATGCAACGCGACATTCGCACGGGTCCCACCTTCCAGACGGTCTACGCCAGGAAAGCGGTTGAAGCCGAACAGGTTGGCATCGGAAAACTCGAAGTCGAGGCTGTCCTCGTTCGGGTACTTCGTGTTCTGACTATCGCCCGCCTGGGGCGCGACAATGATTTCAGCCATCGGTTCAATGATCTGGGTTCCCCATGCGCCAGAATCGCGCATGAATGGCCAACGAAAATCCACTGCTGCCTGCGGCAGCGCGCGCGCCGTGTTTACCTGGCTCACGGGCCCAAAGTTCGGCTGCTCGTTAAACGCATTTGCATCGTAGGCGATGGCATCATTGTGCAACTTGATGGTCCACAGGTCGCCAAACTGGCCGACGAAAGGCCGCGTCCAGTCCGCGGTAAATGCGGCTCGTCGAGTATTGGTGCCCACTGTGCGCACCACATTGAATGCATTGAAGTCGAGACTAAGGCGACCACCAAGCGCGTCGGGTTGGCCAAAATAGCTGTATTGGTAACGCGGCAAAACAAGCGGCAACGTGCTGCCGACGACAGCCGTCGTCAGGCTCTGATAGAAGCGTACATCCAGCCGAGAATATGCTCCCTGTCCAAAGCCCTCGGCGTAAACCTGACTGGTCAACAGCGCAGGATTCGTGCCGATTGGCGTGCTGAGGCTGAAATTACGAACATAATCGGCGGATGAGGCGCGCGCGATGTCGAAGCCATAGCGCCAGGTGTCATTAAGACTGAATTGTCCCTTGGCAAAGATCGTCGCCTGCGGAGAGTTGTCCGTGTAGCCGACAGAGCCATCGAGTTGGACGTTGCCGTTGTTGAACCGGCGCCGGTATTCAACACTTAGCTGCGGGCCTTCCTTTGTGGTGATCATTGGGGTGAACGTCGCATCTGACTGATCGTCAAGCACCCAATAGTACGGCTGGGCGAAGAAGACGCCGATGTGCGATGAGGTGCCCAGCGACGGGATCAGCAGGCCGCTTGCTCGCTTGACTGAGGGATCCACGTGCCAGAAATATGGCATGTAGGCCACTGGGATGCCGTACATCTCCAAAACGGCGTCCTGATACTCAATCTTTTTGTGCTCAAGGTCCTGCACCGCTGACGAGGCACGAAGCTGCCACAGTGGCGGCCTTGTCGGATCCTTGGCGCACAGATTGCAGGTCGAGTAGACCACCCGCGAAAGCTCGTTGATCTCGCCTTCGGTGCGCCGTGCTCCGTTCGCGGCCAGCCTGCCGTTTTCGGCCAGGATTGCCCGCATGTCGCGCAGCACGCCGTTCTTCATGTCCTGCGTCAGCTCGGCATAATCGGCGAACAGCACCTGTCCATCCGGCTCGAGCAACACAACATTGCCCTTGGCTGCCGCGATGCCGGTGTTGCGATCAAATGTGATACGGTCCGCCCGCAACACATGGTCGCCCTGCCACGCCTCAACATGGCCCTGAGCAATGACGAGCGCGTTCTCCCGGTCGTACTCCACCGAGTCGGCGGTGAATGTCACCGGCTGGTTGCGCGCCACCTGATGCTGTCCGCTGGCGTTGGCCAGCGCCCCTAATTGCGCCCACGCGACATTGCTCAGTGCGATCAGGAGCAAAAGCGCAAGCAGCAGAACACGCGCCATGCCTAGCCGTCTTCCGTGTGCAACAGGAGCGCTATGGACAACATCATGCCAGAAACGGCGGGTACCCAGGCAGCCAATACGACCGGCAACGCACCGGTCTGCCCGAACTCCTCAGCAATCTTCGAGATAACGAACAGAGCAAACCCTATGGCAACGCCGCTGCCGATCATTTGCGCTACGCCGCCGCGCCGGGTCGGGCGCATGGAAAAACCTGCCGCAACCAGCGCCATGGTTGCACACAGCAGCGGCGATGCAAGCAGCGCCTGGAAATGCAGCCGGTGGCGAATTGAGGAAAATCCCGACCGATCAAGCAGCGCGATAAAATCAGGCAGTGTCCAGAACGACAGCGTGTCCGGCGATGCAAAGCTTTCCTGCACGCGCGACACGGTCAGGTCTGTCGGCAAAGCAATGTTGGTCGGAGGCTCTGGCATCTGCTCTGGTCGGATCACGCGCGCATTTTGCAGCAGCCAGGCGCCCGGGCCGAGCCACACGTTGCCGGCCTCGATTCGAGTCAGCAGCTTGTCATGATCATCGAGGCGGAAGACGCTGACCTGCGTCGCGGTCAGCCGCTTCCCGCGCAGTTGCACACCATGTGCATGGATGATGGCGACGCCTTGCGGTGCCAACCCGCGGTCGGACTGCCGCAACCAAAGCTGGCCACCGCTCAATGCCAGCGGCCCTCCTCCGCTCTTGAGGTAAATGTCATCCATGGCCTCGGCGCGCCGGAACATTACCGACGACAGCGGGCTGATGGCAGTTGTGGCCAGCAGCCCGAACAGCAGTGCACAAGCGGTTGGAGCTGCGAGAAACTCCCACGCGGACACACCTGCTGCCCGGGCAACGACAAGCTCCGACGACCGCGTCAGACGCCAAAAGCACAACATTCCGCCCAGCAGCACCGCAAACGGCAGCACCTGCATTGCAATGTACGGCAGTCGCAGGCCAGCGATCTGCGCCACAACGGCGAAGGTTGCGTCCGGCTTGGAAATCGAGCGACGCAGCAGCTCGATAAAGTCGAACATCGCGACGAGACCCGAGAGCGCAAGCAGCATCCCGAACACGAAGCCCGCAAATTGTCTGGCGATATAGACCGACAGCGTAACCGGCAATGTCATCTGTTCAGGTGGGTGCCAGCAAGTGGCGTCGCGAGGAGCGCCATTGTGGGCCGAACAGCAACCATGCGCAAAGCAGACCTGGTGCGACCGCATGCAACCAGACGAGCGGCAAAAGCCCGTTGCTGCGCGCCGCAAGGTTATCTATCGCGAGGCCCGACGCCAGCAGCAGCACCATTGCGGCAATGGCAGCGAGCGGCCTGACGAAACTGCCATGTCGGCGGAATGTACCGCTAAGTACGGCGAGCAGACCGATCAGCGCGTGCGAAAGCGCCGTCAGCGGCATCGCCAGCCGCTTGTGGGCTTCCGCGATCCACTTCGGCACGTCGTTCGGATTGGTCACATGCGGGTGCAGCAGCTCGCCTAACGACATCTCCGAAATATCGCGCAGCCGCTCGTTTGAACTCCCCTTGTTATCGTTGAGGTTGAGCGCGTTCTGCTCGAATGTCAGCACATTCAAGCGGCCGCTCTGATGGTCGATCTCCTGGCGGCTGCCGTTGATCAACAGAACGCGCGGACCATCAGGACCTTCTGTCAGCCTGCCGCTCTCTGCCAGGATGGTCGCGTGCGCGGCCTTGTTGCGTCCGTCGTCGATCAGGATTCCGCGCAGCGTGCCATCGGGATCGCGCGACCGGACATAGACCGTGAGGTCATCTGAGACCTGGGTAAATACCCCTTCCTGCAGGAGGAAGGCCGCCATCCTGTTGCGGATCTCCCACTGGAACTGTCGGAACGACGTAAGGCTGGCGGGCACGAGCCACAGTGTCAGCACATAGCCGAATAGGACGGCAAGCGTGGCCACCGCCAACGCCGGGCGCGCCAGCTCGAATGGCGAGAGCCCGGCCGCCCGCATCACGGTGATCTCGCGGTCGCCGGAGAGGCGCTGGTAGACAAATTGCACGACGACGAAGATGGTGATCGGCAGAATGACGGCGACGAAGCTGGGGATAAGCAGTCCCGTCAGCTCGACGAATACCACGAGAGAGAGGCCGTGGTTCACCACAAGCTCGACAAAGCGCAGTGACTGAATGAGCCAGACAAGCGCAGTCAGCCCCCCCGTGACCGCGACCAATGCGACCAGAAGCTGACGAAACATGTAACGATCCAGCCGCGTGATCAGCTTGCCTGAGCGCATCGCTGGTGGCCCGAATCCACTGGTTGACGACAAATCGGTTGTGCGTCAGCAGGCGGGGCGATGCAAGCCGGGGGCACGACCCGCGCCTTAATGCAGCGCATACCCCGAATCGGTCAAAGCCGCGAAGCGGGTCTGCTGTGCGACGAAACTCATCAACCCCGGCCATATACCGCATATTGTCACGAGCCACGGCCGCCATAGTTGAGTGAGCACCAGCCGATGTATCGCAACCGCGGAGCGCATCTGTGCTGACACGTCCTGGGCAAATCGGCGTTGGTACGTATCACTGCTGTCGGCATTGAGCCACATGCGCGCGGCGAGGCTGCCGCTGGCGAGCGCCAGCGCCACGCCATCTCCGGTAAACGACGGTATCACGGCGGCTTGGTCGCCGAGTCGATACAAACCGTTTCTGTGCCCTCGCGGGGCACGATACACATAGCCATACGGCAGGTTTGCGATCGCCAAAGGGCGATCGAGCAAAGCTTTGGCGCCGGACAAGCGATCCGCGAGGTGCGGACAATCCTGTGCGAGCGAACCTATAAGCACTGCCCAGCATCCAGCGGCGGCCGGAAGGCACGCGGCAGGCAGCAACATGCATAATACCGCCCTGTCGCGCTCGATTAGCTGCAGGCCGGCATAGCCACCCCGCAACAGCATCAGCTCGATGTGGCCGCGCAACGCCAGAAGTTGCGATCGCTCAAGCTGATAGTACATTTTCAGCCCAACCAGCCGGTTGTGATGCGCACGCCGCGCATCGCCTCGCAGTTCATGCTTGCCGGTGGCAAGAAACACCGTATCGGTGGCGATCCTCCCGAGTGCGCCGGACACCACCTGCAGTGCGGCGCCGCATCCATCGACGGTGCTCACCCGATGGCCACGCAGCACCGATGCGCCCGCCGCAGTCGCCTGCTGCAGCAATGCTTCGTCAAGTGCGCGCCGCGACAATGCACGCGCCGTGAACGGCAGCCTCGTCTGCACGACGCGGCGGCGATGAATGAGCCGCAGCGTGTCAATTGCTGGAGCATCGGCCAGATCGACGCCAAGTGCTTCGATGCGGGCAACCGCCTCGGGGCTGAGGAAATCGCCGCATACCTTGTCAGTGGCGGTGACGGTGCGCTCGATCAAGGTGACCTGATGGCCGGCGCGCGCGAGTTCGATTGAGGCGGCCGACCCTGCGGGGCCGCCGCCGATGATCACTGGCCCCTTCACCGACGCTCCACGCAGAGGCGAAACGGAATATGCCATTTGATCGCCACCTCGTGTTCGGACAAGCCGGCCATCCGAACCAGCCGCCGCCAGTCTGCGGGCACGAAGGCGCGCGCGATGGATATGCGTCCGTCGCTCAGGACAAAATGGTGCCAGCGGGCCAGCCATGCCAGAACGCCGAACCCGTAATACGGCAGCCAGTGGCGATGCAGATCGGCGATGAACCAGCCGCGACGCGCATGCACTTCCATCCAGCGGATGAATCGCACGATCTCATCATCGGTCAGATGGTGCGTGAATTGCGAGCTGATGATGAAATCGAAGACTTCGTGCTGCTCCAGCGCAAATGCATCGCCCGAACGATACGTGATCGACGAATCGGCGGCCTCGCGGGCGGCGCGCGTCGCCCAGGGATTCAGGTCGATACCTTCAAGCCGAGCAACCAAACCATTTCGGTCTGCCCAGCGACGAACCGTCCGCAGTGCATCGCCATATCCACATGCGACATCCAGCAACGAAAATGACTGCAAGCCTTGGGTGCGTCTTCTGAGCCAGGCCAAGGTGGGGCGGTGCGTCAACGTGACGGCATTGACGCGCGACAGGTCGCGCAGGCAGCGTCGATAATCGTCGTAGTTGACGCAGTCGGTGTCCATCTGCTCCGCGGCGGTGCTGCGAATCGCGAGTGTCACGGCCGATGGAACGCGAAGGTTTCCACGGTCAGCCCC
This sequence comes from Pseudomonadota bacterium, assembly GCA_046732975.1. Lineage (GTDB taxonomy): Bacteria > Pseudomonadota > Alphaproteobacteria > Acetobacterales > Acetobacteraceae > JAMXLO01. The sequence continues at coordinate 15,172 of JBKPOG010000035.1, forward strand.
GGCCCAAACGCCATCGCCAAGCCTTCACCCGTGGCCTGCGCCGAACGCAGAATCCGTTGCAGCACAAACACCAGCGTGGCAGAGGACATGTTGCCGAACGCTCTGAGCACATCGCGGGAAAAGCTTAGCGTGTCGGGCTTCAAGGCCAGTCCATTCTGCACGGCATCGAGGATCGAACGCCCGCCGGCGTGCACGGCCCACAGGGCGATATCGCAGGGCCTGCGATCGCCCAGCAGGTCACTGCCATGTTCCCGAAGCCAGCGGCGAATGCGGCCGGGTACCTGGCCCGACAAATGCATTTCAAATCCCTGATCGCCAATCTCCCAGGTGATCAGATCGGCGCTGCGCGGCAGCACCTCGGCGCGAAACTGGCCAAGCGCCAGCCCGGTCGGCTCCGCAGATATCAGACAGGCGCCGCAGCCGTCACCGAACAACAGGAAGCTCAGCATCTTCTCGAGCTGCCATTGCTCCTGCAGATGCAGACTCGATAACTCCAGGTTGACCACCAGCACCTTCGCGCCAGGCTCCGAACGAACAATATGGCGCGCCAGCTTCATTGCATTAACCGCGGCGAAGCAGCCCATAAATCCGACCACGGTCCGTTCGACCCAGGACGGAAGGTCGGCGTCCCGCATGATGTCGAAATCAAGCCCAGGCGCGGTGAAGCCAGTGCAGCTGGCCACGATCAGGTGACTGATCGAGTCACGCTCGGCCGAGATATCGAGACCTGTAATCGCCTGCCTCGCCAGGCCGCGTGCAGCGTCGCGATACAGTGCCATACGCGCCCCGGTCGACGGAAAAGCGCGTCGCCGGTAGAAGCCGCCGCTGTCCAGCACAAGATCGCGCGGCTTGGGCCCTGGGGCAAAGCAGGAGAACCGATGCTCGATGTCGGCGAGGTCGCTCATGCGCTGAAATAGGCTGCGGCTTCTGACGTCCGACAGCGCCGTCTGCGCGAACTCCACAAACTCCGCGTGGATATCGTGCGGTGGAACGGCAGTGCCGATCCGATTCAGCCACACCTGCGTCACATCGCACTCCTGAAAAGCATTGCGTCTGGCAGCAAAGCGTTGTCAGTGAAAAAGACGCGGCGTGCCCCGCTCCAATTCCCGGCCTTAGGGGAGAAGCTTGCCGGGGTTCATGATCCCCTGGGGATCCAAGGCTGCTTTGATCTGCTGCATCAGCCTGAGCTCTGCCCCGCCCCGCCAGGTGGTCATCATGTAGGGCTTCAGCCTGCCGATGCCGTGTTCGGCGGAAAAGCTGCCCTCGAATTCCCGCACAACATCATTGACCGTGTCCATGATCGCGTGGTCCTGCGCCAGGAACCATGCAGGCTCCGCATCGAGGGGCTGTTCCAGGTTGAAGTGGATATTGCCGTCGCCGACATGCCCGAACGGCACGGGGCGGATGCCCGGCATGAGCGTCTCGCACGCTTGGCTCGCGCGGCGGATGAATGCCGGTACTTTCGACACCGGGACCGAGACATCATTCTTTACGCTGGCCCCTTCCCGCTTCTGTGCCTCCGAGTGTTCCTCGCGCAGCCGCCAGATCGCGGCGCGCTGTGCCACCGATTCAGCGATTGCCGCATCGGAAACGATGTGCTCGGCCAGGGCCGATTCCAACACAGTCTCCAGTGCAGTCCGCAGTCCTGCATCCGGTCGCGGCGTGGCGAGTTCCACCAGCACGTAGAAGGGCGCGTGCGTCGAAAGCGGCATCACTGCCGCGTCGATGTGCCGCAGGACAAATGCAATGCCGAGACCCGACATGAGCTCGAACGCGCTCAGCGCAGCCGGATCGTGCGACTGGAAGCGCGCGAACAGAGACAGCGCCGCCTCCGGCGAGGGGACCGCGCACAGCGCAACGCAAACTTCGCGCGGCTGCGGCACCAGCTTCAGCACGGCGGCGGTGATAATGCCAATCGTGCCCTCGGAGCCCACGAACAACTGGCGCAGGCAATAACCGGTGTTGTCCTTGCGCAGCCGGCGCAGGCCGTTCCAAACCGAGCCATCCGCCAGCACCACTTCCAGCCCCAGGACCATGTCACGCGCATTGCCGTAGCGTACCGTGTTGTTACCCCCGGCGTTGGTCGCGAGTACGCCGCCGATCTGGGCGCTGCCCTCGGAAGCGATCGATAATGGCAGCAGGCACCCTGCCTCAGTGGCAGCTTGCTGGGCCGCCTGCAAGGTCACGCCCGATTCCACAGTCATGGTCAGGTCGAGTGGATCGATGTCGCGGACGCGCAGCATCCGGGCCGTGCTCAATATCAACTGATCGCCGGCTTCGGACGGTGTGGCGCCACCGACCATCGAGGTGTTGCCGCCCTGCGGCACAATCGGCACGCGTGCCTCGGCGCACAGCCGCACGACTTGGGCCAGTTCGTCAGTATTTCCGGGGCGGACAACCGCTGGCGTGTTGCCACGGTATAGACGGCGCCAATCCTCCACGTATCCAGCGGTGCTGTCTCCGGTCAGCAAACCGCGCTCGCCCACCACGGCACGGATCGCATTGAGGACGGCGCTGTCGAGCATCATGCGGCTCCTTCCGCCAGCAACGTAGGGCAGCCGTTCCCCCGCCGCTATGCTTCACGTCGGAGAAGCGCCCCCCTTCCGGCGCGAAGGCAGATTGGGGCACAGTCGCCATTGGGCGCTCTGGCGAACAACCAGAACGGAGAGACCATGCGGAACTGCACCCCCAAACTCATCCGACGACGGCCCGACTGATGCCGACGCGCGATATCCCTCGGGCGATGGCTGATCGGCTGATCGTTGCATTGGACGTGCCGACGATAGAGCGTGCGGCGCAACTGGCTGGCCAGCTCCACGGCATCGTGTCCTTCTTCAAGGTCGGCCTCTGGCTGCTGTTCGCACCCGGTGCGGAACGATTCGTCGACGGGCTCATCGCTGATGGGAAGCGCGTATTCCTCGACGCGAAAATGTACGACATCGGCGAGACGGTGCGTCAGGGCGTCGCCCGGGCAGTCGAACGCGGCGTGAGCTTGGTCACGGTACACGGCGATCCCGACATCATGCGCGCAGCGGTAGCCGGCAAGGGCGGATCCGCGAGCACCAAGGTGTTCGCGGTTAGCGTGCTGACCAGCCAGAGTGATGCTTCGGTGCGTGAAATGGGCTATGCGCTTTCGGTCGCTGAGTTGGTTCAGTTGCGAGCGCGGCAGGCGGTGGCCTGCGGCTGCGACGGCATCATTGCCTCGGCGCAGGACGATCCAAACGCGATCCGTGCAACGATCGCAGCCGAGCACCTGCTGATTGCCACGCCAGGCATCCGTGAGCCGGGTGCCGAGACCCATGATCAGCAGCGCGTGGCGACGCCAAGGCAGGCGATTGCGCGCGGCGCGGACTATCTGGTCGTTGGAAGGCCGGTCACGCAGTCCACTGATCCAGCTGCGGCAGCGCGGCGGATCGTCGCGGATATGGAACAGGCCGCTTCGCATTGACAGGTTTGTGACCCACAGCTAGGCGCCACTCCTGGAGGTAGCAGTCACATGCCGGTTCACGCCTTTATCTTTCCAGGCCAGGGCAGTCAGGCCGTTGGCATGGGGCGCGACCTCGCTGCTGCCTTTTCCGCCGCGCGCGAGGTGTTTCAGGAGATCGATGAGACGCTGAAACAGAATCTGTCGCGCCTGATGTTCGAGGGGCCCGGCGAAGAGCTGGTGCTGACCGAGAACACACAACCCGCTCTAATGGCTCATTCACTCGCTGTCCTGCGCGTGCTGGAGAAGGAGGGAGGCTTTACGCTGCGGCAGAAGGCAGCGGTCGTCGCCGGTCACTCACTCGGTGAGTACACTGCTCTCGCCGCCGCCGGCAGTTTTTCAATCCCCGATGCCGTGCGGCTGTTGAAGCTGCGTGGCCAATCGATGCAACAGGCAGTGCCAGCGGGCGAGGGCGCGATGGCGGCGCTGCTCGGTGCAGAGATGGCGCAGGCGCAGGAGATCTGCGAGGAAGCTGCTCTGGTACCCGCTGCCGACCCGCCTGAGACCGAGGTCATCCAGCCAGCGAATGACAACGGCGCCGGCCAAATCGTCATTTCTGGCCATCGTGGTGCGGTCGAACGAGCAGTCGCGATTGCCTCGACGAAAGGCATCAGGCGGGCGATGCTGTTGCCGGTCTCGGCCCCGTTCCATTGTGCGCTGATGGCACCTGCCGCTGACGCCATGGCCGAGGCACTGGAAAAGACACCCCCTGGCGCCCCAGTAGTGCCCCTGATCGCCAATGTGTCTGCGGCCAAGGCCACCGACCCAGCGTTGATCCGCGACCTGCTGGTCCGTCAGGTCACCGCCATGGTGCGCTGGCGCGAGTGCGTCAACGCCATGGTGGAACTGGGCATCGACAGCTTCGTTGAACTCGGCAGCGGCAAAGTGCTGTCCGGACTGATTCGCCGTATTGCACCCGATGCCGCCACGGCCTCGGCTGCCACACCGGCAGAGGTCGAAGCCCTGCTCAAGGTGCTTTGACGATGTTCCGGCTCGATGGAAAGGTTGCGCTGATCACCGGCGCCTCTGGAGGAATCGGCGCATCCATTGCCACGACGCTGCACGCCCAGGGAGCGATCGTTGCGCTCTCCGGCACGCGACGCGACGCGCTCGAATCGGTGGCTGCCCATCTTGGTCAGCGCAGTTTCATCTGTCCCGGCGATCTGCGCGATGCCGCCGAGCCCGACGCGCTTGTCGAGGCAGCCGAGCAGGCGGCCGGCCCGTTGGCCATCCTGGTCAACAACGCCGGCATGACGCGCGATATGCTCGCGCTTCGCATGCGCGATGAAGACTGGCAGTCGGTCATGGACGTGGACCTGTCCGCGCCGTTTCGCCTGGCACGGGCGGCATTGCGCGGGATGCTACGGCGCCGCGCCGGACGCATCATCAATATTTCGTCGATTGTCGGCGTAACAGGCAACGCTGGTCAGGCCAATTACTCCGCTGCAAAGGCCGGTCTGATCGGTATGACCAAGGCGCTGGCCCAGGAAGTTGCCTCGCGCGGCGTGACGGTGAACGCCGTGGCGCCCGGGCTGATAGCCACATCGATGACAGAGCGGTTATCGGAGCAGCAGCGAGCCAAGCTGGTCGAATCGATCCCGCTGGGGAGGGTCGGCAGCCCCGAAGATGTCGCTGCCTCCGTCGCCTATTTGGCTTCCGACGAGGCGGGTTGGGTCACCGGCGCAACACTGCACGTTAATGGCGGAATGGCCATGATTTGAGTGGGCGGGGGTTGGTTGGCGCGCCCGCGGAAACCATGCTAAGCGCCGAAAAGCTTCGTCCGGCGCGGGCAGCCGCGGTAACGAGCCCCCGGGCGCCCATCAGGAGGAGTTGCAGGACCGATGAGCGAGATCGCAGATAAAGTGAAAAAAATTGTGGTCGAGCACCTCGGAGTGGAGGAAGCCAAGGTCACGCCGGAAGCCTCGTTCATCGACGATCTTGGCGCCGACAGCCTGGACACCGTCGAACTGGTAATGGCTTTCGAGGAGGCGTTTGGCGTCGAAATTCCCGAGGACGCTGCCGAGAAGATCAGCACGGTTAAAGACGCCATCGAATACATCGAAAAGCAAAAGGCCGCCTGAGCGGTCCCGACCGGGAGGACTCTTGAATATGCGGCGTGTGGTGGTGACAGGCATGGGCATGGCCTGTCCCCTGGGGCTCGGGGTCGAGCATGTGTGGCACCGCCTGATCAATGCCGAATCGGGCATTGGGGCAATTCAGGCTTTCGATACGAAGGACCTGCCCTGCAAAGTGGCCGGTCAGGTGCCGGGTGGCGTGAAGTCCGAGCACCGGTTGGATCTGTCTGAATGGATCCCGGTCAAGGACATCAAGAAGATGGACCGGTTCATTCATCTCGCCCTGGTTGCCGCAGCAGAGGCCGTCGAAGACTCCGGCTGGGCGCCAAAGAGCGAGAACGAAAAATGCGCGACCGGTGTCATGATAGGCTCCGGGATTGGCGGACTGCAAACCATCTATGATGCTTCCATCCAGGTGTACGAGGGTCGCGCGCGCCGACTGTCGCCGTTCTTCATTCCCTCCGCCTTGATCAATCTCGCGTCCGGACACGTTTCGATCAAATATGGCTTAAAAGGCCCGAACCACTCGGCAGTCACTGCCTGCGCCACGGGCGTTCACGCTCTTGGCGACGCTGCCCGTCTGATCATGTGGGGCGATGCCGACGTGATGGTTGCTGGCGGCGCTGAAGCTGCGGTGTGCGAGCTTGGCATTGCCGGGTTCTGCGCGTCACGCGCACTTTCCACCGGGTTCAACGACCGACCCGCCAAGGCGTCACGCCCCTGGGATCGGGACCGCGACGGCTTCGTCATGGGGGAAGGTGCGGGCGTATTGATCCTGGAAGAGTACGAACATGCCAGGCAACGTGGGGCGAAGATCTACGCCGAGGTCGCTGGATACGGCATGTCCGGCGATGCTTACCACATCACAGCTCCCACCGAGGGCCATGATGGTGCAGTCCGGTCGATGCGCGCAGCTCTGCGCAACGGCAGTATCGCACCGGAGCAGATTCAGTACGTCAATGCGCACGGGACCTCCACGCCTCTCGGCGATGATCTTGAGCTCGAGGCGGTGGAGAATGTGTTTGGTGATGCGGCCAGTGGGCTGGCGATGTCGTCCACGAAATCCGCTATCGGGCATCTTCTCGGCGCCGCGGGCGCGGTGGAGGCGGTCTTCTCGATTCTCGCAGTACGCGACGGGGTGGCGCCCCCGACGTTGAATCTCGAGGAGCCGAGTCGGGACAGTGTGATCGACCGTGTGGCCAATACAGCACAGGAGCGAAAGATCGACTGCGCTCTGTCCAACAGCTTCGGATTCGGCGGCACGAATGCGTCGATCATCTTCCGGAGAGTTTGAGCAAAGGCCGCCGCTGCTTTTGACCAAACCGGCTCTTTGGGCCATGTTTCCCTTCCATGCAGGCAGCCCTTGACGCCATCCTGAGGCGCTTCATCACGCTTGGCCGTCTGACCGTCCATTGGCCGGGCGGACGTGTCACGGACTACGCTGGGCCGCCCGGTTCAGGCCCGGAAGCATCCATCGCGTTGCGCGATTCCGACACGGTTCGCCGCCTTATCATCAATCCAGCGTTGCACTTCGGCGAAGCCTATATGGATGGCGGCCTCGTCCCGGGTGACGGCGGCATCTACCAAACGCTCGATTTGCTGATGCTGAACCGCATGGCCAACGGCAGCGGCCATCCCATCGCCCGGGTATGCGCGGCGCTCGGCCGCCTGAGGCGTCGAATTGACCAATACAACCCGGCGCGTCGCGCGCAGCGAAACGTGGCACATCACTATGACCTGAATGGTCGCCTGTACAGCCTGTTCCTCGATCGCGATCGGCAATACTCCTGCGCCTATTTCCCGCGCGGGGACGAGACGCTGGACGAGGCGCAGATCGCCAAAAAGCGGCACATCGCAGCCAAGCTGTGCCTGGACCGCCCGGGTCTGACAGTACTCGACATCGGTTCGGGCTGGGGCGGCTTGGCGCTTACTCTAGCGCGCGATTATGGCGCCCGCGTAATGGGTGTGACGCTATCAGCGGAACAGCTGAGCGAAGCACGCGCACGCGCCACGACTCAAGGGCTGGCGGACCGCGTCACATTCGAGCTGCTCGACTACCGCGCCGTCGATCAGAAGTTTGATCGCATCGTTTCGGTCGGCATGTTCGAGCATGTTGGGGTGGGCCACTATCGCGAGTTTTTCGACACAGTGGCGCGCTGTCTGCAACCTGATGGCGTGGCACTGCTGCATGCGATCGGCCGCAGCGACGGCCCAGGCTTCACCAACCCATGGATCGCCAAGTACATCTTCCCCGGCGGCTACTGTCCAGCGTTGTCCGAGGTCGTGCCGCGCATCGAGCAACGCGGCTTGTTTGTCACCGACATCGAGATATTGCGACTGCACTACGCTGAGACATTGCGCAACTGGCGCCGCAACTTCACCGCCAAGCGCGATGCCATCGCTTCGCTATACGATGAGCGCTTCTGCCGCATGTTCGAGTTCTACCTGTGCGGCGCCGAGATCGCCTTCCGCCGGGAAGGCCATATGGTCTTCCAGATCCAGTTCGCGCATCAACAGACGGCAGTTCCCCTGACGCGGGACTACATCACTGACTTCGAACGTCAGAGCGACGCCTTTGTGAGAACAAGGGTAACGGTCCCCACCCAGTCCGACGGCTGATCATGCTCGTCGCAATGCCGGCTTCGTCCCCGATATCCCCGTTATCCAGATCATTAGAGCGCTGCCTATTTGCTGCGTAAGAGCCTATGCTGTGCAGGCAGTGAACATCATCGATTCGCCACTCCTCGGCTTATCCCAACGTCTGCCGCCGTCGAATGTGCAGGCGGAGCAGGCGCTTCTCGGTGCGTTGCTTGCCAACAACCGCGCCTATGAACGGGTCTCGGAATTTCTGTCACCGGAGCACTTCGCCGATCCGATCCACGGCCGCATCTACCAGGCGATTGCGCGCCGCATCGAGGCCGGTCAGCTTGCGGACGCCGTCACGCTCAAAGCGGAATTCGAGCATTCCGGAATCTTGGAGGAGGTCGGCGGCACAGCCTATCTGGCCCAGTTGCTCACGGCGATGGTGGGCATCATCAACGCCGGCGAATACGGCCGCGCCATTCACGACGCCTGGCTACGTCGGCAGCTGATCGACATCGGCGAGACCGTCGTCAACAACGCGTTCGGTGCCGAAGCTGAGTTGGACGGAGCGCTGCAGATCGAGGCGGCCGAACACTCTCTGTTCCAGCTCGCCACCGACGGCGCCACCGGCGGCGGGTTCATGACCTTCGACCGGGCATTGACCGCGGCAATCCAAGGGGCCGAACGCGCCTTCAACCGTACTGGCCACGTTTCCGGCCTGACCACCGGCCTGCGCGATCTCGATGCCAAGATGGGCGGCCTGCATGGTTCGGACCTTGTCGTGCTCGCCGGACGACCCGGCATGGGCAAGACGTCGCTCGCCACGGCGATCGCCTTCGGGGCCGCAAAGGCGCTGGTTGGCGAGGCACAGACTACTGATCAGAACGCGACCGCCAAGCGCGCAATCGGCATCTTTTCTCTTGAAATGAGCGCCGAGCAGCTCGCGACCCGGTTGTTGAGCGAGGAAGCGCAGGTTTCCAGTGATCGGATTCGCCGTGGCGACATCAGCCAGCGCGACTTCGACCGGTTCGTGCAGGTCTCGCGTGAGATCGCCTCGTTGCCGATCGAGATCGATGACACGCCGGCGATCACTTTGTCCGCCCTGCGCACACGCGCGCGGCGACTGAAACGGACCAAGGGGCTCGCCCTGATCGTTGTTGACTACCTGCAGCTCATGCGGCCGGCTGCCGGCACCAGGCCCGAAAGCCGCGTGCTCGAGATCGGCCAGCTGACACAGGGTCTGAAGGCGATCGCCAAGGAGTTGGACGTCCCGGTGCTCGCTCTTTCGCAGCTGTCACGCGCCGTCGAGAGTCGTGAGGACAAACGACCGCAGCTGGCAGACCTGCGCGAATCGGGCACGATCGAGCAGGACGCCGATGTGGTGATGTTCATCTATCGCGACGAATACTACCTTGAGCAGCGAATGCCGAAGCTGGCAGCGTTCGACAACGAGGAGAAATTTCAGGCTGCAATGGATGAATGGCACCGCCAGATGGAGCGTGTGCATAACCAGGCGGACCTGATCATCGCCAAGCAGCGCCATGGTCCGACCGGGACGATCCAGCTGTTCTTCGAGTCGGAGTTCACCCGATTCGCCGACCTCGACCGCGTGCATTCAGCGCATGTCGAAGGCTGAGCGCGCGGGGGCAATACTCGAGATCGACCTCGCTGCCGTCGTCGCCAATTGGCGCCTGTTGTGTGCAGTGCATCCGTCGGGGCCGGTTGCCGGCGTCGTCAAGGCCGATGGCTATGGTCTAGGTTCGCTTCCCGTCGCGCAGGCCTTGTATGCCGCGGGCTGCCGGCACTTCTTCGTTGCCCTGCTTGACGAAGCGATCGAGATACGGAGCGCGGTCCCCGAGGCAATGGTTGCCGTGCTAGGTGGCCTGATACCCGGGAGCGAGCGCGACTATGTCTGTCACAACGTCGTGCCGGTGCTTGGCTCGCTGGCAGAGATCGAAGCGTGGAGTGCCGCGGCCCGGACGCTCGATCGCCAACTGTCGGCTATCCTCCACGTCGATACCGGTATGTCGCGGCTTGGTCTTGACCAGCACGAACTCACGGTGCTGCAGCAGGACCATTCGCGCCTGAGAGGTTTCACACTCAGCTACATCATGACGCACCTGGTATCGTCCGAGATCCAGGACGATCCGCTGAACAAGGTGCAGCTTAGGCGCTTCGACGATGCTTGCGCCGGACTGCCACAGGCGCCCCGCAGTATGCTCAATTCGTCCGGCATGTTCTTGGGGCCGCGTTTTGCCTTCGACCTGGCACGCCCGGGTGCAGCTCTCTACGGCATCAATCCTAACCCGCGTGCGGTCAATCCGATGACACTGTCGGTGCGGCTGACCGCCCGGGTCGTGGCGGTGCGCGAAATCGGCACGTGCCAAACGGTCGGCTACAATGCCACCTGGCAGGCGCCGGGTCGTCGCCGAATCGCCACTGCCACGATTGGATACGCCGATGGGCTCCATCGCACCTTGTCCAATCGCGGCCACGCTCTCTTTGACGGCACTCCAGTCCCGCTGGTAGGGCGTGTGTCCATGGACCTGACCACGTTCGACGTGACCATGGCCCCGGGGGTCGTCCCCGGGACCTGGCTGGAGATTATCGGCCCTGCACAGACCCCGGACGACCTTGCCGCCGCGGCCGGCACCAATGGATATGAGATACTGACGTCGCTGGGCCGTCGGTTCCATCGGATTTACAAGTCCGCGTGAACCTGATCCTGGACAGTCTGGCCGCCATCGGGCGGGGCGTCATTGGCGCGTGCCGGTTTGCCGGTTCGCTGGCGGTGTTCGCCGGGATCGGCCTGTCGCATCTGGTCCGGCCACCGTGGTACGGGCGGCTATTTGGTCGCGCACTGGTGGAGATCGGTTATTTCAGTCTGCCCGTCGTCGCACTCACCGCAGTCTTCACCGGAATGGTTCTGGCATTGCAGTCGTATACCGGCTTCGCGCGATTCTCCGCTGAGAGCGCAATTGCGAACGTCGTCGTGCTGTCGATCACCCGTGAGCTCGGCCCAGTACTCGCAGGTCTCATGGTGGCCGGCCGCATTGGTGCCGCGATGGCTGCCGAAATCGGCACCATGCGAGTGACCGACCAGATCGACGCCCTCTCGACGCTCTCGACCAATCCTATGAAGTACCTGGTCGCACCTCGCCTATTGGCCGGTATTATCGCGTTGCCAATGCTTGTTGTGGTCGCCGATATACTGGGCGTGCTTGGCGGTTTTATCGTATCGACGCTGAAGTTGGGCTTCAACGTCGGCACCTATTTGCGAAACACGCTGGACTTCATGCAGACGATGGATGTGACCTCGGGCCTGGTGAAGGCCGCTGTGTTCGGGTTCCTGATCACGCTGATGGGCTGCTATCAAGGCTACAACAGCCGTGGCGGTGCCGAAGGCGTCGGCGCCGCGACAACGGCGGCTGTGGTCAGCGCCTCCATTCTGATCCTCGCCTTCGACTATGTGCTGACTGAGATGTTCTTCGCGCGATGATGGATCCTTTGGGTGCTCCGCTGACCGATCCGGCGTCACATGACGCCTAAGATCCGCTTGCGCAACGTCCGCAAGTCCTTCGGCGAGAAACTCGTGCTGGACGGCATTGATCTCGACATCATGCCTGGTACCTCGATGGTGGTGATCGGCGGCTCGGGTACCGGCAAGTCAGTTCTGCTGAAATGCATTCTTGGCCTTTTGGAACCCGACTCGGGCCGCATCGAAATCGATGGGACAGACATTCTCCCGCTTCCCCGCCGCGAACAGGAGGCGATCCGTTCTCGCATTGGTATGCTGTTCCAGAACGGCGCACTGTTCGACAGTCTGCCGGTCTGGGAGAACGTGATCTTCGGTCTGCTCGCCGAGCGCAAGGCCTCCCGCTCGGAAGGTCCGAAGAAGGCGGCTGACTTCCTTGCCCAGGTCGGGCTCGCAGCAAGCGTGGGCAATCTCTACCCCGCGGAACTCTCCGGCGGCATGCAGAAGCGGGTGGCGCTTGCCCGCGCCATCGCCGCGACACCCGACATAATGTTCTTCGACGAGCCAACGACCGGCCTCGACCCGATCATGGGTGCCGTCATCGACGATCTGGTGGTGACGTGCGTAAAGCAGCTCGGCAGCACAGCGGTGGCCATCACCCACGACATCCCGAGCGCCCGGCGGATCGGCGACGCTGCCGCCATGATCCACCAAGGGAGGATCATCTGGACCGGACCGGCGAGCGATCTGATGGACAGCGGCAATCCGATTGTCGATCAGTTCACTCACGGCCGTCGTGAGGGGCCGATTCAAATGGAATTGCGCCGCTAGACGACATGCGAAATGACTGGCGTAGAGCCGCGATGCGGGTTGGCTGGTTCATCGCTACCGCAACCGCCGCCGGGTTCAGCGCAGGTGCGCCGCAATCCCGCGCCAGCAACCAGCTGGACAATGCTGCCGAACAGGCGACCGGACTGTTCATGCAGAGCTGCATGCAGTTCGCCGGCGACAAAGATGGCCTGCGCCAATGGGCTCGAAAGATCGCCTTGCCGGAGTTGCCGGCGGCGGTCCGGAATCGATTCCTCTATGGTCTTCCCGGCGTTGTATTCGATGCCTCGAACAAGGACGGAAAATTTGTGCTGGTGTCAGAGGACGGCGGTTCCTGCTCGGTGATTGCGCAAATTGCGAGCGGCACGAGTACTATCCGCGACCTCGAAAAGGATATGAACGACGCCAGGATTGCCTACAGAATGACGACGGCAAAGCGCGATTCGGAGGAACGGCTGCTGCAACACCGCGAATACACTGCATCCCAGGGCGACAGGGGTTGGCTGTTGTTGGTCAGCACAGTCGAGGGCGAGGCTGGCGGTCAGGTGATGCTGACCGCCAATCGCAACTGAAGCATTGGCCAAACCGACCTCACGTTTCGTCTGTCAGAGCTGCGGCGCCGTTCACCCCAGATGGGTCGGCCGCTGTGAGAGCTGCGGCGAATGGAACACCATCATCCAGGAGGCTGTCGCATCTCGTCCAGGTCCAGCCGCGAAGGGTTCCGGTCGCCCGATTGACTTTGTCAATCTGGACGGCAGCGCCGAATTGCCGCCTCGCTGCCCGACAGGGATCGCCGAACTGGATCGCGTGTTGGGAGGGGGACTGGTTCCGGCTTCTGCCATTCTGGTCGGCGGCGATCCTGGCATCGGCAAATCCACGCTGCTGTTGCAGGCTGCTGCAGCGCTGGCTCGCACCGGTCGCCGGGTGCTTTACATTTCCGGCGAGGAATCGATTGAACAGACGCGCCTTCGCGCGCGTCGGCTCGGCGTACAGGATACCCCGCTGGAGCTCGCCGCAGCGATCAACCTACGCGACATCGCTGCGAGCCTGCGAACCGCAGGCAATACTGCGCTGGTGGTGATCGATTCGATCCAGACCATGTGGCTCGACTCGATCGACAGCGCACCCGGCACCGTTGCGCAGGTGCGCGCCTGCAGCTTCGAGCTGATCCAGCTCGCCAAGGCCGGGCGATTTGCGGTCGTTCTGGTCGGACATGTCACCAAGGACGGAGCCATCGCCGGTCCACGGGTACTCGAACACATGGTCGACGCAGTCCTCTATTTCGAAGGCGACCGTGGGCACCAGTTCCGCATCCTCCGCGGGGTCAAAAATCGCTTCGGCGCCACCGATGAGATCGGGGTGTTCGAGATGACTGACCAAGGCCTGGCCGAGGTCGCCAATCCCTCTGCCCTGTTCCTGGCCGAGCGACATGGCAACATTGCCGGCAGCGCCGTGTTCGCCGGGGTCGAAGGCACACGCCCTGTCCTGGTGGAAGTGCAGGCGCTGCTCGCACCGAACCCGGCCGGCCAGCCGCGCCGATCCGTGATTGGCTGGGATGGCGGCAGGTTGCCGATGCTGCTCGCAGTGCTGGAGGCACGCGGGGGCCTGCGGCTGAGCTCCACTGACGTGTACCTGAACGTGGCTGGCGGCCTCCGGGTCGGCGAGCCAGCAGCCGATCTTGCTGTTGCAGCAGCGTTGGTATCGGCGGCAACCGAGACTCCAACCAACGCCGGCATGATTTACTTCGGCGAGATCGGTTTGTCCGGCGAAGTCCGCCAGGTCGCGCAGGTTGACGCGCGATTGAAGGAGGCGGCCAAGCTCGGATTTATGCAGGCAACGCTGCCGCGCCGGGTGGCGCGCGGCAACCGTCCGCCTGTCCAGCCGAATGGTCTCGAGCTTACGGAGATCGGTCACATTTCCGATCTGGTTGGCGCCTTTCCAAGGGACTAGCGGTCTGGCGCGTGGCTTGCCCTTGGCGCTGGCCTTTTTGCCCCCGATAAGGGGGCTGGATAGAAAGTTCGGGCGCGCCGATGACCTGGGTGGATCTCGTTATCCTGTCAGTGCTGGTGATATCGGCACTGCTTGCTTTCATGCGCGGGCTGGTGCGTGAGGTGCTGGGGCTGGCAGCCTGGGTCGGCGCCATCTTTGTAGGCGTCTGGATGCTGCCTCGGGCCCGCCCCCAATTCCAGCAATGGCTTGGCCAGTCTCCCTGGGTCGATCCGGTCACCTTTGCCGTGGTGTTCCTTCTCGCGCTGATCGTGCTGCTGCTGATATCCCGCTGGATCAGCGCACTCGTCCGAGGCTCGGTTCTGGGCGGCGTTGACCGTACCATGGGTCTGGTATTCGGCTTGGTGCGGGGTGCGGTCCTGGTCATCCTTGCCTATATCGGGATGGGCATGGTGGTGCAGGTGGACCGTTGGCCCGACGTCGTTCTGAAAGCCGAATCGATGTGGCCGGTGTATCAAGGCGCCCGGTGGGTGGTGGAACGCTTGCCGGTGGATTTCCGGCCGCGGCTCTATCCGCCGCCGCTTGGCCATGAGACAACCGCCGCGGCGCTGATGCAGGCGATCCCGCAGGGAAGAGCGGTGAGCCGCTAGATCGGGAGAGTATGCATATGCCCGCGACCTCGCCGTACGACGACAAGTTTCACGAGGAATGCGGCGTATTTGGCGTCTGGAATGTTCCGGATGCGTCGGCCGTGGCCGCGCTGGGACTGCACGCCTTGCAGCATCGTGGCCAGGAGTCGGCCGGCATCGTCAGCTACGATGGCAAGCATTTTCACAGTCACCGCGGCCTGGGTCTCGTCGGCGACAATTTCGGCGACGCGCGGGTGATCGCGTCGCTGCCGGGCACGACGGCGATCGGCCACAATCGCTACGCCACAACCGGCGCGACAATCCTGCGCAACGTGCAACCGCTGTATGCGGATTTCGAGTTCGGCGGCTTCGCAGTGGCGCACAACGGCAATTTGACCAACGCGCACGTGCTACGCCGGACCTTGGTGCGACGCGGCTGCCTGTTCCAGTCCACAACAGACTCCGAAGTGTTCGTCCACCTGATCGCGATCAGCCTTTATTCCACCGTCGTCGACCGGCTGATCGATGCGCTGAAGCAGGTGGTCGGGGCCTATTCATTGGTCGCGCTATCGACCGAGGCGCTGATGGGCGTGCGCGATCCACTCGGCGTACGGCCGCTGATCCTCGGACGCATCGGCAATGAAGGCACTGGCGGTTGGGTGTTGGCGAGCGAGACGTGTGCCCTCGACATCGTCGGCGCTGACTTCGTGCGCGACGTAGAACCCGGCGAAGTCGTGGTGATCAATGACCAGGGTGTCCACAGCATCAGGCCGTTCGGCCGCGCGCGAGAGCGCTTCTGCGTATTCGAATACATCTACTTCGCGCGTCCCGACTCGGTGATGGAGGGCACGCCGGTTTACGATGCGCGCAAGCGCATCGGCGCGGAGTTGGCGCGCGAGAGCGGCGTGCCGGCCGATGTCGTTGTGCCGGTGCCTGATTCTGGCGTTCCTGCCGCCATGGGTTACGCGGCGGAAAGCCGTATCCCGTTCGAGATGGGCATCATCCGCAACCACTATGTTGGGCGAACCTTCATCGAGCCGACCGATCACATCCGGCACCTTGGGGTGAAGCTGAAGCATTCGGCGAATCGGCCAGTGTTGCAGAACAAGCGCGTCATTCTGGTCGACGACTCGATCGTTCGCGGCACCACCAGCCGCAAGATCGTCGAGATGGTGCGACAGGCGGGTGCACGCGAAGTGCACATGCGCATCTCCTCGCCACCCATCACGCATTCCTGTTTCTACGGCATCGATACGCCGGAACGCGGCGAGCTGCTGGCGGCGCGGCTGTCGGTCGAGGAGATGGCCGATCAGCTCAACGTGGACAGCCTGGCATTCATTTCGATCGACGGGCTGTACCGTGCGCTTGGCAAATTGCAACGCGATGCGGAGCGGCCGCACTATTGCGACGCCTGCCTCACTGGCGATTACCCGATCAGTCTGCCCGACCAGGCGGACAACTCCGAACGGCAGCTGAGCCTGCTCGCGGAGAGCCATTAGGCCGACGCATTGCCACCGCTGAGCAACTGTATCGCCCTCGTCACCGGGGCCAGCCGCGGCATCGGTGCGGCGGTTGCGATCCAGCTTGCGCAGTTTGGCGCCCATGTCGTGATCACCGCGCGAACCCAGGGCGGACTGGAAGAAACCGACGACACGATCCGAACGCTTGGTGGCAGTGCGACGCTCTTGCCGCTCGATCTCGCCGACGGTGACCAGGTCGATGCGATCGGACCCAGTCTCTACCAGCGCTTCGGCCGGCTGGACCTTCTGGTACACGCCGCAGGCGCTCTTGGTCGCCTGACTCCCGTGCCGCATATCCTGGCCGACGACTGGGCCGACGTGCTCGCCGTCAACCTGAATGCTGCCTGGCACCTGATCCGCAGCTGCGATCCGCTGTTGCGGCAGGCTGGTAGCGGGCGCGCGGTGTTCGTCACCGATCAGCGCGCACGTGAGCCCAAAGCCTATTGGGGTGCGTACGGAGCGACCAAGGCCGCGATGGAACACCTGGTGCTGACCTGGGCAGACGAGGTCCGCATCACACCTTTGCTGGTGAACCTGTTCGATCCAGGCCCCACCGCGACCCGCTTGCGGGCGGGCGCGATGCCCGGCGAGGACCCCACCACTCTGCCTCAGCCATCCGATGTGGCAGCCGCGCTTGCCACGCTATGTCTGCCGAGCGAACAGCGACATGCATCGCTTGTCCGTTACGATGCGTCCGCCAGGGCGCCCATCAGCGGAACATCTCGGCAATAGCGTCCGGATCAACGTCCTCGATGCGCGCCGGCTGCCAGCGCGGCTTCCGATCCTTGTCCACGACCATCGCTCGGACGCCTTCAGCGAAGTCAGGATGCCGCATCGCTGTCCGGGTCAGCGCCAACTCGGCTGCCTGGCACTGCGGCAGCGTCATGGTGGCGCCATGCCGCAGCGCCTTCAGAGTCCAGCAAAGAGCCGATGGCGACAGGGTGCGCAGCGTGGCCAGCGTTTTCGTCGCCCAGCCATCACCCAGCGCATCGAGCCGCCGGACGATCCCGCTCACGCTGTCCGCACCTAAGCATTGATCGATCGCTGCCCGCTGACCGGCCAGCGAGAACTCCGGCAACGGCACGGCATACGCGCCTAATGCGCAGGGGCCATCGGCGGCCAGTGCACGTGACAGCGCATTCAGGTTCGCACGCGGCGTGAAGTGTGTCGCCAACCCGGCATGCACGGCGTCCGCACCCTGCATCCGGGCGCCGGTCAGTCCGAGATATGTGCCGATCTCGCCTGGCAACCGCGGCAGGAAGAAGGTCGCGCCGATATCGGGAAAGAAGCCGATCGCCGTCTCCGGCATTGCGAATGCAGCATGCTCGGTGGCGACACGATATGGCGCGTGCACCGAGACACCGATCCCACCGCCCATGCAGATGCCGTCGATCAGCGCGATGTACGGCTTCGGATAGGTGGCGATCATCAGGTTCAGTTCGTATTCCTCGCGGAAGAACGTCTCAGCTTTGTGGTGCTCGCCATCCAGCTGGTACTGGCGCAGCGCGCGGATGTCGCCGCCGGCGCAGAACGCCCGGTCGCCCGCGCCCTCGATGACCACGGCGTGCACCAGCGGCTCATCGCGCCATCCCGCCAGCGCCTGGGCGCAGGCGCGGATCATTGCCAGGTCCAGCGCATTCAGCGCCTGAGGGCGATTAAGCACGATCCGGCCCACTCGCCCGTCGCGCCGGGCGATCACCGTCGGTTCAGCTTGCATGACCTTCTCCGGGATGGCGGCCGCATCTAGCCTGTCCCTGCCGGCTGCGCAAAGCTGCGCGCGGGCGCCTCTGCCCCGCTTTCGTTTCCGATCATTTTCGCCGATTGTAGACGTCCCCGCTGCCTCGCAGGAACCCGGAGCCGATATTGATGCATGCTCGCTCGCTTCTGGCCGTTGCGGCGATGCTTGCCCTGTGTGGTGGCGAAGCCGCGGCTCGGGACCTGAGCGTCGTTGTCCGTCCGCCAGGACAGGAGGCGATCGAAAAAGTCTACATACAGCCGTTCACCGCGGCGACTGATATCGCTGTCCAGGTCGGCACCTGGGAAGGTGGCCTGGATGCGTTACGCACCATGGTCAAAGCACCCGATAACACGTGGGATCTCGTGCTGGTGGACGTCGACGAACTGGCTATCGGATGCTCCGAGAATCTGTTCGAGAAGCTCGATTGGTCGGCGATTGGCGGCAAGGATCATTATCTGCCGCAAGCGGTAAGCGACTGTGGCGTGGGGGCCAACGTCGCCAGCACTGTGCTGGCGTGGGATCGCGACAAATTCCCCGGCACGCCCGCCTGGTCAGACTTCTGGGACGTCGCAAAGTATCCCGGCAAACGCGGCCTGCACCGAAGCGTGCGCGGCAATCTAGAGTTCGCTCTGATAGCGGATGGTGTGGCGCCTGGGGACGTCTACAAGGTGCTGGGCACGTCCGAGGGTGTGGACCGGGCCTTCCGCAAGCTGGATCAGCTCAAGCCTTATATCGTCTGGTGGCAGGACGATTCCGAAGCGGCGCACATCCTCGCGACCGGCGACGTGCTGATGACAAGCGCGTCGGCGCCTTCCATCACCGTGATCAATCGGAACGAGCACCGGAATTTCGGACTCCAATGGACAGCCAGTCTTTACGAAGTGCAAAGCTGGGTCGTGCTTAAGGGAAGTCCCAACCTGCGGACGGCGATGCAGTTGCTGTATTTCATGGGGACGCCGGCAATCGAGGGGAGGCTGGTGCTGGTTTCCGGCGATGGCGGCCTTGCCAAAGGAGCCAATGACTGGCCGAACCCGGAGGTGGCGCAGATTTCACCCACTGCACCGGCAAATCTGAGTGCCGCCGTGCGAATTGATGCCGGATTTTGGCATGACAATCTGCCGAAGCTGCGGCAGCGCTTCGAAAGTTGGCTGACACACTGAGATCGGCCGCTCGGCTATCGACCGAGCAACGCGATGGCCGTGCCGCGCTGGTGTTCGGCGGCAGGCTGGACGCGGCCTCGATTGGTCCAATTTGGCACCGCGGAATGAAGGCGGCCAAGGCCGCACGCCGCCAAAAGTTGGTGCTCGATCTGGTGCAGGTCTCGTCCGGTGACATGAGTGGAGCTGCGTTCCTGGCAACATTGGAGAAAGAGCACGGTGAAGAAGCGGAACTGATCGGGGCACAAGAGTGGTTGCTGGCACTGCTCGAAAGAGCTCGTCTCGCCAGTCATGCTGCCGCCCGTAGCGAGCCGCGGCAGCGTATTGGCGCCCTGGAGGTCGCCGCGACCGCACTGAGCTTGGTGGCTGCAAGCATTAGCTTCATCGGCGAGGCGGCGGTTGCGGTCTTCGCGCTGCCCAGGCGCCGCCGAATGCTGCGGATGCCCGACCTGCTGGGCTATGTCGACCAGGCTGGCGTGCGCTCGCTGCCCCTGGTGCTGCTGCTTGGATTTCTGATCGGCCTGATTCTCGCCTTCCAGTCAGCCGTGCCCATGCGGCGGTTCGGCGCCGATATCTTTGTCGCCAACCTGGTCGCCCTCAGCCTGTTGCGGGAATTGGGTCCGTTGCTGGCTGCGGTGATCCTGGCAGGACGTACCGGATCCGCCTACGCGGCCGAGATCGGTACTATGAAGGTCAATGAAGAGATCGATGCACTGACAACGATGGGTCTCGATCCGATGACAATGCTGGTGCTGCCGCGGATCATGGCAGCCATGCTGGTCATGCCTGTGATGACATTGGCCCTCGACATTGCCGGAATGCTGGGTATGGCGACAGTGATGCGCGGTTTTGGCTTTCCGCTGGTGGCGATCGCGCGGCAGGTGCAGAACTGGGTCAGCGCTGGTGATATGTACGGCGGGCTATTCAAGGCTGTCTGCTTCGGCGCGGCGGTGGCGTCGATCGGCTGTCGGGCGGGCCTTGGCACCGGCGTCGGGCCACGTTCGGTCGGGCTTTCCACCACTGCCGCGGTGGTCGGCGGTATCGTCGCGACCGTTGCGCTCGATGGCGTCTTCGCCTTGGCCTTCTACCGGCTGAAGCTTTGACCGGCGATCCCATCATCGATGTGCAGGGCGTCGCACAGCGCTTCGGCCGCCGCACGATCTTTCGCGACGTCTCCTTTGCGGTGCATCGCGGCGAGGTATTCGTCATTCTCGGTGGGTCCGGCTGCGGCAAGTCTACACTGATGAAGCAGCTGATCGGGCTGCTCAGGCCGAATGCCGGCCGTATCCAGATCTTCGATCGGACGATCACCGGGCCGCAGGGGGATGCCGCGCTGCGCGACGTGCAGCGGCGGATGGGCGTCATGTTTCAGTCCGGCGCGCTATTCGGTTCGATGAATCTGCTCGAGAACGTCATGCTGGCGATGGAGATGTTCACCGACCTGCCGCCGGATGCACGCGAGGTCGTGGCGCGAGTCAAGCTTGGACTGGTCGGCCTGAGCGACGCTGCGCTGCTGATGCCCGCGGAAATCTCCGGCGGAATGGCTCGCCGCGCCGGCATCGCGCGAGCCATGGCGCTCGATCCGCCACTGCTGCTCCTCGACGAACCTTCGGCCGGGCTCGATCCGATCACTTCGGCTGGGCTCGACCGACTGATCCTGGATCTTCGTCACGACCTCGGTGCGACCTTTGTCGTCGTGACGCATGAACTCGCATCGATCCTCGCGATCGCCGATCGTTGCATCATGCTTGACCGCGCCGCGTTTCCCGATGCCGGAGGGGCCATCGCCGAGGGCGACCCACGCGCGCTGCGCGATACCAGCACGCATCCGATTGTGCGAGCGTTCTTTCGCCGCGAAGTACCGGCAATGGCCACAGCCTGATGTTCGGCCGCGGCATTTTTCTACGCGTAGGATTGCTGATCGTCGGCGGCGTCGTACTGTTCGTCGCGATGATCTGGTTTTTGACTGGCAACGAAGTCGGCGGCGGTACGGTCTTCGAGTCCTATTTCAGCGAATCTGTGCAGGGCTTGGAAGTTGGGGCAGCGGTCAAATATCGCGGGGTGACAATCGGCCGTGTCGCCGATATCGGGTTGGTCAGTGCTGAATACGGAGGCAAGCAGCCATTCGACGTCGCGAGCAACACCTACCGTCTCGTGTTTGTTCGTTTCGTGGTGGACACCACGAAGATCGGCAAGATGCCGGACGTACAGCAAGCGGTGGCCGCCGGCTTGCGGACCCGCTTGGCATCGCAAGGCATCACCGGGCTTAGTTACCTGGAGCTCGACTTCGTCATCCCAGAACGTTATCCGGCTCAGGTTGTACCGTGGCAGCCGAAGGCGACATACATACCTTCCATGCCGAGCACATTCAGCCAAGTTCAGGATGCAGCCCAGCAGATGCTGGCCAAGCTGAACCGGCTGGACTTTGATAAACTTGGTATCGATCTGGATGCTCTGCTGGTAGACTTGCGCTCCACCTTGGCACAGGGTGATGTGCATCAGACGCTGCAAGAAGCAACGGACCTGCTGCGCAGCACGCGGGACGCCGTCAATGCCGCCGATCTGCCAGGTCTGAGTGCCGACGTCCGACAGACGTCGGTTGCGTTGCGCGGCACGCTGCAGGGCGAGCAACTGCGGAAGCTGATTGACAATGCCAGCCTCGCAGCCGACCGATTGGCGACTGCCACCGCAAAATTGCCCGCACTCATCGCATCGGTGCAGGCGACGGCACAGCGCGCTGGAAATGGCACGGCCGATCTGGAGCAGGGGCTAATCCCGTTGCTGCGCGATATGCAGGCGACAGCCGGGAATCTGCGTGAGATGAGCGAGTCACTGCGGCGCTATCCCGCGCAGGTTTTTGGCCAGCCACCGCCTCGTGGCACGGTCCCGACACGATGAAGCGGCGCTGGTTGGTCGTTTGTGGCGTGAGCCTGGCCGGCTGTTCGTTGCTGCCGCAGGCACCCTATGTGCAGCAGCGGGCTTGGCCGCTCGACGTAGAGCGCCCGTCGATCGAATCGCGTAAGGCCCATGGTCGTGTTCTGCTGGTACGCGGCGTGCGGGCAGCACCCGGACTGGAGGATCGCGGCCTGCAATGGCTGCAGCGCGATGGCAGTGTTCATGTTGACTATTACGAGCAATGGGCAGTGCCGCCGGCGCAGGCAGTGGAGAACGATCTGCGCCAGTGGTTGAGTGATTCGGGACTATTCGCCGCAGTGCTCGCTCCTGGCAGCAGGCTGAACGCTGACTACGTGCTGGAAGGCGAGCTTGAGACTTTCATCGCTGATCCCAACGCCGGCCTGGTGCATGTCGCGTTGGCTCTGGTGCTTGTGGACCAGCGCCAGGGATCCACGAAGGTGTTGCTCCAGCGCACCGAAAGCGCCGATGTGACGCTGTCAGCCAGCGACCCGCCTGCGATCGCTCAGGCAATGCGTGCTGCGGTCGTCGAAGTGTTGCGACGGTCAGAAGCCGATATAGCCCGGGTCGTCCGCTAAGCGGCGCGTGCCATCGATATTGCTCTCCACACCTTCTCCGGCGTAGCCGGCATATCGATATGCGTGACGCCATCGGCTGACAGCGCATCGATGATGGCATTGATCAACGCCGGCGGGCTGCCGACCGAGCCGGCCTCGCCGGCACCCTTCACGCCCAGCGGGTTGGAAACGCTGGGCACTTCCAGCAGATCGACCTCGATGTCCGGCAGATCGTTGGCGCGCGGCAGGGCGTAGTCCATGAAGCTGCCCGACAGAAGCTGCCCGGTCTCCAGATCATAATCGGTCCGCTCTACCAGCGCCTGGCCGAGCCCCTGGGCCACTCCGCCATGCACCTGGCCACGGACGATCATCGGGTTCACTGTCTTGCCGAAGTCGTCGCACACGCGGTACCGCACGATCTCGACTACTCCAGTGTCAGGATCAATTTCCACCTCGGCCATATGACAGCCGTTGGGAAACGTGTTCTCGGCAACAGTGGCAATTTCGGCAGCATCGAGAATGATGGCCTGCTCTCCCGCAGCCGCCTTGCGCCGTTGCATAGCGGCGAGCTCGATGATGTCGATTGCACGGTCTGTGCCAACGATGGAAAAGCGCCCGTCGTCGAAGGCAATATCGGCCGGCGCTGCCTCCAGCGCTTCGGCTGCTGCCTGCTTGCCCCTGTCGATCACCGTATCGGCCGTCATCAAAATCGCCTGGCCTTCGGAATACAGACTACGGGAACCGCCGGTACCGCCACCGACAGGGATGGTATCCGTATCACCCTGACGCACGCGGATCTTCTCGGCATCGATCCCCAGCCGTTGAGAGGTAAGCTGAATGTATCCGGTCTCGTGTCCCTGGCCGGTGGATTGCGTGCCGACATACAGATCGACATTGCCGTCTTCGGCGAAACGGATCTCGGCGCGCTCCGTCGGGTCACCCATGGTCACTTCCAAATAATACGCGAGGCCGATGCCACGCCGCCTGCCACGTCGCGCCGCTTCGGCGCGCCGCGCGGGGAAATTTGCGTAATCGATCTGCTTCAGCGCCGCATCCAGCACGGTTGCGAAATCACCACTGTCATAGGTCTTGCCGACCGGTGTTGCATGCGGCATCGCCGATGACGGCACCATGTTGCGGCGGCGCAGTTCGGCGCGATCAATCTTGAGTTCCCGAGCCGCGGCATCGACAAGTCGTTCCAGCAGGTAATTGCTCTCCGGTCGCCCGGCTCCGCGGTAGGCGTCCACCGGAACCGTGTGCGTGAACACGCCGATGACGTTCGCAAAGATCTGCTTGAAGTCGTACACGCCGGACAGCACCGCGCCGCCGGCGAGCGTCGGGATGTAGGGTGCGAAAGTAGAGAGATACGCGCCCATATTGGCGAGGTTACGCGTGCGCAGGGCGAGGAACTTCCCGTCCTTGTCAATCGCCAGTTCACCCGTGGTGATGTTGTCGCGGCCCTGCGTGTCGGCCACGAATGCCTCGCCGCGTTCCGAGGCCCATTTCACCGGCTGCCCGAGTTTACGGGCCGCATAACAAGTCAGCACGTGCTCGGGATACAGGAACGCCTTCATCCCGAAGCCGCCGCCGACATCCGGCGTGATGACGCGGAATTTCTCCGGCTCGGTGGCGAACACAGCCGCGATCAGGTTCTTGATCAGCCAGCCGCCCTGCGTGTTGGTATACAGTGTCCAGCGGCCGGTCGCCTGATCGAACTCCGCGATCGAGGCGCGCGCCTCCATGGATGCGACCACGACGCGATTGTTGATAACGGTCAGCCTGGTCACGTGCGCCGCCGAAGCGAACAGCGCGTCGGTTGCCGCCTGATCGCCGATGCCCCAATCGAACACGACGTTGTTTCTGGCCTCGGGCCACACCAGCGGCGCACCAGGGTCGGTTGCCTTGGCGAGATCCACCGCAGAGGGCTGCACAGTGTAATTGACGCTAATCAGTTCAGCGGCGTCGCGGGCCGCCGCCGCGGTATCGGCGACGATAAAGGCAACGGGATCACCGACATGGCGCGCCGCACCATCGGCGAGAGCGAGACGCGGCGGATTTGCCATATCTGAGCCATCGCGGTTCTGCACCGGCGCAGCGCAGGGCAACGGACCCAGACCGTCGGCTTGCAAATCCGCGGCGGTATAGATCGCCCTCACCCCGGGCACCGATCCCGCCGCTGCGGTATCTATGGTATCGATCCTGGCCGCGGCATGCGGACTGCGCAGCACAATTCCGTGCAGCATGCCCGGCAGCACGATATCATCCGTATAGCGGCCGACGCCCTTCAGTAGGCGTGGATCTTCCACGCGGGCGATTGACTGGGCGAGGCCGAACTTGGTCATGGACGCGGTCTCCGGGGCTCGTCTGTGATGGGCTCGCCAACCATGCACGCTCCGGACGTGAAAGGCCAAGAGGGATGCAGGATCGTCGCCTGTGTGTACTGAACGCGGGTTCCTCCAGTTTGAAATTCGCCGTGTACGGTGCCGGCGACGATGCACTGCCGCGACTGCAGAGCGGCGAGATCGAACGCATCGGCAGCGAGGGCCGTATGCAGGTCACTGCGTCCGACGGCAAGGTGCTGCATGACAGGACGGTGACCACGAAAGATCATGCCGCCGCGCTGGCGCTGCTCGCCGCGTTGCCGGATGGTCCTTTGGATAGAAGCGGGCTGATCGGGTTCGGCCACCGCGTCGTGCATGGTGGCCCCGACATGGCCGCGCCGGTGCTGGTAGATGCTACCGCGCTGGCCAAGATCGAGGCGCTCGAGCCGTTGGCACCGCTGCACAATCCTCCGGCGGTAGCCGTGCTGAAGGCGCTGTCAGACCTGTTTCCCGGCCTGCCGCATGTTGCGTGCTTCGACACCGGCTTTCATCGCGGCCATCCGCCGGTGGCGGATCGCTTCGCCATTCCGGACGCGCTGTATCGCGAAGGCGTCCGTCGCTACGGATTTCACGGATTGTCCTATGAGTACATCGCAGGTGCGCTGGCAGAGAGGATACCCGACATATCGCTCGGCCGCGTCGTGGTGGCGCATCTCGGATCAGGCGCATCGATGTGTGCGCTCGCGGGCGGCCGCAGCATCGATTCCTCGATGGGGTTCACCGCGCTGGATGGTCTGCCGATGGGCACGCGATCGGGATCGCTCGATGCTGGCGTGATCCTTTGGCTGCAACAGCAAAAGGGCTGGGATGTCGGCCGCGTCGAGCACTTCCTTTATGCCGATTGCGGCCTCAAGGGATTGTCGGGCGTGTCGAACGACATGCGAACGCTTCTGGCTAGCAGTGCTCCGCTGGCGAAGTTGGCAGTGGACTATTTTGTCTACCATGTCGCGCGTACGGCGGGCGCGCTGGCAGCTGCGTTGGGCGGTATCGATGGCATGGTGTTCACCGCCGGCATTGGCGAGCGCAGTCCGGAAATCCGCTCCAGGGTTCTGCACCGGCTGCGCTGGCTCGGCTTCTCGATCGATGAAGCAGCCAACCAGTCGGGCGGCCCATTGCTGACGCGACCCGACTCCGCGTTGCCCGCTTATGTTATTCCCACCGATGAGGAACTGGTCATCGCCCGCCACACGCGGGCCATGATCGAAAGCACCTAAGGGCGACGGTCAAACTGTCATTGCGAGGAGCGAAGCCACGAAGCAAGCTCGGTGGCAATGCGCACGAACAGCGAGATTGCTTCCCCTCGTATCCGCGAGAGTCGCAATGACAGCCAAGCCGCTGCTCTACTCCGCGGCCAATCCCGGAACGAACGCCGGCACGTCCGCTCGCTGATCTGACTCCATCGGCTGCGGCCACCAGCGGTCTTCCCACTCGGAAAACAGGGGCTTTAGCTTCGGCATCACTGCCTCAGCGAACAGCTTCGTGTTGTACTTGGTGAGCTCCTTGTTCATATTGCCGTACTGCAGCAGCAACATCAGATGGCCGACGTTCAGCGACGTTGCCACCTCGGTGAGCTGTTCCGCGACCTCGTCTGGCGAGCCGATGATGACGTACCCCATGTCGACGATGTCCTGCATTTCCGTCGCCCGCTGACGGGAGCGCGCGCTGGACGAGGCGGCGCGGCCGATCTGGCTCTCGACGCCGGCGCGCTGCGTCGCCTCGGTGATGTAGCCCGGCGGCGTCGCCCACATCGGATCGACGTGCAGACAGCGCCCGTAGAAATATTCCGCCGGTTCGCGGTACAGCTCCCACGCCTTCTCGCGAGACTCGGCCACGCCGACGAATTGCAGGAAACCAGCGCGATACGGATTACGGTCCTTGCCCAGGCGAGCCATCTCGCCCCAGAACCCGTCCATTGTCGCCTTACCATCCTTGTAGCCGAAGTAGGAAAGATACGCGTAGACGTAGTCCATTCGCGCGCACCACTGCCAAGTCTCGATCGAGCCGCCACCGGGGATCCACACCGGAGGATGCGGACGCTGCACCGGACGTGGCCAGATGTTCACATAGCGCTGCTGGTTGAACCGGCCGCTGAACGCGAAGGTGTCGCGCTCCTGCCACGCGCGCATCACCAGATCATGCGCCTCGTAGTAGCGCTCGCGCAGCATGCTCGGGTTCTGACCATAGGCGTAGCATGTGTCCATTGGCGTGCCGACCGGGAAACCGGCAATCAGTCGACCGCCGGAAATGCAGTCGATCATCGCGAACTCTTCGGCGACGCGCGTCGGTGGATTGTAGAGCGCGAGAGAATTGCCCATCACGCAGATCGCGGCGTTACGCGTGCGGCGTGACAGCGCCGACGCGATCAGGTTGGGTGATGGCATCAGGCCATAGCCATTCGAGTGGTGTTCGTTGCAGCAGACCGCATCGAAGCCGCAGTCGGCTGCGAACTCCATCTCGTCCATGAAGTCGTTGTACATCAGATGCGCGCGCTTCGGGTCGAACAGCGAAGAATGAATGTCGACCCACACCGATGGATTCGTTTGCCGGAAGTCATCCGGCAACTCGGTATATGGCATCAGGTGGAACCAGAGGAGCTTCATGTCTGCGTCCGTTTCTCGCTGGAACTACCAGTGAGTATGGCCGCGAAACTCCTCGGTTCGTCAACTCAGGCCCAATGGCCCTCCTGCCAGATCCAGCCGCCGCTCGATTGCTGTACCCAGCGACCGGGGACCCATGTGGTCTCGCCCAGTGGTGGTGGCACGTACTGCCCGGGCTGCCACGTCCATCCGCTGTTGGCGAGCGCCCAATGCCCGGGCTGCCAAACCACAGGCCCCGAGCCTTGCGGTGGCGGCGGAGCCAACTCGCTGTGCGGCGGCGGTGGCGGCCCAGGTGCGACTTGCGGCGCAACCGGCTGAGCCGGCTGTTGCACGATCATCTCCGCAGAGGGTGTCGGCCCGGGCTCCTCCCGCACACAGCCGCCCACCAAGACAAGCGCGCCGAACCCGATCCACCAGACGCTTGGGCGTTGCATTTTCAGCCCGCCCAATGCCCATCGACCCAGACGTAACCGCCTGATGGCTGTTGGACCCACTGTCCGGGTTCCCACACCGCCTGCGGCGATGGCCGTCCGACATACTGACCTTGCTGCCAGCTCCAGCTCGAGCCGTCCCAGATCCAATGACCTGGCTGCCAGTACACAACACGCCCTTGCTCCGACGGCGGCGCCGGCATCGTCTCGACCCGAGGCGGCGGTGGCGCCGAGGGCGCGACCAGAACGGTCGACTGGGCCTGAATGACCGTTGGCGTAACGACCTGCACTTGCTGCGCAATGGCTGATGTGGCGCCGGCGAACAGAAGAAACGTGGGGAGAGCCATTTGAATGGTGCGGACCAACATTAATCAACCTCCGGGGAAATATGCTTGAGCCTGCCGTCATCCTGATTGGTTTCGGCTGCCCAAGAAGATCGGGTTGGAATAGGGCGCCAATTGGGCTGGACGGATCAGGCGACCATCACATTGCACTGAGGCACATGCCAGGCCGTTGCTTGACTCCGTCAAGTAAATCCATGCTGGGGTCATGGACCCTCAGCCTGCACCCCGTGGCCGCATTGCCTCCGTCCGCCGCTTCAATCGCTTCTACACGCGGACCATTGGCGCGCTGCAGGAAGGACTGCTGCACAGCAGCTTTTCGTTGACCGAGGCACGTGTGCTCTACGAGTTGAACCAGCGCGCCGCAGCCACCGCGACCGAACTGTGCCGCGATCTGGACCTCGATGCGGGCTATCTCAGCCGCATCCTCCAACGGCTGGAGCGGGATGGGCTGCTGGCTCGGTCGCTATCAACGGCCGACCGGCGGCAGAGCCTGTTGTCGCTGACGGAGGCCGGGCGCACTGCCTTCGCCCCGCTGGACCAACAGTCACGCCACGAAGTCGGCAGGCTCCTGGCTTCTCTGCCAGAAACGTCGCAGGAGACTCTGGTGAAGGCGATGGCAACGATCGAGTCGTTGCTCGCCTCCGGGACGCCGCTCAGGCCCTGGCTGCTGCGCCAGCACCGACCCGGCGACATCGGCTGGGTGATCGCCCGCCATGGCGCAATCTACGCTGAGGAATATGGATTCGACAGTCGCTTCGAGGCGCTGGTGGCGCATGTGGCTGGGGACTTCCTGGCCAGCCACGATCCGACGGCCGAACGTTGCTGGATTGCCGAGCGTGACGGCGTGAACGTGGGATCGGTGTTCCTGGTCCGAAAATCCGCCGCAGAAGCAAAGCTCCGCCTGCTGATCGTGGAGCCGTCGGCCCGTGGCGCTGGAATAGGTCGACGCCTGGTGGCGGAGTGCATCGCCTTTGCGCGGAGCACCGGGTACCGCTCGATGACGCTTTGGACGAACGACGTACTGGTCGCCGCGCGGGCCATCTATCAGCGCGCTGGGTTCCGCCTCGTTGCCAGCCATCCGCATAGCGACTTTGGACCGTCGATGGTCGGCGAGGACTGGGAGTTGCGTCTGTGCTGACCCTTCGGCGTGGGCTCGAGCACGGCTCCGACCACTTCCAACAGGCTCTCGGCCGCCCGCCGCAGGCCAGCCCGATCCGCATCCTGGGCCAAAGTCAACAGCCGGTCGCACAGAACAAGCGGGCTCATCGAGGCATCTAACGTGACTTGCATTTGTTGAACCTCCTGGGAAA
Organism: Pseudomonadota bacterium; assembly: GCA_046732975.1. Lineage (GTDB taxonomy): Bacteria > Pseudomonadota > Alphaproteobacteria > Acetobacterales > Acetobacteraceae > JAMXLO01. The sequence continues at coordinate 45,141 of JBKPOG010000035.1, forward strand.
ACGAATGCTCTTGGCATTTCAATATCGCGGGGCAACGACGCGACGCTATTCGGCCATCGGGAATGGCCGTCTATCGGACATTGGGACTAGTCGCGATCTATGCCGGCAAAGCGATCGTAACCGATCCGACACCACCGCCCGCTAGGGTCGGCGGCTGCAATTTGCGAGAAATTCCCGTGGACTCCGGATCGCTGCGTGCCCCCGCCCTGCTGTCGATCGGCGCCCTCATTCTGCTTGCCTGTCTCCTGGTGTTCTTTGTCGTCGACAGCAGCGAACAGCAGCGCTCCAGCGCCCTCGCTATCCGCTTTGCGGAACAGGTGATTGGCGACCTCCGTTCGCTGGAGGCCCGCGTCGCCGATGCGGAATCCGGTCAGCGTGGCTACCTATTGACTGGCGATGCAGGTTACCTCGTTCCGTATGACGCGGCGCCGGCTGCGAGCGCCCAGCTCCTGCTCCGGCTGCACCAGGCACTGAGCAGTCCGCTGGGCGATGGCGCGGAATTGGAACGCCTCAACGAGACCGCGTCTCTGGTAACAACCAAGCTCAACGAGCTCCGTCAGGCTGTCGAATTGCAGCAGAATGGCAAAACGGCCGAAGCGCTCGCTCTGGTGCGCAGCAACACCGGCTTGGCTGTCATGGACAAGCTGCGCTTTGATATCGCCACGATCGCAACGCATGAAGGGCAGTGGCTCGATCACTGGCTCGATGGGCGTCAGCGCGACCAGAACCTGGCGACGGGCGTCGCAGCAGCTGGCAGCGTGTTTGCGTTGCTGATGATGGTGGCGGCCTGCGTCCTGGCGGCGTTCTTCGCACGCGCCAATGCAGCGGTTCGCGCAGCATTGCAGAGCGCGCGCGACGCAGCAATCAGCGCCGATCGGGCGAAGTCGCAGTTCCTCACCACGGCGAGCCACGACCTGCGCCAGCCTCTCCACGCGATGAACCTGTTCATCAGCGCATTGCGTCGCCGCGTCTCTGGCGAGGAGCCTGCCAGACTGGTCGCCAATATGGCTTCGGCGGCAGAATCGATGCAGATGATGTTCAACTCCCTCCTCGATGTATCGAAGCTGAATGCCGGCGTGGTTGAGCCGACCCCGAGGGACTTCGCGCTGGAGGAGGTGTTGGCACGTCTGCGAAGCGCATTTGCCGGATCGGCCGCCGCTAAAGGGCTGGAACTCGACATCGAGCCGGGCACTGTCGTGCTGCATACCGATCCGGTTCTGCTGGAAAGTATCTTGCGAAACCTCATCTCTAATGCAATCCGCTATACACGCCATGGGGAGGTTACGGTGCAATGCTGCAGGCGCGGCGGCATCGCGCGTATCGAGGTGAGCGACACCGGGCCGGGAATACCAAACGATCAGATCGAGCGAGCGTTTGAGGAATTCCAGCGACTCGATGGCTCGAATGCCGCAGAGCGCGGCCTGGGCCTGGGTCTAGCCATCGTGCGCCGGCTGGCGAGCCTGCTGGACCTGCGGATCGAGGTCGCATCCGTCGTTGGGGTGGGCACATCCTTCGTGTTGCACGTCCCCGCAGTGACCGAGCAGCCGCCGATTTCAGCCGGAGAAAGTCGCACCGCTCCCTCGCTGGCCGGCAAGCGGATCCTGCTGGTCGACGATGACCCTTTGGTGCGCGACGGGTTGGCGCGAGAGATCGCCGATTGGGGTGCACGTGTGACGCTTGTCGGCAGTGTTGACGGCGCTCTTTGGGCCATGGGCGAAAACCCGCCGGACATCGCGATCGTCGACCGAGATCTAGGATCTAACGCGAGCGGCGTGGATTTGCTCGCACTCCTGAATGCCCGGTTCGATCAAACCATACCAGCGGTTATCGTTACCGGAGCGACCGATTCAGCAGCGTTGGATGAGCTTCGCCGGTCCGGTGCAGCCTGGCTTATCAAGCCAATTGATCCAGCGGAACTGCGAGCAAAGGTCACCGAGCTATTGCTGGAGATCCGGAATCTGATGGCTACAGATTGAGGCGAGATGCCAGGACAACCGCCTCGGTGCGGTTGTGTGCGTTCAGGGCCCGGAAAATCGCGCCCAGGTGGATCTTCACCGTCCCGGGACCCAGATCCAGCGTCCGGGCGATTTCTTTGGTCGATCGGCCCTGCGCCAGCAGCCTGAGCACCTCTCGCTGGCGACTGGTGAAGCGGGGAATATCAGTGGCGGGCAGGTCACTTGCTGCGCCGGGGTCTGTAGTGGGTGCCGACACGGGCAAACCGTGGACCGAACCGACCTCTGCGAGCGATGGTGCGACATAAACACCACCGGCCATGATCGTGCTGATCGCACGCAGAATTTCCGCCACAGGCGAGGACTTCACAATGAAGCCATGCACTCCTGCGCCCAGACAATGCAGGATCGTTGCGCGGTCGTCCGAGCCCGTGAGGACTGCGATCTTCGTCTCGGGATGCGCGGCCCTGAGCTTCCTGAGGCTCTCCGCTCCGCACATGTCCGGCATGCCGAGATCGATGAGCAAGAGATCCGCGTGATCTGCGGCAAGCGCATCGGATGCGGCGTTGAACCCGTCTACCTCGACGAACTCGTAATCAGGGTTCTCATCGCCCAGGAGTTGACGGAGGCCCTGTCGCAACAGGGCGTGGTCATCGGCGATGAGGATCTTCAGCGACATTGCTCGGAACGGTGCCAGAATTTTCTTGCAAAAAACTGTCAGGCGCTGGGCTCAGGGCCGGAGTTTCGTCGGTTTGGGTCACAGCAAGCCATGGTCCGTGTTCAAGAGGAGCCAGAAAGAGGCGGTGTGTCGAAAAAGACACCCAGACACGTCGGCCTCGGAGAAAATCGCCGCCGATCAGGGCGTCGCCCATGCCGCTCGACATTGGCACCACCGGCAGGGCAGGCGCATGCATCTTTGCCGGACCGACACGCAATGTACTGAAGCGATGGATCCGGACGGGAATTTGGTCTGGCGCGGCGCC
>JBKPOG010000036.1:0-6942 GCA_046732975.1 Pseudomonadota bacterium
CATGCGCAATCGGCAGGCCTGCCGCGGCGAAGATTGTCTTTGCCGCAACTTTGTCCATCGCCAGCGCCGACGCGCGCACGCCGGAATGCGTGTAGGGAATGTCGAGCCAGTCGAGCACGCACTGGATCACGCCATCTTCGCCGAACCGTCCATGCAGTGCGTTGAATACGGCGTCGGGGCGCGGCTTCAGCGCGGCGATGACCGCGCCGATATCTTCGCCCACTTCGATGGGTGTGACTTCGAAGCCGGCCTCGCGCAGCGCAGGGATCACCTGCAGGCCGGTCGAACGGCTGACTTCGCATTCGGCGGAGATGCCGCCGTAGAGTACTGCGACGCGGGTCATGGGATGGGTTGCCCCCTCCCCCCGCCCCCCTCCCGCGAGGGGAGGGGGAGTGATGGGTCGGGCACGCCGATGCGGTGGATTTCCCATTCAAGGGTGACGCCGGTCGCTTCGTGCACACGGCGGCGGAGTTCTTCGCCCAAACCTTCAAGGTCGGCAGCGGTGGCAGCGCCGGTGTTGATCAGGAAATTGCAGTGCTTCTCGGATACCTGGGCGCCGCCGCGCGTCAGTCCACGACTGCCTGTGGCGTCGATCAGTTCCCATGCCTTCATGTCGGGCGGATTGCGGAAGGTCGATCCTCCGGTCCGCGCGCGGATCGGCTGCGATGCCTCGCGTGCTGCGCGGATCTCTGCCATGCGCGCTGCGATGGCGGCCGGTGCGCCAGGTTTCGCGCGCAGTCGGGCACGCACCACCACAGCACCTTGCGGCAGGCGCGAGTGGCGATAGGCAAACGCGAGATCCGCGGCTGTCATGCGGCGTTGTGCGCCGGTGCGCGTCACGATATCCGCCCACTCAAGGCAAGAGGCGATATCACCGCCATAAGCGCCGCCGTTCATCACCACGGCACCGCCGATGCTGCCAGGGATGCCTGAGAGGAATTCCAATCCGGTCAGGCCGGCGGCAGCGACATGTTCAGCCACGGTCACATCGAGCGCTGCAGCACCGGCAATCACGCCGTCGACCCCGACGGTGATTGCGCCGAAGCCGCGCGCCAGGCGGATCACGACGCCGGGCAGCCCACCGTCACGAATGATCAGGTTCGAGCAGGCGCCAATCACGTGCACCGGAATGTCAAGCGGCAGCGCGCGCAGGAACTGTGCGAGATCTATTTCGTCAGCCGGACGCACCAGCACCTCGGCCGGGCCACCGACGCGGAACCAGGTGAAGGGCGCCAACGGCGCATTCGCTTGGACGCGACCACGTAGCGGTGGCAGCGCTAGCGCCCCCTCCCCCTGCCCCCCTCCCGCGAGGGGAGGGGGGATTTTGCTGGGGTGGTGGTTCATGCGGCGCTTCCGGCGATACGCCGGTTCTGCAGGTCGGAAAGTTCACCCGGCAGTGCCGCGGCCCACTGGGTGATGTTGCCGGCGCCGACGCAGACGACGAAGTCGCCCGGCTTGGCAATGGCATAGATCATCTCGGCGAGCCGCACCGGCGAGGGCAACGGCACGACGCTGCGATGCCCGCGTGCGCGCAGTCCGTCCACCAGCGCATCGCGGTTGACGCCTTCGATCGGTGCTTCGCCAGCGGGGTACACGTCGGCGACGATGACCGTGCCGGCGTCGTTCATGCAGGTGCAGAACTCGCCGAACAACGAATGCAGACGGCTGAACCGATGCGGCTGCACCACCGCGATCACGTTGCGTGCGCCGGCCTGACGCGCCGCTTTCAGCACGGCGGCGATTTCCACCGGATGGTGACCGTAGTCGTCGATCACTGTGATGCCGCCCGACTCGCCGGTCTTGGTGAAGCGTCGCTTCACACCGCGGAACCCAGCGAAGGCACCACGCAGCGTGTCATCAGCGATGTCCATCTCGATGCCGACGGCAACTGCAGCCAACGCGTTCTGCACATTGTGCGAGCCAAGCATCGGCAGGCGATAGGGACCCAGCTTGCGCGATCGGTTGCGCGCGCGATCGGTGACCGTGACGTCGAACGTCGAGCCAAGCTTGTCAGGCACGATGCGATCGGCGCGCACATCCGCCTGCGGCGAGAAGCCGTAGGTGATAATGCGCCGGTCCGACAGGCGCGGGATCATCTGCTGTACCGCCGGATGATCGATGCAAAGCACGGCGAAGCCATAGAACGGCACGTTGGCGACGAACTGGTCATAGCCGGCGACCATCGCTTCGGGTGAACCCCAATGGTCGAGATGCTCGGGATCCATGTTGGTGACGACGGCGATCACCGCCGGCAGGCGCAGGAAGCTGCCGTCGCTTTCGTCGGCCTCGACAACCATCCAGTCGCCAGTACCCAGACGCGTGTTGGTGCCATAGGCGTTGATGATGCCGCCGTTGATCACGGTAGGATCGAGATGCGCTGCTTCCAACACCGCGGCGATCAGGCTGGTGGTGGTGGTCTTGCCATGCGTGCCGCCGATCGCCACCGACCACTTCAGCCGCATCAGCTCGGCCAGCATCTCGGCGCGACGCACCACCGGGATCAGCTGCACGCGCGCCGTGGCAACTTCAGGGTTGTCGGGCTTCACCGCGGATGACACGACAACGACCTGGGCGCCGCCCAGATTTGCCGCATCATGGCCAATCGATACCGGAATGCCGGCGTCACGCAGCCGACGAACATTCGCCGACTCGGCGATGTCGCTGCCTTGCACCGAGTAGCCGAGATTATGCAGCACCTCGGCAATGCCCGACATACCGATGCCGCCGATGCCGACGAAATGGATCGTGCCGATGGAAAGTGGGAGGGCTCTTATGGCACAGTTCCTTTCCTCACTTTCCAGGTCGTGCCGGAATCGATGGCCGGCACGGTGGCCGGCCATGACGGAGGGGCGGTCATGGCTTGGCCTCCTGCGGCATGAGTTCCTCCACCAGATCAGCCAATCGCGCCGCGGCGTCAGGACGAGCGATGGTGCGCGCAGCGAGAGCCGCGTGGTTCAGCAAGTCGGGCTGAGCCAGCAGTGCCGCGAGCCGGTCGCGCAGCGTTGCGGGGGTAAGGTCGTGCTGTGCGATCATCGATGCGCCGCGCGCCTCGACGAGCGCGCGCGCATTTGCCGTCTGATGATCGTCGATCGCACCGGGCAGCGGCACCAGGATCGACGGCCGTCCGGCAATCGCCAGTTCGGCGACAGTGGAGGCGCCGGCGCGTGCAATCACCAGATGCGCCGATGCAAGCCTGTCGGCGACGTCCGGAAAGAACGGAGACAGATCGGCGTCAATACCTGCGAGGTCGTAAGTCGCGCGCACCCGACCCAGATCCTCGGGACGACATTGCTGAGTGATCCTGATCCGCAGGAGCAGATCGTCTGGCAACGATGCGAGCGCTGCAGGCACAACGTCGCTGAAGACACGTGCGCCCAACGAGCCACCAAGCACCAGCAGACGAATGATGTCGTTGGGCGGCACGTAGTTTGTCTCGGCAAGCGCCGCGACCAAAGGACGCACCGGATTGCCGGTTACCACGGTTGCCACCTTCGGCACGCGTGTTGTCATGGCGAAGCTGAGCGCCAAACGGTCGGCATGATGCGCCAGAAAGCGATTGGCGCGGCCAAGCACGGCATTCTGCTCATGCAGCACAACGGCCGGTCGAGGGCGCATGAGGCGTGTCGCCAACACCGGCGCGACACTTGGGTACCCGCCAAAGCCAACCACAACGCCGGCGTTGATGCGCGCGAGGGTACGACGCGCCTGAAGCACGCCGCCAGCCAGTGCCACGCCTGCCTTACCAGCGCGCCACGCACCACGGCCGGCGATGCCCGCGCCGCGGATGATGAACCGCTCCAGACCGGCGAACACCGGACTCTGCAGTCCGCCGGATCGCGCGTCCGTCATCAGTGCCACGCGCCGCCCGCGCGACAACAATTCACTGGCCAACGCCTCGGCCGGGAAGAAATGACCGCCCGTGCCGCCTGCGGCGATCACGATGGGAAGGACCGCGGGACCTCTCATGGCGCGTCCGCGTGGTGGCGGCGTCGCGTCAGCGCCAGCAGCATGCCCATGCCGAGTGCTACCGCCAGTGCCGAAGAGCCACCGTACGAGACCAGCGGCAGCGTCATCCCCTTGGTGGGAATGAGTTGCAGCGACGAGGCCATGTTGATGAATGCCTGCAGGCCGAAGCCGGTGACCAGGCCGGTGCAGGACAGCACCACGAACAGGTCCTGTTCCTTCAACAATCGCAGCAGTCCGCGCAACACGATGAAGCCGAACACGGCGATGATGATCAGGCAGACGATCATGCCGAACTCTTCACCGGCGACTGCGAAGACGAAATCGGCATGCGCGTCAGGCAGAACGTCCTTTACGTGGCCTTCACCCGGACCGCGACCGAGCAGGCCGCCATTGCCGAAGGCCTCCAGCGCGGTGCGCGGTTGGTAGTCGGTGCCGATGCCATTGCCGGGATGCAGGAACGCCTCGACGCGCCGCTGCACATGCGGGAAAAACATATAGGCACCGACGCCACCAAACCCTGCGCCGATCACCAAGATGGCCACCAGGAACAGGTTCAGGCCGGCGATGTAGAGTTGGGCGAAGAACACCGCGGAGATCACCGCCAGCATGCCGACGTCCGGCTGCGACTTCAGCAGCAGCGCGATCGCCAGGAAGACGCCGATCGCCAACAGCTTGCCAGGGAAGCGAGGCGTGCGACGGCCCTCGCTGATCAACCACGCGGCGACGACGGCAAAACAGGGTTTTAGAAATTCGGAGGGCTGCACCGACAGGCCCGGCAAAGCGATCCAGCGGCGTGCGCCTTTGATTTCGACGCCGACGAACATTGTCGCGACGGTCAGTGCGAGCGCGATGATGCAGCCGATTATGGCCATGCGCCGGATGCTGCGCGGCGAGAGCAACGATACGGCGACCACGACCGCGCCAGCCGCGGCGAGAAAGAACACCTGCTTGAGAAGGAAAATGTCGCGCGAGGAGCCGATGCGTTCCGCAACCGCGGGGCTCGCTGCGAGCATCATGATGTAACCGAAGCCAATCAGCACGCCGATTGCACCCAGCGTCCAGCGATCCACTGTCCACCACCAGCGGCCGAGGATCGAATTATCGGCGCGCGAGAGAGTTGGCATCAGGCTGATCCCGCCGTCGAGCGAACAGGGAAGCGGAGCTGCACGATTCGGGACAATGGGTGACGTGTCATTGCGAGGAGCGCAGCGACGAAGCAATCCCGATGGCGCTGCGCTCCGGGCACAAGATTGCTTCGCTGCGCTCGCAATGACAGGGGGCGTGTCATCGGATCTTCAGCGTCGCCAGACCGACGAGGGCCAGGATCATGGAGATGATCCAGAAGCGGATGACGATGGTCGGCTCGGACCAGCCCTTCTTTTCGAAATGATGATGCAGCGGCGCCATCAGAAAGATGCGCCGCTTGGTGCGCTTGTACCAGAACACCTGAATGATGACGGAGACAGTCTCCACCACGAACAGGCCGCCGGTGATCATCAGCACGATCTCGTGCTTGGTCGCGACCGCGACGGCGCCCAGGGCGCCACCCAGTGCAAGCGATCCGGTATCGCCCATGAAGACCGCGGCGGGCGGTGCGTTGAACCATAAGAACCCGAGACCCGCGCCGATCAGAGCCCCACAGAACACCGGCAGTTCGCCAACGCCGGGCACCGGGTTGAGCTGCAGGTAATCAGCAAAGATGCGGTTGCCGACGAGATACGCGATCAGCGCGAATACGCCGGCGCAGATGATGGTCGGCACGATCGCGAGCCCATCCAGGCCGTCGGTCAGGTTCACGGCATTGGAGGCGCCGAGCATGACCAGCATGGCAAACAGCGGGAACATGATGCCGAGTGGGATCAGCACGTCCTTGAACACCGGTATGGTCAGCGATGTCGCCAGCTCGCCTTTCGTCAGCAGCATCAGCCAGACGCCGGCAAAGAAGCCGATCAGCATCTGCGCGAACAGCTTGGCGCGCGGCGAGACGCCCTTGTGATTCTGCCGCGACAGCTTTCGATAGTCGTCGGCAAAGCCGAGTGCGCCGTAACTCAGCGTGACGAACATCACCGCCCAGACGTAGGGGTTGCGCAGATCGACCCAGAGCAGCGTTGAAATGGTCAATGCGAACAGGATCAGCACGCCACCCATGGTGGGCGTGCCCTTCTTCTCGATGAGATGACGCTCCGGACCGTCATCGCGGATCGGCTGGCCGTTCGTCTGCTTCGACTTCAGCCAGCGAATCAAAGGTGGGCCGAGAATGAAGCTGACCACCAACGCCGTCAGGCACGCCGCGCCCGAGCGGAACGTGATGTAGCGAAGCAGGTTGAACAGGATGAACTGGTTGGCAAACGGCCGCGCAAGATCATACAGCATCAGGCGGCCTTTGCATGAGAGTGAAGGGCATCGACGACCAGCTTCATTCGGCTGCCGAGGCTGCCTTTGATCAGAACAGCGTCGCCTGGCGCGATGGCGCGAGCGACCATCGGGGCCAAGGCGGCAGCGTCAGCTGCATAAGCGATGCGGATCTGTTCTGGGAGGGCGTCGTACAGGCTTCGCATCAGCGGACCGCAGGCAAACACGCAGTCCGCTGCGGCAGCGACATCGGCGGCAAGCGAATTGTGTTCGGTAGGCGCGGCGTCACCAAGCTCCAGCATGTCGCCGAGAACGGCGACGCGGCGCCGCGCGGGCTGCAGGCGGAGCACGGCAAGCGCCGCACGCATCGATGCCGGATTGCCATTGTAGCTCTCGTCCAGCAGCAGCGCTGCACCGCCGGGAACATCGATTTTCCGCCGCGCGCCACGACCTGCCACCGGCGCAAATTCTTCCAGCGCGTGAAGGATGCGCTGGGGCGCGGCATCCGCCAGCATTGCGGCGGCGGCGATCGCGGCAAGCGCGTTCATCACCATATGCCGCCCGGGTGCGTGCAGACGGAAGCGCAGCCGCTCGCCGGCGAATTCTGCCGTGACATCGCTGCCC
>JBKPOG010000037.1:0-6762 GCA_046732975.1 Pseudomonadota bacterium
GGTGGCGGATTCGGCAACCTGATCGGCGGACAGATTTACCGCTTCGTCGGGCCCTATGGCTGGCGCTATGTCCTGTTTGCCGGTGTCATCCCGGCCCTGGTCCTGCTGCTGATCCGTCGCGGCATGGAAGAACCCGAGCGATTCCAGATGGTGCATGCGCGGCGCCGCGCTCTGCGTGCTGCGCGTGAACTCGACGAAGCGGACCGCGCGTTCCTCGGATTTGTGCCGGCGCAGTTATTCAGCCGCGAGCTGCGGTACAGCACGATGGTGGGCGTGCTATTCTGCATCGGCACATTGCTTGCGATCTGGACCAGCCAGATATGGCTGCCGACAATCCAGGGACAGATGCTGGCGAAGACGGGCATCACCGGGCCCGGTGCAGCGCAGTTGATCGGCAATGGCATGACATTATGGGGCGTCGGCGGCATTCTCGGTTATGCAGCGTTCGGTTTTGTCGCCGACTGGATCGGCCGGCGTCCGACCATCACCTTGTATAACCTAGGTACTATCGCATCCGGTCTCTACCTTTTCCTCGGCGTGGACAATTACGATCTGTACCCGATCATGTTGCCGGTCTTCGGCTTCTTCGTATTCGGCGTGTTCTCCGGCCACGCAGTGTATCTGCCGGAGTTGTTCCCAACCCACGTGCGGGCTACCGCAGTATCGTTCTGCAATGGCTCCGGCCGGGTGATCACCAGCTTCGGTCCGCTGGTCGCGGGGCTGCTGGTGATGCCGTTCGGCGGAGACTTCGCGAAGGCGACGGCGATCATGACCTGCTTCGCCGCGCTCAGCGTCCTCGCGATGTGGCTCGGACGCGAGACACGCGACGATATCCTGCCGCACTGAGTGCTCCGTTACCCGTCATTCCCGCGAAAGCGGGAACCCAGCCACGGGGCTGCCGCTATAGCCGGGCTGACATTCACCTCCGCTGTCTTCCTCTCCACCCTCGCATCAGCTGCGGAACTGAAGGTGGCAACATGGAACCTCGAGTGGCTGACGACGCGCGAGCATAACCTGCCGCCAGATGTGCGACCGAAGCAGCCCGAGGATATCGAGCTGCTGCAGCGCTATGCTGCGGATCTGAACGCTGACGTGATCGGGATTCAGGAGGTGGACGGAGCGGCAATTGCCGCACGTGTATTCCCCACGGACCAGTACTCGATCCACATGAGCCATGACCACGTGGTGCAGCGCGTCGGCATCGTCGTGCGCCGTGGAATTCACTATGACGTTCATCCTGACGTGACCGACCTCGACCTGCGAGGCGATCTGCGCAGCGGGGTCGACATCACGTTGCAGCTGCAGCCTCCGTTGCGCGTGCTTGCGGTGCATCTGAAAACAGGATGCTTTGACGATCGTCTGAGCGGACGCAAGAACCGTTCCTGCGCCGAGCTGCGCGAGCAGCTGCCGTCGCTCATTGACTGGATCCACGCGCGACACGCAGAAGGCATCGCTTTCGCCATCCTTGGCGACTTCAACCGCCATATGGATGGTCGCGATCAGTTCTGGCGCACGCTGAGCGAGGCCGCGCCACTGACGCGCACCACCGAAGGCCGCAGCAGTCCGTGCTGGGGCGGCGAAGCCTTCATCGACCACGTCGTGCTCGGCGACGCTGCACGCGATTGGCTGGAACCAAACTCGCTTCGTGTCCTGACCTACCGCGAGAGCGGCGCGGAATGGAAACAACGCTTATCCGATCACTGTCCGGTGTCAGTGCGCTTGCGCCTGCCCGACTGAGGACGTTCAATGCGCCGCAGCCAAATCGGAGGCAGCGGCATGAAGATCACCGGCATCACCACCAAGGAATTCCGCTGGCCACGGCACAAACCGATCACCAACGGCAAGCACACCTACACGCACGTGACGTTCGCGGTGGTGGAAATCGCCACCAGTGAAGGCGTCACCGGCATCGGTCTCGGCGGCGGAGGGGAGATCGAACGCGCGACAGTTGCGCGCCTGGCGCCGATGCTGATCGGCGAAGACCCGATCAATGTCGAACGGCTGTGGCAAAGGATGTGGGAGCCCAAACTGATCGGCCGCCGCGGGCTGACCACGCGGGCGATCTCGGCGATCGATATCGGCCTATGGGACATCCGAGCCAAGTTCGCCAATCTGCCGCTCTACAGGCTGCTCGGTGGTTTCCGCGACCGCGTGCCCACCTATATCGCCGGTGGCTACTACGAAGAAGGCAAAGGCCTACGCGAACTCGCCCGTGAGATGGAAGACAATGTGCGCATGGGGGCAAAGGCCGTGAAGATGAAGGTCGGCGCGGTGCCGATCGTGGAGGATGTGGCGCGGGTGCGTGTCGCGCGCGAGGCGGTTGGTCCACAAGTTAAGCTGATGGTCGATGCCAATTGCGCGTATCGCTACTACCAGGCGATCCAGCTCGCGAAACGGATCGAAGAGTATGACATCTTCTGGTTCGAGGAGCCGGTGGCTCCGGATGACTATGATGGCCATCGCAAACTCGCGCAGGCGACCAGCATTCCAATCGCGACCGGCGAAAACGAGTATACGCGATACGGCTTTCGCGATCTGATCAAGCACGAATGCGCGGCAATTCTGAACGCCGACGCCAAGATCCTAGGCGGCGTCACCGAGTTCATGAAGGTAGCCGCACTGGCGCAGGCCAACGATCTGGACATTGCACCGCACGGCTCGCAGGACATTCATGTGCACCTCGTTGCGGCGATCGCCAACGGCCTGATCCTCGAGTTCTACCGCGACACGGTCGATCCGATGTGGGGTCGCGTGTATCGCCACACGCTGACGCTGAACGACGACGGCACGGTCAGTCCACCGAATGTACCCGGTATCGGCGCCGATCCGAACTACGACACACTCGCGGAATATCGCGTGGCCTGAAATAGGAGGAACAGCAGATGGCAAAGATCCTGGTCATCCACGGCGCTGGCATGAACATGCGCGGCAAGGTGCAGACGGAAATCTTCGGCCCGATGACCCTGCCAGAATACGACGAACGGATACGCGGCTACGCAAAGGAACTCGGCGTGGAGATCGACATCTTCCATTCCAATGTCGAAGGCGATGTGATCAATCGCCTGTATGCCGCCAACGACCAAGGCTTCGATGCGGCGATCTTCAATCCCGCAGGCTTCTCACGCGGCTATCCGGCACTGGTCGCCGCAATCAGTCAGGTGAAGTTTCCGACCATCGAGCTGCACATGTCGAACCCGGTACGCCGAGGCCCGGTATCAGAGACCGCGACGGTCAGTCACGGCATTGTCGCCGGCTTCGGCATTGTCGGCTATTACCTCGGCCTGCGCGGCCTGCGCGACACACTGGCGAAGTAACCGACATCACCCCGCGCTATCCGAGGAAGTCCAGAGAGGCAGTTGGGTGTATCATGATGGACATCGAGGAGCGCCGCAGGCAACGCAGATAGAGTTGGGAGAGCGTTTATGGTGGATGTGATCGACCTCAAAGCCGAGTTCAAAAAGCTGACAATGCTGACGGGGCGCACGCTGACATCGACGGAGAGCGAACGCGCAAAGGCATTCGGTCGCGTGGCACAGTATCGCGATGGCGCAATATTCACCGCGAAGTTCGCCGGCAAGAGCGCGTGGGAGCGGCATCCGCAAGGGGACGAGATCGTGCAGATCGTCGATGGCGCAACGACGTTGCACCTGATCACCGCGGAGGGACGGCAGTCGCTATATCTACATGCCGGGATGATGGCAATCGTGCCGCGCAGTGCCTGGCATCAGTTTGATGCGCCCAATGGCGTGTGCGTTATGACCGCGACACCGCAGCCGACTGAGCACGTGCGTGAGGATGTCGCCGATCCCACGGCTCGGGGTTGACGCCGCACGGCGAGCAGGCCCTTTACGATGCGCGATCGGCGAAGGCGTTGCTTGGATCGGGCATGAGAATCGGCTCCATACTGGACGAGCCGTCCAACAGTGGCATGTCACTGCTCAAGCGCACATCATTACCCCGCGCGTAATCGCATCGGGCGTGGCGGATGATCACGATGGGAACTACGGAGCAAGGAGGTTCCCATCATGGACACGCAGATCGTCACGCCCCGTCGCTGGTGGGCACTAGCAAGCGTGGCAGCCGCGCAATTCATAGCGGTGGCTGACGCGTTCATCGTCAACGTCGCCATCCCGTCGATCCGCGCTGACCTGCACGCCGGCGCGGCCGAAATCGAGGCAGTGATAGCGGTCTACCAGATCGCCTACGCTGCACTGCTGATCACCGGCGGACGGCTGGGCGACATCCTGGGGCGCAAGCCAGTGTTCATCATCGGCGTACTCGGCTTCACGCTGGCATCGCTGTGGTGCGGCCTAGCGGGATCGGCGCTGATGCTGATCATCGCGCGTGCCGTGCAGGGAGCAGCAGCGGCGATCATGGTGCCGCAGGTGCTGGCCTCGATCCACACGCTGTTCCCTGATGAGGCGCGCACCCGCGCATTCGCCATTTTCGGCGTCGCGATCGGTCTCGGCGCCGCGGTGGGCTTCATGCTGGGCGGCTGGCTGGTGACGCTGAACCTCGCGGGCCTCGGCTGGCGCAGCATCTTCTTCGTCAATGTGCCGATTGGCATCGACATTGCCCTTGCCGCGGCCTGGCTGATGCCCAACCTGCCACGCGTAATTGGCACCCGGCTTGACCTGAACGGTGCCGTGGTGCTGTTCCTGGGCCTGCTCGGCTTGCTCTTGCCGATGATGTTCGGGCGCGAATTGGGCTGGCCCTGGTGGGTTTGGCTGGCAATGGCTGCCGGCATGTCACTGTTGGCAGGCTTTATGCGGCTCCAGCGCAGTGTTGAACGGCGAGGAGGCACGCCGCTTATCGACCTTCGTTTGCTTGCGGACAGCGTGTTCCTGGCTGGAATGGGTGCCACGTTCTGCTTCTTCGCTGGCAACCTGTCGTTCTACTTCGTGCTGACCCTGTATATGCAGAATGGCCTCGGGCTGTCGCCCTTCGATGCGGCACTCACAGTGATGCCCATGGCACTGGCATTCGTGGTTGGGTCACGGTTAAGCGGCGGACGGCTGATTGAAGGTTGCGTTGTGCAGGGCATCGGATTGGCCGGCACCGCGCTCCTTGTGGGCACATCTGCGCACCCGGCGATGGCTTTGCTGATGTTGCCGCTCGCGGTGTTCGGCTACGGTCAGGGCATGGTGCTGGCGCCATTGTTCCGCGCTGTGCTGACCCAGGTTCGGCATGCCCATGCCGGCACGGGCGCTGGCATGCTGGCGACGACACAGCAGGTCGCAAACGGCACAGGTGTCGTGCTTGCCGGCGTCGTGTATTTCGCCGTCCCTGGGGACCGATGGGCGCTGGTGGCCACGGTGACCGCGCTGGGGTGCACCGTGCTTGGCACGCTGGGCTGCCTCTATCGGATGCAGAACCGTTCGGCCCCGCTGCGTCTCGCTTCGGTCCGCTCGCGATGAGCGCGGCTACATGTGGCTCGGCAAAAACAGCGCCAGGATCGGGAATGCGATCAGGATCGCCAGCCGGATGATGTCGGTGATGACGAATGGGATGACGCCATAAAAGATCGTGGAAAAGTTCACGTCCTGCACCACGGTCTTGATGACGAACACGTTCATCCCAACCGGAGGATGGATCAGTCCGAGTTCCACCGTCATGACGATGATCACTCCGAACCACACCGGATCGAATCCCAGCGAGGTGATGACCGGGAAAATGATCGGAATGGTGAGGATGATCATCGCCATGGCGTCCATCAGACAGCCAAGGATCAGATACATCAGCATGATCAGCACCAGCACGCCGTAGCGGCCGAGGCCGAGGCTGGTGACGAACTCGGTCACCTTCTGCGGCGTCTGGGTGACTGTAAGGAAGTAGCCGAACAGGATGGCGCCGATCAGAATGGTGAAGACGGCGGCGGCGGTGCGGGTGGCCTGCAGCAACGAGGCGAGAACATCCTCACGCGACAGGCGGCCACGAGCGATGCCGATCAGGAATGCGCCGGCTGCTCCGACGCCGCCTGCTTCGGTGGGTGTGAACAGGCCACCATAGAGTCCGCCGATGACGAACACGAACAGCAGCAACGGCGCCCATACATCGCGCAGGCCGTTCAGTCGTTCGCGCCAGGAACTGCGGGGCGCCGCCGGCAGATAACGCGGCCGCAGGGCGCCGATGATGGTAATCGTCGCCATGTACATCGAGACAGCGAGTAGTCCAGGCAGGATGCCGGCCATGAACAGCTTGCCAATGTCCTGCTGGGTGATTAGCCCATAGACGGCGAGCACGATCGATGGCGGAAACATCGCCCCCAACGTGCCGCCGGCGGCGATCACGCCAGTGGAGAATGCCTGCGGATAGCGGTATTGGCGCATTTCCGGATAGGCGACGGTCGAGAATGTCGCTGCCGTGGCGACGGATGAACCGCTGATGGCAGCGAAGCCGGCGCACGCGGCGATGGTGGCGATGCCGAGACCGCCGCGAAGATGCCCAACGAACTTATTGGCGGCATGAAACAGCTCGCGGCTCATGCCGGATCGCGACACGAAGGCGCCCATCAGCAGAAACATGGGAATGACGCCGAACGTATAGTCCGTCACCGTTCGCATCGTGGTCTGACCGACCAACTTCAGCGCCGGGGCAAATCCGGTCAGATATCCGAAACCGGTAATGCCGACGAGCCCCATCGCCATGCCTACCGGCACGCGAAACAGCATCAGCACAAACAGCGAAATAAAGCCAATGATGGCAACTGTCGAAGCGGTCACTGGCCATTACTCCGCGGTTTTGATTTTTACGTCGTGGACC
>JBKPOG010000038.1:0-6181 GCA_046732975.1 Pseudomonadota bacterium
TCTGGCCGTCGTTGCTGCGCGCGACGAGGCCGGAGAGATCGCGTTTTATCTCGCAGACCTGACAGCGAACAATGTGAGCAGACGCACGCTTCGCACGGTCGATCCAAGCCGCGATCATGCGCGCATCGATTTTGCCGGCACCGACGTCGAACGGCTGAGCAGCGAAACCGGTTGGCCGGTGGTGCTACGAATCCTGGAGCGTGCGGCAGTGCTGGTTGCGTTCGAACAAGTGGGTGGGGCCGATGCGTCGCTCGAGATGGCGCGCAATTATGCGTTGGAGCGCTACGCGTTCGGACGGCCAATCGGATCGTTCCAGGCGATCAAGCATAAGCTCGCCGATGTGTATGTTGCGACCGAACTGGCACGATCAAATGCCTTCTACGGTGCATGGGCCTTGTCGGCGGATGCCGCAGAGCTGTCCCTGGCTGCGGCGACGGCGCGCGTGTCGGCAACCGAGGCATTCCATCTCGCATCGAAGGAGAACATCCAGACGCATGGCGGCATCGGCTTCACCTGGGACATGGATTGCCATTTGTATTATCGGCGGTCGAAACAACTCGCTCTGGCGCTTGGCGGTGCGCCCTGGTGGAAGAACCGGCTGGTCGAGTTGCTGGAGATGCGCAATGCGGCGTAGCGGAGACGCAGATGGACTTCAATGACACACGCGAAGAGGCCGCCTTTCGCGCCGAGGCGCGATCATTCCTGGCAGCCAATGCCGAGCCCAAGGGGCGTGCGCGGCCGGTAGTGCGCGGTGGACTTGACGCCGAGGCGGTGAAACGCTGCAAGTCGTGGCAGTCAAAGAAGGCGGATGTCGGCTTTGCCGGGATTACCTGGCCGAAGCGCTTCGGCGGCCGTGAGGCCTCGCCCATCTTCCAGGTGATCTACCTGCAGGAGGAAGACAACTACGCGGTGCCGCGTGGATTGTTCGAGATCGGTCTCGGCATGTGCATTCCGACCATGATGGCATATGCCACCCCCGAACAGCTCGAGCGTTATGTGCGACCGGCACTGCGTGGCGAAGAGGTGTGGTGCCAGTTATTCTCGGAACCTGCCGGCGGATCGGACCTTGCAGCCCTGTGCACGCGCGCCGAGCGCGATGGCGACGACTGGATCATCAATGGGCAGAAGATCTGGACGTCCGGTGCACATCTGTCCGATTTTGGCATCATCGTCGTGCGCAGCGATCCCAACGTGCCGAAGCACGAGGGGCTGACATTCTTCTTCCTCGACATGAAATCGCCGGGCATCGAGATACGGCCGATCCATCAGATGTCCGGCGCATCGCACTTCAACGAGGTGTTCTTCACCGATGTGCGCGTGCCCGATGCGCAGCGTCTCGGCGCAGTGGGGCAGGGATGGAAAGTCTCGCTGACCACACTGATGAATGAACGGCTGGCAGTTGGCGAGGTGCACCGGCCGGATGTCGAGGACCTTGTGGAGCTTGCCCGATCGCTGGTGGTGGATGGTGCGCCGGCGATCCGGAACGCTGCGGTGCGCGAACGCATTGCGGAGTGGTATGCGCGGACGCAGGGACTGACGTTCACTCGCTTTCGCACCTTGACGGCGTTGTCGCGTGGCCAGACGCCGGGGCCGGAGAATTCGATCCACAAACTGGTCAACGCCAGCAAGCTGCAGGACATTGCGTCCTATGGACTGGACCTGATGGGCGCGGCCGGACTGGTCATGGACGACGATCTGGCGGAATTGTATGCGATGTTCCAGCAGGCGTTGCTGACGTCGCCGAGCGGGCGGATCGCCGGCGGGTCAGACGAGATCCTGCGCAACATCATCGCCGAACGAGTGCTTGGGCTTCCGTCGGATATCAGGGTGGACAAGAACAAGCCGTTCAACCAGGTGCCCACCGGCCCGCGGTGATCCTCCATTGCGTGCAGAAACCAAGCCTGTGCTAAAACTGTGACCGCGAGTCTTCGGGGGGACGGACACGGTGGCACGGAGAGGGCAGCAGAAGCCGGACCCGTTGCCAAATGCCGAAGCGCATTCGCGCGGGTTCAAGCAGAGCAGGGACGCACGGCGGAACACTCTCCTGGAGGACTACGTCGAACTGATCGCTGACCTGATCGCAGACGGCGGTGAGGCACGCCAGGTTGACATCGCTGCGCGCCTTGGCGTCGCACAGCCGACCGTCGGCAAGGCGCTGCGGCGGCTCGGCGCGGCAGGGCTCGTGGTGCAGAAGCCCTATCGCGGTGTGTTCCTGACGGAGGCCGGACAGAAGATCGCCCGAGAGAGCCGGCTCCGGCATCAGACCGTCGAGGCGTTCCTGCGCTCGCTTGGCGTCAGCTCCGAGACGGCTCGGATCGATGCCGAGGGCATCGAGCACCACGTCAGCGACGAGACGCTGGCGGCGTTCAGGCGGGCGATGGCAGGCGGGTTGGAGAAGTAGCTACTCCTCCAGGCGGAAGCCGACCTTCAGGGTAACCTGGTAGTGGGCCACCTTGCCGTCTTCGATATGGCCGCGGACCTGATGGACCTCGAACCAACCGAGGTTCCGCAGGCTCGAGGATGCCTTTTCGATCGCCCGATCGATCGCTTTGCTGACGCTCTCTTCCGAGGTGCCGACGATTTCCACGACCTTGTAGACGTGCTGCGTCATCTGCGCGCTCCTCTGCTGGCAACGCCTGCGGAAACGACAGGCGATGGCAAGTGTTGCCCGAACGCACGCGATCGGGAAGGGCTGGCATTTCGGTTCTGGCGCACGCTTCCATATATGGCGACGGGGCGGCACCAGGTTAGCCGGGAGTGTGGCCGTCCGTCCGGGTGATGGGTCGGGTCTTGCGCGGAACAAAAGAAAATCGCTTCGTATGACGCAAGGCCGAAAGTGCCCACCTCAGCTTTGCTTTTGAACGGCAAAACCTCGCGCTATCGAGTGCCACTTGGCGTGGACTTTGTTTGTCACTGCTCAGCCGTCTGAAGCGATACCCGGTCCGCTGCTCCGTCGTGCCAGCTTGGTTTCGGCATCTTCATCGTGGCTTCCGTTTGCCAGGCTTTCCTCGGTAGACTAATCGCAAGGGGCCGGATGCGGTCTAGATTCTTTGGCGGGAAGGGTCGCGCATGCAAGCGGATTACGTCATCATCGGCGCAGGCTCAGCCGGCTGTGTGCTGGCTAACAGGCTGACGGAGAACCCCAACACCAAAGTGTTGTTGATCGAGGCGGGTGGCCGTGATCGGAATCCGCTCATCCATATCCCGGCGGGTTTCTTCAAGATGCTCGACCACCCGACCCTTACGTGGAAATACCGCGCAGAACCCGATCCGGGCATCGATGGCCGCGCTATCGTCTACACTCGCGGTCGGGTAATTGGCGGCTCCTCCTCGATCAACGGGCTGATCTACATCCGTGGTCAGCCGGAGGATTATGACCACTGGGCGCAACTTGGAAATCGCGGCTGGTCGTGGGACGACTGCCTGCCATTCTTCCGCAAAGCTGAGCGGTGGGAGGGCGAAGGCAATGCGGTGCGTGGCAAGGACGGACCGCTGTTCACGTCGAAAATGGATCGTTCCCCGATCTGCGCTACGGTGATCGAGGCAGGTAAACAGCTTGGCCTTGAGTACCGCGAAGACGTCAATGATCTGCCGGCCGGTGCAGGCGATAGCATCGGCTGGTGCCAGCAGACCCGTGGGGGACGCCGACGCGCAAGTGCTGCACGGACCTATTTGCACCCTGCATTGAAGCGACCAAACCTTCAGCTGGTCACAAACGCGCTGGTCCACCGCGTTCTGTTCAACGGCAAACGCGCTACCGGCATAGAATTTTCGCGTGGTGGTGGTGGAATCGAGAAGGCAGAGGCGGTACGCGAAGTGATCCTGTCGGCGGGCGCAGTCGGCTCACCGCACATCCTGCAGCTGTCCGGCATCGGGGATCCAGAGCATCTCGCCAAAATCGGCGTACCGATCGTGCACGACCTGCGCGGTGTCGGGCGCAACATGCAGGACCACTATACTGCGCGCGTGTCTTATCGGGTCATTGGCATGGCTACGGCCAACGAGAAGTCATATGGTTTGCCTCTCGCGATTGAAGCCATGCGCTGGGCCTTCACTGGTAAGGGAATGTTGAGCTACAGCCCATCGCTCGTCGCCGCCTCCGTCAAGGTGTTGGAGACGTCAGCGACGCCAGACATGCAGGTGACGTTCGCGCCGGGCAGCTTTAAGGGCGGGCAGATCGGCGAATTAGAGCGGACGCCGGGTCTGAGCGCTGGTGCCTGGCAGATGCGCCCTCTCTCGCGTGGCTATGTCGAGGCAAAAACAAACAAGCCTGGCGACATGCCGGCGATCAACCCGCGTTATCTGTCGGACGAGGCCGACCGGCGCGCCATTATCGGTGGCCTGCGCTTTGCCCGGCGCTTGTTTGCAGCTCCCCCGCTGAAACAGTTTGTCCGTGACGAGAGCTTCCCTGGGGATCAGGTCCAGACGGATGACGAATTGCTCGACTATGCCCGGCGTAATGGCAGCACCTGCTATCATGCCAGCTGCACATGCATGATGGGTTCGCATCCAATGAGCGTTGTCGACAACGAATTGCGCGTGCACGGCATCGAAGGGCTCCGTGTCATCGACGCCTCAGTGATGCCGGCTGTCACGTCGACCAACACCAACGCGCCCACGATCATGATTGCTGAAAAGGCTGCCATGATGATAAATGGTTCGGCTCGGCAAAAACTGGCAGCCTAGCGCTCTGTCATACGAGCTGCCGATGCAAAATTCTGTTGAGCCCCTACAGCTGACCGCACAGTCCGGGAACACAAAACTGCTGTGCTATCGATACCGCCTGCGCCTCCGTATCATTTGGAACATCAGGATCAGAATGCCGAGAATGGCTCGGAAGATGAGGATGGCCAAAGTAAGTTGGACCCAAATCCCAAAATTCCCGATCGTCGATTCAAGTCGATCCCCCCAAGGATATGGAAGGTGCGAGGAGCCATTCTCGATTAGCCGATTGGTGCTTCGTTTCCACCAGGTCAGGTACTCAGGTTTGTCGAGCCAAAGGTAGACGGAGACGCCCAGAACGGCGAGCGCGGTCCAAAAACGAAAGAACTGGACCCGCAGCCAAGCCCAACTCTCTGAAAGTACCTGCTTCATCAAGAGCCGCTCGGTGTCATTGCGTGGTGATGCAGAGGTTCATACCTTCATATTGCGAGGGGCATCGTCCGTCGCAGAACGAGTGACACCGCCCGGACATGTACGCAAGACCCCAAGTGGCACCGCGGCCGGGCTAGCAAAGTGGCTCGGCGGTGGCCAGAGTAACCGCTGGAACAGCAGAAATTCCCGTAGCAAAGGTGCGGCAGCTGCGTCAGCGGCAGGAGAGGCGGATCATGACTTACGAGTTCTTCTATTGGCCGGAAATCCAGGGGCGTGGTGAGTTCGTTCGCCTCGCAATGGAGGACGCCGGTGCGGACTATATCGATGTGGCGCGAGGGTCGGAGAGCGAAGGACGGGGCGTTCCGGCCATGATGGCCCTCATGCGCGGTGAGGGCACGTCACACATTCCCTTTGCGCCGCCGTTCCTGCGCGATGGCGAGGTGATCGTCAGCCATACCGCAGCAATTCTGTTGTATCTGGGTGGGCGCATCGGACTTGCCCCATCTGACGAAGACGGCCGGCTATGGACGCATCAGATTCAGCTCACGATCACCGACATCGTCAAGGAGGTCTACAATTCGCACCATCCTATCGATGAGGATAAATGGTTCCACGAACAGAAGGATGAAGCTATCGCACGTGCCACAGTCTTTCGCAGGGATCGGATGCCAAAGTTCCTCGGTTGGTTCGAGCGGATTCTACAGGCAAATCCGGCAGGAACGGACAAGCTGGTTGGCGGTTCTGTTACCTATGCTGACCTGTCCTTGTTCCAGTTGATCGAGGGATTGCGTTTCGCATTCCCTATAGCGACCGACCGAGAGTTAGCGAAGCTGCCACGTGTAATGGCCCTGCACAGAGTCGTGGCAGAACGGCCGCGACTGCAGGCCTATCTGTCAAGCGAACGGCGCGTGCCGTTCAAGGAGACGGGGATCTTCCGCCGATATCAGGAGCTGGATGGTTAGCACGCAAGTTTCGGCGCGTGATGCCGAGATTGTCTGACCCTTGTCTGAACGAACGCACGGCGTGACACTGACACCAAGCAGATCGAGGAACCCGAGACATGGCCCACGAATTCGACCTCGTCATA
>JBKPOG010000039.1:0-5988 GCA_046732975.1 Pseudomonadota bacterium
TTTCCGCTCCGCCTCGGCGGCTTCCGCTGAGGGCTTCGGCACCTGCAAGCCCGCTTCACCCGCGAGCCGCTCAACCGCCTCGGTGAAGCTCGCACCTTCGCTCTGCATGACAAAGCCGATCGCATCACCGTGCGCACCGCAACCGAAGCAGTGATAGTGGCCGTCCTCGTACACGTAGAAGCTGGGGGTCTTCTCGCCGTGGAATGGACAGCAACCTTTCCATTGGCGGCCGGAGCGCGCCAGGCGAACGCGGCGCCCGATGACTGCCGCGAGCGGTGTGCGCAGGCGGAGTTCGTCGAGAAAGGCGGCTGGCAGGGGCATCAGTTCATAGACCCCCTCCCCTTCCCCCTCCCATCTGGTCCCTCCTTCTCAGCATCATGATAGCCGAACCTTCACCATCGGACCTGCCTTCGCCATGTCGAGTGTCGCGGCGTGCCTGGCCCGGAGCGCCGCCATCACCTTCCCCATGTCCTTGATGCTGGCGGCGCCTGTCTCGGCTATTGCCGTTGCGATCGCCTGTTCCATCGCCGTCTCATCCATTTGCTGCGGAAGAAATGTCTCGATGACCGAGATTTCGGCCTCTTCCTTGTCCACCAGATCCTGGCGGTGTCCCTGGCGATAGAGTTCCACCGATTCGCGGCGCGACTTCACCATGCCCCGCAGCATGCCGACGATCTCCTCATCCGGCACCCTTTCGATACCCTTCGGGCGTGCAGCGATATCGATCTCCTTTAATCGGGCCAGAATCATGCGCAGCGTTGAGGTGCGAGGCGCATCACCGGCCTTCATCGACACCTTTAGCTGGTCAGTGAACTGCTCGCGCAGGTTCATGGTACATCCCTCTGGCAACAACACCCTCTACTATATGCAAACTGACCTCGCGTGTGGCTGGACGGAAGAAAGTTCCCAGCGCTGCGACGCAGCCTTGCGTTGGGAACTGAATTCCCATATCCCCGCATCATGCCGGTCGCGGTGGATTCCATCATCGAGAGGTTGGGCGGAGCCGACGCGGCGGCACGGCTGACGGGCGTCGGAACCGAGGCGGTGCGAAAGTGGCGCCAGGCAGGTTTGATTCCGTCGCGCCATTGGGCCGCGGTCATTGCTGCCACCGGGCTTGAGCTAGCCGATTTGCCGGGCGGCGCTACGGCTCGGGTTGAGCCCGCCTTGGTCGAAAACGGCACCGTCCCCACCGGAGCGACAGCAGCGCTGGTGCTGGCTGATGGCAACGTGTTCTGGGGCCGCGGCTTCGGCGCGCATACCTTCGTACCCCCGCCGGTGGGCGAGGTCTGCTTCAACACCGGCATGACCGGCTACCAGGAAACGCTGACCGACCCATCCTACGCGGGACAGATTATCACCTTCACCTTCCCGCACATCGGCAATGTCGGCAGCAATGGCGAGGACATCGAAGCGGCGACGGTCGCTGCCCGCGGCCTCGTGGTAAAGCAGGACATCACCGAACCATCCAACTGGCGGTCGGCGCAGCATCTGGATGCATGGCTGCGCGCGCGCGGCATTGCAGGTGTGGCGGGTGTGGACACGAGGGCTTTAACCGTGCGCATCCGCGACGGCGGAGCACCGAATGGCGTGCTGGCGTTTCCAGCCGACGGACGGTTCGACCTCCCTGCCCTGCGAGCGCAGGCAGACGCATGGCCGGGACTGGAAGGCATGGACCTCGCCCGCGAAGTATCATGCCAGCAGTCCTACGAATGGGACGAGACGCGATGGGCGTGGCCAAACGGGATGAGCCACCAAGCCGAACCCCGGCAGCATGTTGTCGCAGTGGATTACGGGGCAAAGCGCAACATCCTGCGGTGCCTGGCATCGGCTGGATGCCGTGTCACGGTCGTGCCGGCAACAGCAACAGCGGAGGACATTTTGCGCCGGCAACCTGACGGGGTGTTTCTGTCGAATGGGCCTGGTGATCCGGCGGCGACCGCAGCGTATGCCGTGCCGGCGATCCAAGGTGTACTTGAAGCCGGTGTGCCCCTGTTCGGGATCTGCCTGGGCCACCAGTTGCTGGCTCTGGCGCTGGGGGCGAAGACCTACAAGCTGGACCGTGGCCACCGCGGCGCCAATCAGCCGGTCAAGGACCTGACCACCGGCAAAGTGGAAATCACCAGCCAGAACCATGGCTTTGCTGTTGATCCTAGGACACTGCCACCGAGCGCCCAGGTGACGCATGTCTCGTTGTTCGATGGATCTAACGAGGGCTTGGCGTGCACCGATCGCCCAGCGTTTTCGGTGCAGTATCATCCCGAGGCAAGCCCCGGTCCGACTGACAGCCATTATCTGTTCGCGCGATTCATCGATATGATCGAACGGCAGGCATGAATGGATGCTCGGGCGCAGCTGCTGATCACGGCGTATCGTCACAGCATCAATGAGCCGAACGCTGAAATCGCATACGAGCACTTTCGAACGCTGGTCACACATGCGATCGATTATACGAGCTTCTGCGACACAGTTGCCGATCTGCTGCGCGAACGACTGATTTACGAGCCCGTCCGCTTACCGGAGGGCTCACTGCAATGCCATTGGCATCTGCAGTTGACCCCGTCAGGCACAAGTGCTGCGCGGGCGCTCCTGAGCAATCCCCAATAACATAAGGCGCGGAATGCCCAGGCGCTCGGACATCAATTCGATCCTGATCATTGGCGCAGGCCCAATTGTGATTGGTCAGGCGTGTGAGTTCGACTACTCGGGCGCGCAGGCGTGTAAGGCGCTGAAGGCGGAGGGCTATCGGGTCATCCTGGTCAATTCCAACCCCGCGACCATCATGACCGATCCTGGCCTCGCGGATGCGACCTATGTCGAGCCGATCACACCGGGGATCGTCGAGCGCATCATCTCACGCGAGAAGCCGGATGCGCTGCTGCCGACGATGGGCGGCCAGACAGCGCTGAACACAGCGATGCATCTCGCACGATCCGGCGTGCTGGAGCGGCACGGTGTGGAGCTGATCGGTGCGCGTGCCGAGGTGATCGAGCGCGCCGAAGACCGGCTGAAGTTTCGCGACTGCATGGCCGAGATCGGCATCGAATCGCCATGCTCGGCGATCGCACATTCGCTGCGAGAGGCGCGCAGGGCGCTCGCACAGACGGGCCTGCCTGTCGTCATCCGTCCGAGCTTCACCTTGGGAGGAACGGGCGGTGGGATCGCCTATAACCGTGAGGAATTCGAACAGATCGTCGTCGGCGGGCTGGAGGCCGCGCCGACCACTGAAGTGCTGATTGAGGAATCGGTTCTCGGCTGGAAGGAATTCGAGATGGAGGTGGTCCGCGACCGGGCGGACAACTGCATCATCGTCTGTTCGATCGAGAACGTCGATCCGATGGGCGTGCACACCGGTGACTCGGTCACAGTGGCGCCAGCGCTGACGCTGACCGACAAGGAATATCAGCGGATGCGCGACGCCTCGATCGCCTGCCTGCGTGCAATCGGCGTCGATACTGGCGGCTCCAACGTGCAGTTCGCGGTGAACCCAGCGGACGGCCGCATGGTGATCATCGAGATGAACCCGCGCGTGTCGCGTTCGTCAGCGCTGGCCTCGAAGGCGACCGGGTTTCCGATTGCCAAGGTCGCGGCGAAGCTTGCGGTCGGCTATACGCTGGACGAACTTGCCAACGATATCACGCGTGTCACGCCGGCGAGCTTTGAACCGACCATCGATTATGTCGTGGTCAAGATCCCACGCTTCACATTCGAGAAATTTCCCGGCACCCCTGCCCTGCTGACGACGTCGATGAAGTCGGTAGGTGAGGCGATGGCGATCGGCCGCAGCTTCGCCGAAGCGCTGCAAAAAGGCCTGCGCAGCATGGAGACCGGCCTATCGGGGCTCGACGAGATCGAGCCGCCAGGCGACGGCGGTCCGGATGCCTTCCGTGCCGCGCTGTCCGAACCGCGGCCCGACCGATTGCTGATCGCCGCACAGGCGCTGCGCGCCGGCGTTGCAGTCGAGGACATCCACGATGCCTGCAAATACGACCCCTGGTTTCTGCGCGAGCTGGAAAAGATCGTCGATGCCGAGAGGACGATCGCGGCAGCGGGACTGCCGCGCGAGGCCGGCGCGCTGCGGCGGGCCAAGGCGCTGGGCTTCGCCGATCGTCACTTGGCGCAACTCGCGCGATGCACCGAAGACGACGTTGCAGCGCTGCGGCGGCAACTGGGTGTGCATCCGGTCTTCAAGCGGATCGATACCTGTGCGGCCGAGTTCGCCTCGGCGACACCCTATATGTATTCCACCTATGAAGGCGGCTACGGAACGCCGGTATGCGAGGCGGACCCAACCGAGCGGCAGAAGGTGGTCATCCTTGGTGGTGGACCGAACCGCATCGGGCAAGGCATCGAGTTCGACTATTGCTGCGTTCACGCTGCCTATGCACTGAAGGACGCCGGGTTCGAGACCATCATGGTCAACTGCAATCCGGAAACCGTCAGCACCGATTACGACACATCCGACCGGCTTTATTTTGAACCGTTGACGGCGGAGGACGTGATTGCTCTGGTGCGGCGCGAGGAAGAGCGCGGCACGCTGCTCGGGTGCATCGTGCAATATGGCGGACAGACGCCGCTGAAGCTGTCGCAGGCCTTGGCGCGCGAGCGGATTCCGATCCTGGGCACCAGCGCAGATGCGATCGACATCGCGGAAGACCGCGAGCGCTTCCAGCGACTGCTGCACAGCCTCGGGCTGCGCCAGCCGGAGAACGGCACCGCCCGCTCGGCCGAGGAAGCCGAGTCCATTGCAGATCGCATCGGCTATCCGGTCGTGATCCGGCCCAGCTATGTGCTTGGCGGGCGCGCGATGGAAATCGTCTATGATCGCGCGGGTCTGCATCGCTACATGCGCGAGGCCGTGCGCGTGTCCGGCGAAAACCCGGTGCTGATTGATCGCTATCTGAACGACGCGATCGAGGTCGACGTCGATTGCATCGCCGATGGCGAAACCGTGTACGTCGCCGGGGTGATGGAGCACATCGAGGAAGCCGGAATTCATTCCGGCGACAGCGCCTGCTCTCTGCCGCCGTACACGTTGCCCCCGGCAACCGTGACCGAGTTGAAGGCTGAAACCGAGGCGATGGCCAAGGCACTCGGCGTCGTCGGCCTGATGAACGTGCAATACGCGATCAAGGACGATGTCATATACGTACTCGAGGTGAATCCGCGTGCGTCGCGCACGGTGCCGTTCGTTGCGAAGGCGACCGGAGTGCCAGTGGCCAAAATCGGCGCGCGGGTGATGGCCGGTGCGCAGCTTGCCGAGTTCCAGCTCGATGACCTCGGTGTGGCGCCGCATGTCGCGGTGAAGGAGGCGGTATTCCCCTTTGCGCGCTTCCCCAACGTCGACACCATCCTGGGTCCGGAGATGAGGTCGACCGGCGAAGTGATGGGGCTCGATTCAAGTTTCGAGCGTGCGTTCGCAAAGTCCCAACTCGGCGCCGGTATCATCCTGCCTGAGACAGGAACGGTGTTCCTATCGGTGAAGGACACGGACAAGCGCGGCCTGCCGGCGCTCGCCCGCCGTCTGACCGAAATGGGCTTCGGGATCATGGCCACCCGCGGCACCGCGGCACGCATTCGCGATTCGGGCATGGCCGTCTCTGTGGTCAACAAGGTGCTGGAAGGCCGGCCACATTGCGTGGATGCGATCCGCTCCGGCGAGGTGCAACTGGTGATCAACACCGCCTCCACGCCGCAGTCGATCGCCGACAGCTTTACGATCCGCCGCAGCGCCTTGACTCACGGCATTCCCCACTACACCACAATGGCGGGTGCCCGCGCCGCAGTGCATGCCATCGCGGCCTTGAAGTCGGGAGCGCTTGAAGTCGCGCCCCTCCAGTCCTATTTTCGCCGTTCGTTCTGAAGCGATCGCCGCCCCCCGGCGCGAGCCCGGTGGTGGCGTGTGTGCTTGGCCGGAACACGGCATTTCATTGGCTTCGACCACCGAAGGATTGAGTGACGTGCAGAAGTTTCCAATGACCGCCCCAGGAC
>JBKPOG010000040.1:0-20985 GCA_046732975.1 Pseudomonadota bacterium
AGGAAGCGATAAGCCCCGCGGCGTTCGCGTGATTCCTCGGTCGTATCGCCCTCGCCGCCTACTGTCTCTGGCGGCGGCTGTTCCGGAGCGATGTCATACCCCGCGACCGCCTCATCAGCCGATTCCCCGACAACTGGAGCCGGTTCCTGCCCGAAATCGGAGCCAGACGGCGCTTCAGCCGCAGCCTCTCCGTCCTCGACTGGTGCCGCAGTGGTCGGTTCTGGCGTGACAGGCGCGATCACCTCCAGCCCCGGCCCGACATTCCCTGGCTCATACACGACGGGCGGCAGATCTTCTTCCACCAAAGAAGGCTGATCTTTCTTGGCTGGTTCCGGCTGTTCCTCGAGCGTCGCTGTGAAGACCTCGGTGGGAGTATCGGCAGGCTGCGCGGCCACGGCCCAACCAGCAGGTTCCATGCCAGTGGACGGCTCCGACTCTTCAGTACCAGCCCGTTCAGCTGAATCATCCGAGGCCGCGTCCGCGACGGATGGTGGCGGAGCCTCAGTTGCTGCATTCGCGGCTGCCTCAGCCGCCCTATCTTCCTCTTCCTCCTCGCGCCGTGCCTCCTCTGCCTGCAACTGCAGAAGGCGCTGCCGATCGGCAATCGGAATCTGGTAGTAGTCCGGGTGTATTTCGCTGAACGCCAGAAAACCGTGTCGATTGCCGCCGTATTCGACGAAGGCGGCCTGCAGACTGGGTTCTACGCGAACGACTTTGGCGAGATAGATGTTCCCTTTGAGGTGGCGCTTGGTCGATGTCTCGACATCGAAATCCTCCAGCCGATTACCATCCAGCACCACCACGCGGGTTTCCTCCGCGTGCGATGCATCGATCAACATACGCTTCGTCATATAGAACTGAACTCCGAACAGCCGCCCGGCGGCGCAGAGCGCATCCCCGAGGAACGCGCACCGGCGGGCGGCGGAATAGGCGTGTAGAATTGGGCTGGTCCGTCCGCTCAAGGATCGGAGCATCGTCCGGCCGAGCACTGCGGCAGCGTGTCATCCCGCCCTGGAACATGGGGATGACTGCCGATCTGGATAGTGTCTGGTCGAAAGGATCATGCGTCCGACGTTGGTCCGTCCATGGCGACCCGGACCTGGCCCGGGTGAAGAGGACTGCCTGGAACCCGGTCGCGGCAGCCGACCCCGGCGCGCTGCAAGCGCGGCGCGGGCGGTGACATCGCAGCGGCAGAAGACGCCTCCCCGGACCTTACCCCACCGGACCCCCTCGCCCGGCCGAATCGTGGGCCGTCGCCTCTACCGGTCCTGACCCTTCGGGCAGCAGATGGTTTCCCACCTACCCTCAGAAATGTCACCGGAGCGGCGACGACCATGAAGCAAACCGGCGCCGGCCGCAAGTCGTGGTCACGATCACAAACTGTCGGCACGAAAGGGCCGTAATCAAGGCGGAACGTGCAAGTCTGCACGTTCTGTGTTAAGAACGCTCCATGGGCGATTGTCCACTAGTCACGCGCCGCCTGCTGCTGGGCCGCCTGGTATCTGGGACCGGCATTGTCGGCACCTTTCTGTTGCCCATCTCGATCGGTCGCGCCTTGGCTGCCACCGTGGCATCCACGCGGGCGCTTCCATCGCCCCGTTCCCGGGGGGGGCCGCGCCCACCGCTTCCACTTGTGATGCTGGACCCTGGGCATGGCGGGAAGGATCCTGGCGCGATCGGGATCTCGGGCACTTACGAGAAGCAGGTCGCGCTCTCGGCCGCCTTTGAGCTGAAGAGGCAACTCGAGGCCGAAGGACGCTATCGCGTCGCCCTGACCAGGTCGCGGGATGTGTTCATTCCGCTGGACGAGCGCGTCGCCAAGGCACAGGCGCACGGCGCGTCCTTGTTCGTATCGATGCACGCGGATGCGCTGTCAGACCATTCAGTACGCGGCGCCAGTGTCTATACACTCGCCGACACGGCCTCGGATGCACAGACGGCAGCATTGGCACGTCGCGAGAACAGCGCGGACCGGTTCGCCGGAGTTGGCTTGGACGCATCACCAGAGGTTGCCCGCATATTGGCAAGCCTCGTCCGACGCGAGACCCGGATCGGCTCTGGCCGGCTCGCCCGCGACATGGTGGGCAATCTGGATCAGGACCTGCCGATGCTGCCAAATCCGGCGCGGCATGCCGGGTTCGTTGTGCTGAAAGCGGCCGACATCCCCAGCGTGCTGGTAGAAATGGGCTTCATGTCCAACCCGGCTGACGAAGCACAATTGCGCCGGCCGCAGCATCGCGCGCGCGTTGCCGAGGCGATGAAACATGCGGTGGATGCCTACTTCACTGGCATGGCCCACACAGCGGAAGTTGATCGCGCGGAATGGTTAGCTGGTTAGCGATGTGATCGCTGGTCCGCGTCGCTGAAAGGCGGCATATCACTCTCCATGACCGAGCACCTCACAGCCGGCGAGAAGCTGGTGCCGCCCACCCCAGATAATCGCAAATCCACCAAGCAGCGGCCGCCATCGGGGCGCAAGCCGCGTCGTGGACCATTCCGCCGCTTCGCGCGCGGCGTCGTGGGCGGCCTGTTGGGCGTCGGTATTCTGGTCGCAGCTGTCGGCGGCATTGGTGGCTATGTCGCATACGAGCGGTTCAGCGCGGACCTGCCGGACGTCGAAGGCTTGAGGAACTACCAGCCACCGGTCATGAGCCGCGTTTACGCCGGCGACGGCCGACTGATGGCCGAGCTTGCAGCTGAGCGGCGCATCTTCGTGCCGTATTCGGCGGTTCCGGATGTGGTGCGACAAGCCTTCGTCTCCGCCGAGGACCAGAACTTCTGGACCCATCCAGGCGTCGATCCACTGGCAATCACTCGCGCCGCGGTGTTCGACCTGACGCACATGAACCAGGGACGACGACCGATCGGAGCCTCGACCATTACCCAGCAGGTCGCAAAGAACATGCTGCTGGACAACCAGGTTTCGCTTGCCCGCAAGGCACGCGAAGCGATTCTTGCGATGCGAATCGAGCAGTCTCTGCCGAAGCAGCGCATCCTCGAGCTGTACCTGAACGAGATTTACCTTGGGTTGGGATCGTATGGCGTCGCTGCCGCCTCGCAGGCCTATTTCAACAAGCCACTCGACCAGCTGACATTGCCCGAAGCGGCGTTCCTCGCCGCGCTACCAAAGGCGCCCAACAACTACAATCCGTTCAAGTACCCGGATCTCGCGAAGGGTCGGCGCGACTGGGTATTGGATCGCATGATGGAAGACCATGCGATCACGACAGCTCAGGCCGAGGCGGCGAAAGCCGAACCGATCATCCCCGCCGAATTCCACCGGCCGCAGCCGATCCCCGGCGCCGACTGGTTCGCTGAAGATGTGCGGCGGCAGCTCATCGCGCAGTTCGGCGCTGATGTCACAACCCAGGGCGGGCTGATGGTGCGGACCAGCCTTGACCCTGCTCTGCAAACTATGGCGGAGAAGGCCGTACGCGACGGACTGATGGCGTATGACCGCAAGATGGGCGGCTGGCGCGGCCCAGTGACCCATCTCGATGGCGGAGCCGCGCTGGCAAAAAATTGGGGCGCGCCGCTCGGACAGGTGATGCGCCCGCCTGGCATGCTGCCAGACTGGAAATTGGCGATTGTATTCGAAACAACTGATGGTGAAGCGCATCTCGGTTGGATGGACAGCCAGGGCCAGCAGCACACTGGTGTGATGTCGTTGTCAGATGTCGCTTGGGCGCGGCCGGTGAGGGACAACAAGCCTGGGCCAGTGCCGCGCCGCATCACTGACGTGGTGCAGCAGGGCGACGTTGTCATGGTGGAACTCAATGCCGCGCCTCCAGCCGGAGCCGCCCCGGCGAAAGCCACCAAGCCAACGCCCCCTCCCACACCGCGGGTTGCTCTGCGACAAATCCCGGTCGTGCAAGGTGCGCTGGTATCACTCGACCCGAGGACGGGCCGCGTCCTTGCTATGGTCGGGGGGTGGAGCTTCGAGGGAAGCCAGTTCAACCGTGCGACGCAGGCACAGCGCCAGCCCGGATCCAGCTTCAAGCCCTTCGTCTATTTGACGGCACTGCAGAAGGGGATCTCACCCAGCCAGCGGTTCCTCGACGCGCCGATCGTCATGGACACCGCCGCCGGGCGCTGGCGGCCGAACAACTTCGAGATGGAGTTCGGCGGCCCGACGCCATTGCGGATTGCGCTGGAGAAGTCGCTGAACCTGGTCACCCTGCGCGTCGCCCAGACCATCGGGATGGAGTCGATCGCTCAGAATGCGATCGCCTTCCACGAAGTGGAGAACATGCCGCGCGTGCTGCCGGCGGCCCTGGGTGCCGTCGAAACAACAGTGTTGCGCGAAGCGGGCGCTTACGCGTCACTCGCTGCCGGAGGACGCGAAGTTGTTCCGACCCTTATTGACAGCGTCCAGGATCCAGACGGCCACGTCGTATGGCGACCGACCCCTGTCTCCTGCGATAATTGCTCCGACCAAGGCATTTCGCCCACGCTGACCGACCAGCGGAAGGAAATCGCTGACCCGCAATCGGTGTTCCAGCTGGTGACGATGATGCAGGGGGTCACGACGCGCGGCACTGGGGTGCCGGTGGTCGCGGGCCTAGGCCATCCGATTGCCGGCAAGACCGGCACGACGCAGGACTTCACCGACGCCTGGTTCTCTGGCTTCACGCCCGATCTGGTCACGACGACCTGGGTCGGCTTCGACAACCCTGCCAGCCTTGGCAACAACGAGACCGGTGCGGCGGTGGCCGGCCCGATCTGGCACGACTTCATGGCGCTCGCACTGAAGAACCGGCCGGTGCTGCAGTTCCAGGCGCCACCCGGCGTGACAATGGCAGCCTGGGACAGCGGCCGCGGCACGGTGACCGACGCATTCAAGCCTGATCAGGTACCTGGCGCCTCGCAGCCTCTCGGCGGTGTCGCGGCAGGCCCGGCGGGTATAGACGGGTCGACACCGGCAGAGGCGTCAAAGTCCGGGGCTGGTGGTGTCGACAGCGGTCTCGGCGGCATATATTAGCCGCGCCTCCCAAACGGATCGTGAGCGATGTCAGCCGAATCAGATGCCCTGAATGAACAGATCAAGCAGTCGGTCGCGCTGCTGAGGAGGCATCTTTGACTGGGATGTCGCCGAAGGCCGTCTGGCCGAACTGAACGCGCGCGCCGAAGACCCGGATCTCTGGAATGATACTGCTGTCGCGCAAAAGGTGATGCGCGAGCGCAATCAGCTCGCCGGTCAGATGGAGGCCGTCAGCAGGCTGCAGCGCGAGGTCGCTGACACATTGGAGCTGATTGCGTTGGCCGAGGCGGATGGCGACACGGCGATGGCCGAGGAAGGTACGGCGGCGCTGCGCGCGCTGTCCGAGGAGGCGAAGCATCGCGAGATCGAAAGTCTGCTCGCCGGCGAGGCCGACGCCAACGACGCGTATATCGAGATCAATGCCGGCACTGGCGGAACCGAGGCGCAGGACTGGGCCGAGATGTTGATGCGCATGTATATGCGCTGGGCCGAACAGCACGGCTACAAGGTGCAGCTGCTGGAGGAGAGCGAGGGCGAACAGGCCGGCATAAAGTCGGCGACGCTGCAAGTCGGCGGCCCGAATGCCTATGGGTGGCTCAAGACTGAGGCCGGGGTGCATCGGCTGGTCCGCATCAGTCCGTTCGATGCCAACGCGCGCCGGCACACCAGCTTTGCCAGCATCTGGGTCTATCCGGTGGTCGACGACAACATCGACATCGCGATCAACGAAAACGACCTGAAGGTCGACACTTATCGCGCGTCGGGCGCCGGCGGCCAGCACGTCAACAAGACGGAAAGCGCGATCCGCATCACGCATATGCCGAGTGGGATCGTGGTTGCTTGCCAGACCGATCGTAGCCAGCACCGCAATCGTGCCACTGCCATGGCGATGCTGAAGGCCCGGTTGTACGAGGCGGAGTTGCAAAAGCGAGAAGCTGCCGCAGCGGCGCAGGAGAGCGCCAAGACCGACATCGGATGGGGCCATCAGATTCGCAACTACGTGCTGGCACCGTACCAGCTGGTGAAGGATCTGCGCACCGGAGTGGAGAAAGGCAATCCCGACGCCGTGCTGGATGGCGACCTCGACGGTTTCATGGCGGCAGCCCTCGCCGCCCGGGCCGGCGCGACGCGCAGCGAGGCAAGCGCGCAGGCGCAGTGAAACCCGCGCAGCGTATCAGAACGCTTGAGGCCTAGGCGCGATCCGCCTCGTTACCGGGCTTCGGGCCACCGCTACCATATAGCTGCCGGGTCTGGCATTGGAGGATGCAGGGCCCGGGGAGGATGGAATTCCGCAATGAGAGTGCTCCTGATTGTTGCCGTAGTGCTGTTGGTGGCAGTGAGCGGAGCGGTCTTCCTACCGGCCGCCGAGCCGTTTCGACCGTACCTGTCAGAAGCGACGCTGGCGCTCGCGGTCCTAACGGCGATCGCAGTGTTCCTGCAGCGGCGCCAAACGGAACCACCGCGAAAGCCCGTGGTGGAGCCGGTGCGTCCTATGCCACCGCAGCCGGAAGGGAAGCGCGCGGACGCCGACATCGTCCACTTCCTGGCGATGCTTCAGGAAAAGGGCCGACTGGTCGATTTCCTGATGGACGATATCAACCCATATAGCGATGCCCAGGTCGGAGCAGCCGCGCGGGTCGTGCACGCCGGGTGCAAGGGAGTTTTGCAGGAGCATTTCCAAATCAGTCCGGTGCGCACAGAGCAAGAGGGATCGACCGTGCAGGTTCCAGCCGGGTATTCAGCCGACGAGTATCGGCTGGTCGGCAGGATCGCTGGATCGGCGCCTTTCTCGGGTGTGCTTGTCCACCGTGGCTGGAAGACGGATATGGTGAAGCTGCCACAGCTGCTGCGCGGCGCCGCCGACCAGCTACCCGCGATCGCACCAGCGGAGGTGGAAGTGCAATGAGGGCTGTGCGCAAGAATTAGGCCCGCACGGCCCAATCGCTTGGACTTGGATCAGTAGGACGCCGACACCCTATGCAGGCTCGCTTCAGTCTCGGGATCGACCTTGGCACCAGCAATTGCGCCATGGCGGTGACCGACCTCGAAACCGATCGGACCGAGGTCCTGTCGGTCACCCAAATACTGGGCGCGAACCAGTTGGGCGAAAGGCCCACACTGGCCTCCGCTCTGTATTTGCCGCATCCAGATGAGTTTCCAGCCGGGTCGTTTCCGTTGCCGTGGAATGACAACGCGACGCCAGGCATCGTCGGCCAGTTCGCGCGCGAGCATGGCGCTCTTGTGCCCGATCGCCTGGTTACCTCTGCCAAATCCTGGCTTTCCAATCCGCATATCGATCCGAAGCAGCGCACGCTTCCATGGCGCTCCGAGAGTGCGGAGGAAAAACTTTCGCCCTTTGAGGTCTCGTGCCGTTACCTGCAGCACCTCAAGAACGCGTTCCTTCATATTACGCAGCTTCAAGGTCAGCAGTGGGGCCTGAGCGATGGCCACATCGTCGTAACGGTTCCCGCCTCATTCGATGAGATCGCGCGCAACCTGACTGCTGAAGCCGCCGAGGCCGCCGGGCTCGGGAATGTCACGTTGCTGGAGGAACCGCAGGCTGCCTTTTACGCCTGGACCGCGCGTGTTGGGCGGCAATGGCGCGACGCTGTAGCGCCCGGCGATATCATCCTGGTGTGCGACGTCGGCGGCGGGACTGCCGATTTCAGTCTGATCGCCGTGACCGATGTCGCCGGCAATCTGGAATTGGAGCGCATCAGTGTCGGCGAGCATATCCTGCTTGGCGGCGACAACATGGACCTCGCCCTCGCCTATACGCTGCAGGCCAAATTGGAAGCCGAAGGCAAGTCCCTGGATGCCTGGCAGTTCCTGGCACTGACGCATGCCGCGTCGCGCGCGAAGATCACTTTGTTCGAGGATTCGAGCCTGGCGGAAGCACCGATTGCGGTGCCGTCACGCGGCTCCAGCCTGTTCGCGAAGACGATTGCGACGGCGCTCGATCGTGACACGCTCTCGCAAGTCATTCTCGATGGGTTCTTCGCCCAGACCGTACTCGATGATCTGCCGCGCGAGGCGCGTCGAACCGGGCTGCAGGAGTTCGGCCTGCCGTACGCGTCTGATCCGGCGATCAGCAAGCATTTGGCGCGCTTCCTCACACGCAGCCTGCAGAACGTGAAGGCGAGCGATAAGTTGGCCGGAGCGGTCGGTTCGTATGCCAATGGCCAAGCGCTGATGCCGACCGCTGTGCTGTTCAACGGCGGCGTGTTCAAGGCAGCGCCAATACGCGCCCGCATCCTGGATCTGCTGGCGTCCTGGAACGGCGGACGGAAGGTGCGTGAGCTCGAAGGCTTTGAGCCGGATCTCGCGGTCGCCCAGGGTGCCGCGATCTATGGGCAGCAGCGTGCCACCGGGAAAGGTATCCGCATCAAGGCCGGCGCTTCGCGCTCGTACTATGTCGGGCTGGAAGCATCGATGCCCGCCATCCCCGGCTTCCGCCCACCGGTCAAGGCGCTCTGCGTCGTGCCACAAGGCATGCAGGAGGGAACCGACCTGCTGATCGAGGGTCGCACATTTGGTCTTGTGACCGGCCAAGCCGCTGATTTCCGGTTCTTCTCTTCCGCTGTGCGCAGCGGTGATCAGCCTGGCCAGGTGTTGCCCGATGCCGAACGCGAATTGGACGAGACCAGCTTGCTGGAGGTTGAGCTTCCGGCGCTTGCCGACGCTCCTGCAGGAGCGGTCGTGCCGGTGCAGATCGAGTCCACTGTCACAGAACTCGGCACGCTCGAACTTTGGATGAAGCACACCAACTCCGACCGGAGATGGAAGATTGAATTTCAGGTGCGCACCGAATAGCGCCGGTCTCGCCCGTGGTGGTGTGGCACCTCATCGATGACGGCGCGCTTTTCCATCGGCATTGATCTCGGCACAACAAGTTCTGCGCTCGCCTACGTTCCGCTGGCGGGCGATGCACAAGCCCGCGTTCTCGACATAGCGCAATTCGAAACCGCGGATACGCTCGTCGAGGCAACGACGTTGCCGTCATTTCTACATTTTCCGGAGGATGCGCTTGCCGAGCAGTTGCACGGGAGGGTTCCTAAGACACGGGGATGGATCGTCGGCCGGCTCGCGCGTCGGCGAGCAGGCGAAATACCAGGCCGCGTGGTTCGCTCGGCTAAGTCATGGCTGTGCCACCACGCCGCGGATCGGTCGGCACCGATCCTTCCCTGGGGATCGGAGGATCTGCCGCCCACAAACAAAATTTCTCCCGTTCGGGCCGCTGCTTTCATCCTGAATTACTTCCGGGGCGCCTGGGATAGCCGCTTCGCGCCCCATGGCGACGCATTTGACGATCAGGAAGTCACCGTCACTGTTCCTGCCTCGTTCGACGCCGCCGCCCAGCGGTTGACATTGACCGCAGCAGAAGAAGCCGGATTTCCAAGTACGGTGCACCTGCTCGAGGAGCCACAGGCAGCGTTCTACTGCTGGCTCGAACAGCACAGCTTGTCTTGTTCGCTGTGGGAGGGATTGAACGATACCCGGCCGCGGCACGTTCTGGTGGTCGATATCGGCGGCGGCACTTCGGACTTCAGCTTGTTCGAGCTGCGTCCAGCCACTACGGGCGGCATCCCCAACATCACGCGCGTCGCTGTCAGCGAACATATCCTGCTCGGTGGAGACAATATCGACCTGGCCCTCGCAGTCCTGCTTGAACCGCGGCTGGCGGGCGAACGCGGACGGATTTCGGGTCCCCAATGGGATCATCTGGTCGCGTCCTGTCGCGATATTAAGGAGCAGGCGCTCTCAGGCGTCGCTTCTCCGGACCAGCAGTTCATGGTGGCGCTGCCCGGCCGCGGATCCAGCTTGGTTGGCACAGCGCAGGCCGCCGCGCTGGCGCGAGACGAGGTCGAGCGGCTGGTGCTCGACGGCTTCTTTCCAGTGTGCGACGCGAGTGCGAGGCCTTATCGGACCCAGGCAGGTTTGCGCGATTGGGGACTTCCCTACGCGGCCGACAGCGCGGTGACGCACCATCTGGCTGACTTTCTTCGCGACCGCCCGCGCGTGGATGCGGTGTTGTTCAACGGCGGTTCACTTCAAGCATCGGTGTTGCGCAACCGGCTGCTTGAACAAATCGCAGTTTGGCAGGACGGTACCCGCCCGATCGAACTGGAAAATTCCGTTCCCGATCTTGCGGTCGCTCTTGGCGCCGCGCGTTTCGGCAAGCTGCTGAGCGGCGATTCTGGCCGCATTGCCGCAGGCGCTGCACGAGCTGCATTTCTGGAGGTGCAGACGGCGCCCACAACGAGCGACCAGGCGGCTTCTTTGGTCTGCGTGCTGCCCCGCAATGCGTCAGCCGAACAGATGTTCGAAATCAACCTGCCTGGGCTTGAAGTACGCACCGATCAGCTGGTGAGCTTTCAGGCTTGTTCCTCGACCCGTCATGGGCGCTGCAAGGCGGGCGATGTCCTGCCATGGGATGCAGAAGCCTTCCATACTTTGCCACCGCTGCAGACGATCATCCGAACGGCACATGGGCCGGACAGCGGATCCGATCGCACTGTGCCCGTACGTCTGGCAGCGAAAATGAATGCCTTAGGATTGCTACAGATCTCCTGTGTCAGCACTGACCCTCTAGCGCCGCAATCATGGCCGCTCGAATTCAATCTGCGTCCTCAGGAGCGTGGTGGCGCTGGTGCAACTGGCGTACCGGCGTCAACGCCGATCGAGCCGAATGCCACGGCCGAGGCGCTTCAAGCCGCGCGCGATCATCTTGCGAGCACATTCGCTCGTCCGGCGGCGAAATCCGTCAAGCTGACCGCCAACACAACCCTGAAGAGCCTCGAACGCATTCTCGGTCTTCCCCGGCACGAGTGGAATGCTGCTTTGCTCCGCAACTTTTGGCCCATTCTGAACGAAGGGACGAATGGTCGAAAACTTTCGGTGGAGCATGAAGAGGCCTGGCTCACGCTGGCTGGGTTTCTGCTGCGACCCGGCTTTGGCTTTGCTCACGACGGACTGCGGATGGACGAGTTGTGGCTCCTTCATGACGCGGGACTTCGTTTCCCAGGCAAGCGCAGCAAGGTGCAGGAACATATCCTGTGGCGTCGGGTCGCGGGTGGACTTACGGCTGAGCGGCAGAACATGCTGCTAGCCGGCGAACTCAACAGCATCCGCGCGGGAAGAGCTTCGCCGGAGCTTGTCCGTCTTGCGGGTTCGCTCGAGCGTCTGCCGCGAGAGACAAAAGCCGACCTGGTCCAAACATTCATTGACCAGGTGATGCTGCGAGTGGAGGCAAAGCAGCATTGTGCGCCGTATCTTGCTGCACTCGGTCTGCTGTTGAACCGAGCCCCACTTTATGCTGGGCCGGAGACCGTGGTTGTCCCCGACCTCGTCGCCCGTACTTACGCGGCTTTTCGGGATTTGGATTGGGCCGAGGCCGAGTTGCTGGAGACGCACAATCTGTTTCTCAGAGCCGCGCGCGTGGTGGATGACCGGAACCTGGATGTGCCCAAGTCGCTGCGCAACCAGATCGCGCGCAAGCTGGAGCACGCGGGTGTCGCACCGATGCGTACTGCGGCCATCAAGGAGTTCGCACCGGTCGGGCGCATGGATCAAGCTACGCTGTATGGCGAGGCGCTGCCGCCGGGCTTGGTGCTTGGCGCTGACGTTACTGGTCAGCGCTGACGGTGGGTGCGCAAAGCGCCATCGTCAGATTCGCAACTGCAGCACAGTCGCTCTAACCTTAAGCCAGGTTGAGAAATGGAGGGAACCATGCGCGGAGTGGTGTTCACCGGTGGACGCGAATTGGAATTGATGCAGTTCCCCGATCCAACGCCTGGTCCGCACGAGGTGGTGGTCGAAATGAAGGCCTCCGGCATGTGCGGCAGTGACCTGCACCAGTATCGCCGGCCGAAGGGTCAGACCCGCCAGGCGACGGGCTTTCCGCAAAATCCGGATCCCGTGATCGCTGGTCATGAACCCTGCGGTGTCGTAGCCGCAGTTGGATCGGCTGTGTCAGAGGCAGAGGCGCACGTTGGCCAGCGCGTTATGGTGCACCACTACCAGGGATGCACGCAATGCAATCACTGCCGCTCCGGCTGGCAACAGCTGTGCCAGGAGGTCCCTGTGAAGGTGTACGGCAGCAACTCACATGGTGGGCACGCACAGTATCTCTGTGTGCCAGCGAACACGATGGTGCCATTGCCGGACGAGCTGAGCTTCGCTGCCGGCGCGGCAGTCTCGTGCGGTTCCGGCACCGCCTACAGCGCACTGCGACGGATGCGACTCTCCGGCAACGACACGCTTGCCATCTTCGGCCAAGGACCGGTGGGATTGGCCGGAACGCAGTTCGCCAAGGCGATGGGCGCACGCGTGATCGCGCTCGACGTCAACCCGCAGCGCCTGGAACGCGCCAAGGAGTTCGGCGCGGACGAAGTGGTCGACCCTGGCTCGAACGACCCGGTTGCGGCGATCAAGGAGCTGACGCACGGCCGCTACGCCGACTGCACGCTGGACACCTCCAGCAATCCGGACGCGCGCGCCAACGCGATCCGCAGCACCAAGGTATGGGGCACGATGTGCTTCGTCGGCGAAGGCGGCGACGTGCATATCGAGGTCAGCCCGATGCTGTTGCGCCGACAGTTGACGCTGATCGGGTCCTGGACCTTCTCCAATATCATCCAGGCCGAGTGCGCGACATTCTGTGTGGAGCGCAAGATCGACGTCGACGCATTGTTCACGCACAAATGGAAACTGGAGCAGGCGGACGAAGCCTACAAGCTGTTCGACAAGCAATCCGACGGCAAGGGCGTCTTCCTGATGTGAGCGACGCACTGCGCCAACAGGTGGTGATGGTCTATCGCGAGATAGGCCATCACGGCCTGATTGCCGGCAGTTCCGGCAACGTCAGCCACCGCACAGCGGATGGCATGATCATTACGCCGTCCGGCTGTTCGGCGGAAACGCTGCACCCGGACGCACTGGTCCCAATGACGCTGCAGGGTGACGTGCAGGGCAGTATCGCGCCCTCCAGTGAATGGGCGATGCACGCGGCGATCTATCTTGCCTACCCCGCGGCGCAGTGCATTGTGCACACGCACGCCGATGCCTGCACCGCGCTTGCCTGCCTGAACGAGGCGCTGCCGCCGTTTCACTATGTGATCGCCAATTTCGGCGGCGACGACGTCCGCTGCGCACCCTATGTGACGTTCGGCACGCCGGAACTCGCCCAATGCGCCGTCGAGGCCCTGCAAGGACGCACGGCTTGCCTGCTCGCCAATCACGGCATGATCGTGCACGCAGCGACCGCAGATCGGGCGCTGACGGACGCCATCGTGCTGGAGACGCTGTGCCGCCAATATCTGCTGGCGCGCTCTGCCGGCACGGTGCGTCTGCTGACAAGCGAAGAAATGCGGGCAGCGCACGAACGTTATCGCACCTATGGGCAGGCGGACGTGAGTCTTCTCAAGACCCGGTGCTCGTGACCGACAGCGAAACCCAGCGTACGGCGCTCTTTGACTGCACCAGCATGGCGAGATAACCGCGGCGTTCTTCATGCGCCGTCTGTATGGCGTGCCGCACGTCATCCGGATCGGCGACAGGTTGCCCCTGCACGTTCGTGATGACATCACCTGGCACAAATCCGAGGTCGCGTGCCTCGCAGTCAGGCTCGACGGCGGACACCAGGGCGCCTGTTATCCCCGGATCGAGCCCGTACTGTTTGCGGGCGTCCTCGGTGATCGACGCCAACCGGAATCCAGGATCGGGCGCCTGCTCGATCATCATCTGTGCGGCCTGCGCCTCTATGGCACCCTGAGCCGGCGTGTAATTGGGCCAAGCGTGGATACTGACCGTGGCGTCCAACGGTTTGCCTTCACGCCAGCCTCTAAGATGCACCTTGCCTCCCACCTGCATCTTGACGATTGTCCGCATGAATGCGCGCGAATCAGCTTGTTGGGTGCCATCGATCGTCTCCAGTACATCGGCCGGCCGCAGACCAGCCTTTGCGGCTGGTCCGGCCCGATCGACCGCGGATACCACGGCACCCGTTGCCCGCCGCATGCCCAAGGCTTCCGCCAACTTGTCACTGTTGTCCTGCACCGTGACCCCGATCCATCCTGGCTTGGGATGATTGGGATCGAGCAGGAACTGCACGACGAATGACGCGATGTTGGACGGAATGGCGAATCCGATGCCGATCGAGCCGCCGGAAGCTTCCGGATTGTACAACGAAGTATCAATGCCCACGGCGTCGCCATTGCGATCGATCAGTGGACCGCCCGAATTGCCGTAATTGATTGCGGCGTCGGTCTGGATGTAGCTGTCGAACGGCGTGTCCTGCAGGTTGCGATTCAGCGCGCTGACAATCCCGGCGGAGGCCGACATTCCTAGCCCCAGCGGATTGCCGATCGTGAGCACCGGATCGCCAACCTGCAGCTTATCGCTGTCGGCCCACTTCAAGGCCGGAAGCGGATGATCGGTTTCGATCTTCAGCACCGCGACGTCCAGCATCGCCGCAGCAGCCACCAGCCGTGCTGGCGCGCGATCTCCGTTGGCGAAGATCACATGCATGGCGATCGCCCCATCCACAACGTGCTTGTTGGTAACGACCAGGCCCGACGGATCGATGATGAAGCCCGAGGCGTACGCCTTCACGCGTCGGGGCGGTTGGTGAGGCTGCGTGGCAGCGCGCACCTTCCACTCGGCGATGTTCACGACGCCAGCACTTGCCTGCCGCACAATCTGGGCGTCGCCGATCTCCATCACGCGCGCGGATGCCACCTGACCAACGCATGCGAGCGCAGCCACCACCAGTATCGACAGGCGGCGGAGGACGACCTCCATCAGGACCATTCCGCCATCATGCGGCGAGCAACGTCTCCGGTGCCGCGTAAGGCAGGTTGAGGTCGTGCGCCACCGCCTCGTAGGTCACCTTGCCTGCGTGCACGTTCAGGCCGTTCAGCAGATGTCGGTCCTCCGCCAACGCCTTCCGCCAGCCCTTCTCCGCCAGCGCGATCACGAACGGCAGCGTCGCGTTGGTCAGCGCAAAGGTGGACGTGCGCGCCACTGCGCCCGGCATATTGGTGACGCAGTAATGCACGACACCTTCCTCCACGTAGGTCGGCACCGAGTGCGTGGTAGGACGGCTGGTCGCGAAGCAGCCGCCCTGGTCGATGGCGATATCGACCAACACCGACCCGGGTTGCATCTGCCGCACCATGTCGCGCGATACCAGCTTCGGCGCCGCGGCACCCGGCACCAGCACTGCGCCGATCACCAGGTCGGCGGCCAGAACCTGGTGCTCGATCGCTTCGGCGGTGGCGAACAGGGTCGTCGCCCGCGGGCCGAACTGCAGATCGAGTTCCTTCAGGCGCGGCAGCGACTTGTCGATAATGGTGACCGAGGCCTCCAGCCCGACCGCCATGCGCGCCGCATTGGTGCCGGAGACACCACCGCCCAACACCACTACCTTGGCCGGGGCCACGCCGGGTACTCCGCCCAGCAGCACGCCCACGCCGCCCTGCTCCTTCTCCAGGCAATGCGCGCCGACCTGCACCGCCATGCGGCCCGCCACCTCGCTCATCGGTGCCAGCAGCGGCAAAGCGCCGGTGCGGTCGGTCACCGTCTCGTAGGCGATGCATGTGGCGCCCGTGTGCATCAGG
The DNA here is from genome assembly GCA_046732975.1 of Pseudomonadota bacterium. GTDB lineage: Bacteria > Pseudomonadota > Alphaproteobacteria > Acetobacterales > Acetobacteraceae > JAMXLO01. The sequence continues at coordinate 15,601 of JBKPOG010000040.1, forward strand.
CCGACGGTCTGCGCCTTGTCGGCGGCAAGATGCAGGTAGGTGAACAGCACCTGACCCTGGCGCAGCATCGCGATCTCCGCCGGCTGCGGTTCTTTCACCTTTACGATCAATTCTGCGCTCGCAAAAACTTCGGCCGCGCTGTCCACCACGGCCGCCCCCGCCGCACGATAGGCATCGTCCGAAATGCCGATGCCTACCGCGGCATTGTGCTCCACCAGCACGGAGTGCCCATGCAGCGCGAGTTCCCGCGCGCCCGCCGGCGTCAGCCCGACGCGGTACTCGTGCGTCTTGACCTCGTTTGGAACCCCGATCTTCACAAGCAAACCTCCCTGTCAGCCAGGCAACGGGAACTGCCGCAAATACGGCATATAGTCTTCCTCCACGTCGATCTGCAGCGTCGCCAGCACGCGCACCACCGCGTTGTAGAACGCAATGGTGATGGCCAGGTCCACTACCAATTCGTTGCCCAGCGTCTGCTGCAGTGCAGCGAAGGTCGCGTCCGACATCGCTCCGTCACTCGTCATCTCACGCGCCGCACGCAGCACCGTCTTCGCCATATCGTCGAGGTGGGTCGGTTTGCCTGCCGTATCGTCGATCAGCGCCTGGATATCAGCGTCACTGACGCCGAAATCATGGCCGAGTTTGACATGGTGCGACCACTCGTAGGGGGAGCGCGCCAGCCAGCCAACCTGCAGGATGGCCAGTTCTCGCAGGCGTGGGTCCAGCTTGCTGCCGAACCGGATGAAATGCCCCAGTCCGCTGAACGCCCGTGCCGCTTTGGGCGAATTGACCAGTGCCTGGAACAGGCTGATCCGCCGCTTCAGCAGATCCTGGTTCTCCGGCGAGAGATCGGACACTTCGAGATACGGCACGCGCGCCATGCAGCCCTCCTGTGAGCACCATGATAAGCGTAACAGCATGGCGGATCGGGTCCACATCATCGGCGCGTCGGGCCGAAGCGGCATTGCGCTGAGCCGGTCGCTGGTGGCTGATCATGTTTCGCTTGTGCCGATCGTGCGCGATCACGCGAAATGGCACTCGGCCGGCATCGCGGTGGCAGCGCGCCACGCTGATCTGACCGAAGCAACGCAGCTGCGCGATGCGCTGCGTGACGCGACTCATATCGTCAGCTGCGCGCACGCTCGCCACGCAGCAGCAGTGCTCGCCGCCGCGCCACCGAGTGCGCGCTTTGTCTTCCTCGGCAGCACCCGCAAGTTCACACGTTGGCCGGACGCACACGGCAATGGCGTGCTGGCTGGCGAGACCGCCTTCCACGCGTCCGGGCGGTCAGGGGTGATGCTGCATCCAACGATGATCTACGGCGCGCAGGGCGAGGACAACGTGCAGCGCCTCGCCGCGCTCCTGCGCCGCCTGCCGATCGTGCCACTGCCGGGTGGCGGCAAGGCCCTGGTGCAGCCGATTCATCAGGACGATGTCACGCGCGCGATCCGCAGGGCACTCGATCGCGCGTGGCAGGGGCCAAACACGCTGGTGATCGCTGGTCCAGTGCCCCTGCCCTACGCCGACTTCGTTCGCGCCGTCGCGGTGGCATCGGGCCGGCGACCGCCTCGCATTGTGGCACTGTCGACACCGGGACTGATGGCGATCGCCGGTATTCTGCGTTACATTCCCATGTTGCGAGGCGTCCATCCTGCCGAGGTCCGTCGCTTGCTAGAGAACAAGAATTTCGATGTGCGGCCGATGATCGAGACTCTGAAGTTCACGCCTATCCCGCTGCAGGAAGGTCTTGCGCGTACGTTCACCAGGAGGAGCTGACCCACATGCCAGTCATCAACCGTATCGGCGAGTTTCACCGCGAGATGACCGAGTGGCGGCAAGACCTGCACGCCCATCCCGAGCTGGCATTGCAGGAGACCCGCACCAGCGGTGTGGTGCAGGCCAAGCTCAAGGAGTTCGGCGTCGATGAGATCATCACCGGCATGGCGCGCACCGGCGTTGTCGGAGTGATCCGCGGCAACGGCACCTCGGGACGTGCGATTGGCCTGCGCGCTGATATGGACGCTCTGCCGATCGTCGAAGAGACCGGCGCGCCCTACGCCTCGCAGAACCACGGCGTGATGCACGCGTGCGGCCACGACGGCCACACGACCATGCTGCTGGGCGCCGCCAAGTACCTGTCGGAGACTCGCAACTTCGATGGCACCGTCTTCGTCATCTTCCAGCCCGCGGAGGAGAACCTGGCCGGCGGCGACATCATGGTGAAGGAAGGACTGTTCGAACGCTGCCCGATGGACATGGTGTTCGGCCTGCACAACTGGCCACAGATGCCGGCGGGCAGCTTCGCCTGGCGCAATGGCCCGGTGATGGCGGCGGTGGCGAACATCGAGATCACCATCACCGGCAAGGGCACCCACGGCGCGCAGCCGCATTTCGGCACCGACCCAATCGTGATCGCCTCGCACATCGTCACCGCGCTGCAAACCATCGTCGCGCGAACGATCGAGCCGGTCGAAGGCGGCGTTGTCACCATCGGCCACATCAATGGCGGCCACACCTACAACGTGATACCGGAGACGGTCCGTATGCTCGGCACCGCGCGGTGGTTCGATGCGCGCGTCGGCGACCAGCTGGAAGACGGAGTAAGGCGCCTCGCCACCGGCATCGCCGAAAGCTTCGGTGCCAAGGCCGACGTGATGTTCAGCCGCGACTATCCCGCGACGGTGAACGATCCCGACGCCACTTCGCTTGCCAGGCGTGCCGCGACGGCAGTCGCCGGTGAGACGCGTGTGGTGCCCATGCAGAAGCCGACCATGGGCGGTGAGGATTTTTCGTTCATGCTGAACGCCAAGCAGGGCAGCTACATCATGCTGGGTGGCGGCCGCGGCAAAGACGACGCAATGGTCCACCACCCGCGCTACGACTTCAATGACGAGATCCTGCCGGTGGGTGCGTCCTATTGGGCGACGTTGGCGGAGCAGTTGCTGCCACGGCAGGATTAGCGCTGCATGACCCGCGCTATCTGTCGAACTGCGCGGAGCGCCACTTAACCGCGGCCGGCACGCCCTCGGTCCTGGCGATCTCGCGGAACCTGGCGCCGAGTTCAGTTGTGGCCGCGTAGAGTGGGCCAACCACATCAAGCCCGGCATAGAGCGCGGTGCGGAATCCGGCAGCGTCGGCGACCCGGTTGACGGCGCGCTTAGTTGCATACAGCGCCTCCGGCGAGATCAGCGACAGGCGCTTTGCGTAGCTGAGGCTTGCGGTGCGCAACTCGGCGAGCGGCACCACGCGGTTGACCATACCAAGATCGAGCGCGGTCTGCGCATCGATCCGATCGCCGAAGTAGAGCAGTTCGCGCGCCTTCTTGTAGCCGATGATCATCGGCATCACGATCGCCGGCCCGACCGCCGAAAAACGCACTTCCGGTTCGCCGAAGGTCGCGTTGTCGGCGGCGATCGTCAGATCGCACAGCATGACCAGCTCGCACCCTCCGCCAAGCACGTGCCCCTGCACCGAGGCGATCACCGGCTTGGTCATCAGCCATGGCATCATCTCGAATTCAAGCTGCGGCTGCAGGTGCGCGTGCGCCTTCGTCGGATCGGTGCGCCAATCATCGGCGTCCGGGCCCTTGGCGCCGATGTCGTAGCCGGCACAGAAGCTTCTACCTTCCGCACGCAGCAACACGACACTCGTTGCCGGATCCGCATCGGCGCGCGCGAACGTCTGGGTTAACGCGTGTTGCAGTTCATGGCTGATCGCGTTCAGCTTGTCCGGGCGGTTCAGCGTGATGATGCCGACCATATCGTCAACGTCGTAGAGCACCAACGGGTCTGCCACCTTAGCCTCCTATTCTTGTTACCTCCCCTTCACCAAATGCCGCTCGTAAGCCTGCGCCAGCATCGTGCTGGGGAACAGCATGGCGAAATAGATCAGCGCTACGACAGTATAGACCTCCAGCGGCCGGTACGTATCAGCGGTGATCAGTGTGCCCTGATACAGCAAATCTGGCACCGCGATGGTCGACACCAGCGATGTGTTCTTGAGCTGGGTGATCGACTGGTTGACGAACGGGGGGATCATCCGCTTGACCGCCTGCGGCAGGATCACCTTGCGCATCATCGGCCAGGATCGCAGTCCTAGTGCGCGTGCCGCATCCCACTGCCCGCGTTCGATCGAGACGATGCCACCGCGGAAGATCTCGGCATAGAACGCGCCAGTATAGCACGACAGCACCGCGACCGCCGCCGCCGTGGCCGGGATTTGGATGCCCAGCAGCACGGGCAACGCGTAATAGAACCAGACGATCTGCACCAGCAGCGGCGTGCAGCGGAACGCCTCGATGAACGCGACCAGCGGGATGTTCAGCAATTTCGAACGCGAGAGGCGGCCAAGCCCAATCAGCAGTCCGATGATCAGACCAAGGAAGATGGTGCCCGCCGTGTAGGCCAGCGTGACCAGCACGCCTTTCCAGAACAGTGGCGTATAGCGCAGCAGGAAGGCGAAATCCCACTGGTAGAACAAATCAGAAGCTCAGCGTTGATGGTACCTGATCACGCGTGACCCCAAACTTGCTCAGCCCCTCCAGCAGCCATTCGCGAATCTGCCCGGTGCCACGATTGAAGTCGATCCATGCATTGACGACGTCGGCGAAGCGCGGATCCGGCTCACGCTGGATGCCAAGGCAACTCGGCAGCGCCACCGTTGGATTGGTCAGCAGATGATAGGTCCCCAGCGACGGATTTCTGCCGATCGCCGACAGGCCGAGGATCGCCGCCAGGATGTGCGCATCGGCGCGGCCCGACTGCAACGCCAGCGTGCAGTCGTCGCGCGTCTTGTAACCGGTGAGTTGCGCCTTCGGGCAATAGCGCTTCGCCGCCGTCTCGTGCAACGAACCGATGTCGTAAACCACGCGCACCTCCGGCTTGTTGAGGTCATCCCAAGTATTCGGATCCAGTCCCTTGCGTGCAACGCAGCCGAACGGATGCACGATCATCGGGTGGGTGAAGCCGATCGACAGCGCGCGCTGCGGCGTCGGGTTCAACGCGAACGCGAGGTCCACCTTGTTCGATTGCAGGTCCAGCACCGAATTGCCGTAGGTTGATTCGACGTACGCCAGTTGCGCGTCGAACACCTTGGCGATGTCCTTCGCCATCTCGATGCACGCCCCGCTCCATTCGCCGCTGGCGAGGTCTTTCTGGAAATACGGCAGCTCGCCGGGCAGTGCCGCAATCCGCAAGGTCTTGGTGCGGCGGATACGGTCGAATGTGCTCTCGTTGGCAGACTGCGCCCGTGCGCCGCCGATCAAACTGGCCGCAGGCAACAGCGCAGCAGCGCCGGCCAGCGCCCGGCGGCCGAGTCGGGTGGTCATGGTTTGGTGTCTCCCAGAATTTGCGCTAGCGATTCTCATTCCCAATCCAGCCAAGAAGC